>NZ_CP124543.1:5617656-5929748 GCF_029953635.1 Halotia branconii CENA392 | reverse complement strand
ATGACTTGATGGCAAATTGCTCATTCAGGAGGAGTAGGAAAACTCCTGTAAAATGGGTCTTGAGTGCAATATTTAGTGAAATGGCAATGTATGCTGCTAACAGTAGCAACAATCTTGTTTTGCGATCGGTTATAATCATCAAAGGGGAATGAGAAGGGTATGCGCGACACGCAAAAATGATCTTTCTCAAATCTCAAACGTGGATAAGGCGTTGAGACCACGGAGGAAAACGCTCAAACTCCCTCAAAGTCCTCACTTACGTTGAGCGAGTAGCAATAATCTCCTCCAGTCCCCTTTTTATATTTAAAAAAAGGATTGTAGAGACTTACTCGCAAATTTATTATTGTTTGATGTATTGAGTTAAAGTCTTGGGTTTTTAGTTAGGGTAAAAATCAGACGGTTAAAGAGACACGATAATTTGATGTCTCTATACGTCAATTTGTCTTTGACGCACTACTAGTACAACTCTTAAATACTAAGTGTTGCCCAAATATACAAAGTTTTGTTGGCAAAAGCTAGGCTTGTGATAACTCTAGAAATAGCTTTATCAAGCCTACAACATCTGATGCTGCACATTATTCTGATTAAAGAAATTGCTGTTGCTGCTTTAAGCGGCGAATTGCTAGAGCAAAATTGCTGCAATTCATTTCAAAGACTATCGTTCAGCTAAGAACTTTTGCTGAGTAGATTTTGGATGCAATTATTTTATGTGACATGATTGTTAGCCTCACTTACACACTCAAATAGACAGACCACCTAAGTACCTAACTATAAGTACTGTTTGTCAAGATTTCATAAACCTAGAGGTAGAAATCAAAGTTGTATATTTACTCCTCAAAGTAGATATAAAAACTTCCATTTTTTATAGAAATACTAATATCCTTAGAGGCGAAATAGTCAATTATGGATGCTTTTGAAGTTATCTCAAGCATTTAAACAAATATTCATTAAATGTATGAACAAAATGGATAGAGAAATAAACCCCTACGTCAAACATTTTTTTATTAAAAAATTGGATATAAGGTATAATAAATATTTTTTTCTAGTTATACCAATTTCCGAAAAGAATGCGACAGACGCGTAGGTTGGGTTTCGTCCCTCAATTCAACACCTCAAAGCCTTATATATGTTGGGTTTCGCTGTCGCTTAACCCAACCTACATTTGTAGCAATCATTCTTCAAATTGGTATTATCTAAAATTGTCAAGTCATAAATTATACTAACAACCTCTCCCCAGGACGAAGAGAGGTTTAATGATTACGAGAACACCAATTTACTTTATTGGGAAATATCTAAAAGGTCTGCTAACTGCCGAAGTTGCTGCTGCTGTTTGTTAAATTGCTTTTGTTCTGGTGTTAGAATATCGCTGTCAATTGGTTGGCGCATATCCCATTGCCACTCGGCTAATATTAGTAAACTCATGATGATGATGATACCAGTAGCGAGAAATTGCCATTGACCAAAGTAAGGCATAGCCATAATTCCTAACAGATGAATTATAGCTGTCATCAAAAAAGTACGCGATCGCAAAGCTAATGCTGTACACAAGTAACCAATACTACTCAATCCCAACCATAAGGCACACAGACGCATCAAAATTTCGCCCCAACCCAAAAAAATGCTTGCGTCGGTGATTAAAACTCCCCCTAACATCAAAATCACCCAACAATATATCAGCCAACGCACCTTTTCTACACTTACCCAAAACCAAGTCAAAACTACCATGCCCATCGTACCGAGGCAGGTAAGTACTGACCACAAAATTGCTTGTGTATACCAACTAATAGGTAAAAACTGGGCTGTCAAAAACATACCTGCACATATTAGACCCCAAAGGATAAAGACCTGATCTATGCGGGTATAAAATCCAGATAATACTCTCAATTGACCAATTTTCAAATTGAGACGTAATAAACCTTGCAAGTCTTGAAAGTCTAAAGCTTCTTGTTTATCACGCAGTAGTGGTTGAGAGATGGGTAAAACAGTCATTCAGCATTTTTATTTAAAATTATGGTTAACTTTAAAGCATGATTTTAGTAAAATTAACCAATAATTTAATATTTTTTAATCTCTATCTTTGGAGAGTAGACAATTACACTTTTTGAGTATAGCAGTGTCAAATTTACTTTAGTGGCCATAGCTGAAATAACCCAAAAGCAAGGGCTGCACTGCCTAAGGGAACTGTTAAATTATCAACACCCAAAAATGATATAGCTTCTAAGGCAGTAGCGACTAAAGCAACCACCAGTGATATTACCCAAGTTTGCCAGATGTTTCCTTCTACACCCAGTAAAATTAAGCTACTAACAAGGTAACTGACTACAGCCATAATTAAGGAGCCTTCCCAGCTTTTTTGCGCTCCCAAGATTTTGTATTTATGTTTACCAAAACGTTGCCCAATCAAGGCAGCTAGTCCATCGCCCCATGCCATTACCATAATTCCTATTGCTGCATACTG
Organism: Halotia branconii CENA392; assembly: GCF_029953635.1. Lineage (NCBI taxonomy): Bacteria > Bacillati > Cyanobacteriota > Cyanophyceae > Nostocales > Nodulariaceae > Halotia > Halotia branconii. The sequence continues at coordinate 5,927,290 of NZ_CP124543.1, read as the reverse complement.
GGGCTGTTGCAAGTGCCAGAAATAAGCAACTAAAATACCAACACTGACAGCGTAAAAAAATGTGCCTAAGCTTTGACGACCGACGCTGTTAATACCAGGAAGAATAGGAAATTTGTATGATAATAAGGTGACGGCACTCGCTATAATTGAAGCCGTAATGCCTATACTTGCAGGTACATCAAGCCACCAAGCCAGCAAAATTACATTGCCAGTACCAATATGAACAATCTTGCGTAATATTTCTGGCTCATCACTAACGAAACGTTTTGCTAACCATGCGATTATGAGGATGAGTAACACCCAAACTGCAACTATGGTAATTTGCAGCCACAAAGAGGAAATCGAGGTTAAATCAACAATTGAAGTCAACAAATATCTTACAAAATGGGTAATTTTTACCTTTGTTATTAATTATAAGATTTAGGCGATCGCAATGAAATTATTATTTATTTGGCTGATTCGGGGTTACAGAATGTTTATTTCGCCGCTGTTTCTCCCTACTTGTCGCTTTCAACCAACTTGTTCTGTGTACGCCATCGAAGCAATTGAAAGGTTTGGCGTGTGGCGTGGTGGTTGGATGGCAACTCGGCGCATCTTCCGTTGTCATCCATTTCATCCTGGTGGTTATGATCCTGTACCAGAGTTTAGGGAACAGGGGAGCAGAGGGGCAGAGGGGCAGAGGAGATGAAGAAGGAAATTCTTTCCTCTATGCGAACCACCATGCAAAATTGTCTTGGCAGATAACTTATACCATTTCACGAAATTATTGATACAAATTACTTTTCTTACTCCCCCTGCCTCCGGTCACTGAGTTTCGACTGCGCTCAACTACCGCGTAGCCGAAGTGCTGCTTCCCCTGCTTGCCTCCACCTGTCATTTTTGGGTTGACAGGCCACTAGGAGGATCAAGTTTCATTAGATGACGCACGGCTTGTTCTATATCTTGTTCTTTAATTAAAGATTCTCCTATAAGAACCGCATGTGTACCAGCTTCGCCCACCAGTAATAAATCAGTATATGTGTATAATCCCGATTCACTGACGATCATCACACCCAAATTTTGTAACTGCGATCGCCTGGCTGCTATTAATCTTTGAGTAGTGCTGGTATCGATTGTAAAATCTTCGTAACTTTGATTGTTAATTCCGATTAAACGAATGTCGTCTAGCTTCAATACCCGATCTAGTTCAGTCAAGTTATGAACTTCTATTAAGGCGTTCATCCCCAAATAATGAATCACTCGCAACAAGTCTTGGAGTTCCCTGTCTGTCAAAATGGCGGCGATGAGTAGCACCGCGTCTGCTCCTGCTGCTCGTGCTAAATAAATTTGGCAAGGATCAATAATAAACTCTTTGCACAGTAGGGGTAAAGATATTCTCTGGCGGATGGCACGCAGAGTTTCAAAACTGCCATGAAAGAATGACGCTTCAGTGATCACAGATATACAAGCTGCACCACTTTGTTCGTATGCTTTGGCGATCGCCATTGGGTCAAAATCTGCTCGGATAATACCATGAAGTGGTGAGGCTTTCTGGATTTCTGCAATCAAGCTGGGTCGATGAGGATTTTGTTGCAAGGCTGTCAAGAAATCTCGCACAGTTGGAGCAGCAGTTAATTGACGTTGCAAAGAAGCCAATGACATCTGTTGGTGCATTTGCATTACTTCTTGTTTTTTGTGCCACACAATCTCTCTGAGAATGGGGTGCAGACGGTTATTACCAGGAGTGAGTGGATAAATCATAAGCTGCGACAAATCGGGAGATGGGGTGACTCAAAAAGTATGAAGCATGAAACCGCTGCTTAACTTTACTAATCAAACTTGTTGCGAGTATGGAGTACAGTGGGTAATTGCTGTCTATTGACGTTCTAAATTTAGAGCCTCATCCAATTTGGTTTCATGTCAAAATTATCAGCTTCTTTTGTTTTAGAACTGTCAGTTAAATAGTTGTTTTTCAAGAGTCGAATGTACGTGCGATAGGGTATATAGTCTATAGGGTTATAACCAGAAAAACGCAGAATTAAAACACATGCCCAGGAATACTTGCCGGCAATAATTGCTTTAATTATCTGTTCGATTTGTTCGGTATTGATTTTATTGCCAGTCTGCGAACTATAAGTAGTATTCATTTTTTGATGCATAGTCTTTCCTCATTTTGTTATATTTGCAGTTCTGAGTTGAGACAGTGATTTTGTTGGGGATTGATGTTTTTTATCTAAAATCAAAAGTTATGTTTTTCAGAGTTTTTTTACTACCTACTAGACTAGGAAGCTTGTAATGATTGCAAATAGGTTTTAAAAATAGGGGTGAATTTAACCAGTCAGCATTTTTATCTGCCTCAGAAAGATCCAGTTAAACCAGCCCCTACAGATGACCCGTATTGCAGAAGTAGCTTCTTTTTTAAGAATACTCAATCTTTATCCACAGATATATGTCTAATTTTTTGGTAGACTTATCTCTTTTTTCTCTTTTGTAGTTTATTACTTCTTGTAAACGAAAAACTTTATTGAGTACTATTTTATCTAAGAATTAAAAATTATACAAATTTATATTCAGTCACAAAAAAATGTCAATCTAAAGATTCTTTTTTGATTTTGTCTTTTTAATTTACTATATCTCGCTGTTGCGATCGCAAGTTAGCGTCTCATCCTTAGCACTTAGTAATATATGTTTCTACTGAATACTGAGATTTGCTTTATGCGTCTTGATTTACTTAATAATGATCACAAGTAGAACCAAAACAATAATGCTGTGTTTATAAAACAAATTATACGGTAGTCGTATACGTAGTCGTAATACCAATATTAACTATAATTCAACGTCTACAATGCTTACTGAGCAAAGATAAACGGTTGATTAAGTTGGGATAATTGATAGTTATAGTAATTAACTTCTGCACTTATTTTAAAAGTCAAAAAAATTACTTTATAATTTATGGATAAATAAAGTTACTAGATTTAAAAACTTTGTAATCCTTCGTTTTTATAGATGCCTAAAATCAAGTTATAACTACCATCGCTAAAACATCAGCAATTTTAGAGTTAAAGGCTTTCCATAGCAGATAATGTTTATTTACAACCTAAATTATATGGTTATACTAGCAAGTTATTTAAGGTCTACAAGCTTGATAGTACTAGCTTACTACGATTATTTTGCTACTTCCTGTCTCTTCAAATTAACCGTATGTGTTGCTCAACACATACGGTTTTAACATTTTATCTTTCTTTTGAAAGATGTCTTAGCAGTATATATATGGACTTTAATAAAAATGTACGTCCTGTGAAAGATGACTCAGCATATTATTATGTACTTCAATCCTTGAAGGAGTAAAATTAAAATTACAAGCAAAAAATTGCTGATGTTAAATAAAAAAATCTAGATTTCGATAGACAAAACATCAATAATTAATAACAATATGAAAATAAAGAATAAATCAATATGCAATAAGCTGAAATTGTCAAATAGATTTGTTTTCGCCATAATGTGGAGTTACAACTGATTATATTTATCGTCACAACGAATGTATTATTTTTAGTGAATTTTTTCACCATTACAAGAGCTTATTTCTCCGGAGAAAGTCAGATACTTTATACATAAATTAGTCTATTCAAATTCACAATCAAAAATTGTTTATTTATGTAACTGATAATAAAGTGTTTACTCTATGTTGGTAAAATTATATTTACAATAACATTGTTAACTATTTTCTACTTTAATTTGTTTTTTGATAGTTAGTAGTGAAATCAGAATTTAGATGATTCTGATTCGTAACTAATTAATGGCTGTATTACCAACTGATTAAAAGGAGTGGAGTGATAAGGATGAATTCTGGTGATTCTACTTTAGTTCAATCTAAATCTCAATTGGCACTACAGCCAAAAGTAAAATTAAAATCCGTTGATTTCTTGTTCAGTCAAGCTAGCACGGGTATAAGGCTTTTTCATATAAGCAATTGCAAATCTAATGATTATAGCACTAGCATTGCACAAAGGAGAGTATTGGGAGTGGGTTTATCGCCAACTTTCGCTGATGAAATAGTAGAGTTGAGAATGGAAAAATGGTTTGATGAATTAAACGATGCTGTAGAGCATACACAACAGGAAGTTTCTAAATTGCAGAAAGAGGATATATTATGGCTGAATGAAGTTAGATTTCGCACTTTGGTAGAAACGACGGATGCGATTATTTTCATCATTAAAGGTTCAAAGCTATCTTATATCAACCCAGCAGTGGAGTTACTTACTGGCTATACAAAAAAAGAGTTACTAACTGGCTTTGATATTGACCAACTGATCAAAAATAAAGAACGCAGACATCTCCAAAATAAAAACTCTGAATATCAAGAGATTAATATTCTCACCAAAGATGGTACTGAACGTTGGCTAGCTTGTACAGTTGCAATGTTTGATTTTGAGGGTACGCCAGTGGAAATGATTGCAGGTATTGATGTCACTGACTACAAACAAGCAGAATCGGGATTTCATCAAGCTTTAAAACAAGTAAAGCAACTGAGTGAACAAAGAGCAAATTTTGTTTCTATGGCTTGCCATCAGTTACGCACACCGCTGAATGTTGTCTCAGTCTCTAACAGCTTACTCCAGAAACGCATTGATGAACTAACAATAGCAAAAACGCGATCGCTAGTTGATCACATTCAAACAGGAGTTGAAAAACTCAGCCTAATTTTAAATGATATCCTATTATTTGCACAGGCAGAAGCAGCAAAAGTTAACTTCGATGTCAAACCACTTGATTTGATTCAATTTTGTCATGAGTTAGTGGCACAAGTGCAAAAGAGTAGCGCTGAGAATGTCATCAATTTTGTGAGTCAATGTAACTCTTTAAGCGCTAATGTGGATCAAGAACTGCTGGAGCGTATTCTCAAGAACTTGCTTGATAATGCGATTAAATACTCTTCAACTGGTAGCGCGGTTAATTTACAACTTGCTTATAAAGATGAGAAAGTAATTTTCCAGATAATTGATAGAGGAATTGGCATTCTAGCAGCAGATAGACAACGACTTTTTGAGCCATTTTATCGAGGTAACAATATCAAGAATATATCTGGTACTGGACTGGGTTTATCGATTGTCAAAGTTCTAGTGGATTTACATGGTGGTCAAATTGCAATAGAAAGTGAGGTTGGTGTAGGTACTACTGTGACTGTTATGTTGCCATCCTAAATATGTAGATTTTCTCTAAGTCCCTAAACAAAGTTAATTGTAGTTCCCTATTCCTAAGAATTTATAGTGTAGTCAGCACAGAGTTTGGTCATTATTCCCTGCCAAAAATTATAGTGAGAGAAAAATGATGCATAAATCGTCGAAAACAATTCTTGTGATTGAAGATGATGCTCCTACCCGCCATCTTTTCTTAGACATTCTTGAGGCTGAAGATTTTGACACAATAGGTGCTGAAAATGGTCTAGTTGGCATTGAACAAGCACAAAAGCATTTACCAGACTTGATACTTTGCGATATTGCTATGCCGGATATGGATGGTTACGGTGTTTTGAATACGCTGCGTCAAGATCCTCTAACAGCGATTATTCCCTTCATTTTTCTTACTGGTAGGGATGCCAAAGCATCTGTTCGTAAAGGTATGGAATTGGGGGCAGATGACTATCTTACCAAACCCTGTACAGTAGACGAATTACTCAAAGCGATCGCCGTTCGATTAGAAAAGAAACAAGCAATCTTCAAACATTGGTATGCGACTAAATCTCATCAAGTCTCAGAAGCACTGCCGACAAATAATATAGCTTCTGAGTCCTTTTTTCCATTGGTTCCTCAACTGAAAGAAGTTTTTGATTACATTGAAGCTAACTACGATCAAGGGATTACTTTATCTGATGTGGCCGATGCTGTTGGTTATTCGTCAGCATACTTAACCAGTAGAGTTGCCAAAAAAACGGGAGATACTGTTAACGGTTGGATTGTCAAGCGCCGGATGGCAGCAGCACGTCCTTTGTTGCAGGATACTGATCAGACAATTGAGCAGATTGCGATAAAATTGGGCTATCAAAATGCATGTCATTTTTCTCGCCAATTTCATCAACATCACGGGCTACCTCCCAAAAATTGGAGAAAACAGCAACAAAATCAGCAAAATAAACTTTTTCAGGCTTCGCGAAACCAGAATTTGCAATCAATCAATACTCGTTCTCAACTAGGAGATTACATACCTTTCAATCTTGGCTAAAATTGTTAATTGCTCTTAGGCTTTGTCAACTGCTGAATTATCGATTGTATTGCCAAAGCCAATAAACCGATTGCTACTATGCCAAAGATCCCACTTCCTAGGGCAAACACCCCTACAACTAAGGTACGAACAGCAGAGGAAATTCTCAGTGTTAATACATTATCTGAATGGATTGGTTTAGTGGCAAAATTGGTCGCGATCGCAATCATCAACGAGTATACTGCAAAGCTCAGTCCTCCGGAAATCACTGCTCCAGTGACACAGCGTAACAAACTGGGTGGAGTTTCTGTTTGTGGTGTTAAATTTGGGTCGTTCATTTTAAATTAAGGTATGGGGCATTGGGCATTGGGCATGGGGCTACAGATTCAAAGTGTGAAAATCCAGATGAAATTTAAATTTATTAATTACGAATTACGAATTAATCTGAATGCCATGTGTAGTCGTTTTAGTTACGAATAATTCTAAATCTTTGTCAGGAATTGCTTCTCTAATTTTTAGTTTAACTGTTTGTGCTTGTTGTTCAGATTCTGTAAGTGCAAAAACTGTCGGCCCTGAACCAGACATCATTGTTCCTAACACTTGTTGTTGATTGGCCAAGAGTTCTCGCAGTTGCAGAACTTGGGGATATTCTGGCAAGACTACACGCTCTAAATCATTGTGCAGTTTTTGGGCAATTTCTGTAACATCTTTGTTGAGGATAGCTTTGACCATTTCTCCGGAATGGACTTTACTGGCACGCGCTGTCAAACTATCGTCTTGCAAATAAGAACTACCAAACTGCTGACGATAGGTTTTGTATGCCCAAGCGGTGGAAACTTCTAAGCTGCGATATTTGGCTAATACTATATATATATGATCTAAACTTGATAAAGGAGCAAGTTGTTCACCTCTACCTGTGGCGATCGCTGTACCACCAGCTACACAAAATGGTATATCTGAACCTAAAGTAGCGCCTAGTTCTTCTAATTCTGACTGAGTTAATCCCAACTTCCACAGTAAATCTATCCCTACCAAAACTGCTGCGGCATCTGTTGAACCTCCCGCTAACCCCGCAGCTACAGGTATATGCTTTTTGATCTTAATTTCTACACCTCCATAAGTACTAAAGGCTTCGGGAAATTGGTTTACCATTAATTCTGCTGCCCGATATGCCAAATTACTTTTGTCTGTGGGTACTTGGGGATGGTTGCAATGAACGCGGATAGTATCAACGCTAAGGGAATGCACTTCAATTTGATCAGCCAAGTCAATGCTTTGGAGGATCATTGCCAATTCATGATAACCATCAGGGCGATCGCCAATGATTTCTAAGTATAAGTTAATTTTGGCAGGGGCAGTTAAGGTGTAAGAACGCATATATGTCAGTTGTCGGTTGTCAGTTGTCAGTTAACTGATTTGCTAGTGTTACCCATTGCTGAGTGCTGAGGTCTTCAGCCCTAGCTTGGGGATTTATTTCTAATTGTTCCAGTAAGTGGGTCAGGCGATCGCGATCAACGACTGATTGCAAGTTATTTCGTAACATTTTGCGTTTGGCTGCAAACCCCAATTTTAGTAAGTTCTCCAATTTTTTGGGGTTAATGGCTGGTGTTGCTATCTGCCTTGGATACAACCGCACGACTGCTGAATCTACTTTTGGCGGTGGATGAAATGCACCAGCTGGCACTGTACAAATTAATTCACACTCAGCTAAATATTGTACTCGCACACTTAAGGCTCCAAAAGTTTTCGACCCTGGTTTAGCATATAACCTCTGTGCTACTTCTTTTTGTACTAATAACACTATCGAGTCAAAGGGTTCTGGATTCGGATTGGCGATGCTTCCCAATAGCTTTTCAATAATTGGTCCTGTGATGTTGTAGGGAATATTAGCTACTACTTTATTGGGCTTTTGAAAGTTAGGAAATGCTACTAGATGAGATGGTAAATCTAGGGTAAGAAAATCACCTTGCAGTAGTAAAAAATTTTCAGTTTTACCGAGTTGTTTTGCTAAGAGTTTGCATAAATCAAAGTCTATTTCGACTGCTACTAAAGATTGCACTAAAGGTAATAAACGCCGTGTGAGGATGCCTGTACCTGGACCGATTTCTAAGATGCGATCATTTGGCTGACATGCTGCGGCCTTCACAATTGCATCTAATACCTTTTCACTTTTGAGCCAATGCTGAGCAAATAGCTTGCGCGGTCGTACCATCAATTTTCCTTACTATATCTAATTTTCAGGTTTTTATCAAAAACGCGTTTCTTACTTTTTTCTTACTTTGAATTGTAAAATTTTAATACTTTTACCTGTATTTATTTTGACTAAACACAATTTTAGTGGTAAGTGGACATTACTTTTGAGGATGGCGATCGCTCCACTACAATCAGTGTAGATTTTCCTTTGCGTCTTTGCGCCTTTGCGCGAGACATTCATTTTAGAAACCTTAAAAGGTGAGAGAAAAGGACAGCATAGTATTCGGATTAACGAGCAGTATCGAATATGCTTTATGTGGACAGCCGAAGGTACTTGTGAAGTTGAAATAGTAGATTATCACGATTGAGGTAAGCAGCAGTGAGATTTCCTAAATATCGTCCTCCTAATCATCCTGGAGAAGTTTTACTAAAAGATTTTTTAGAACCTTTGGCAATATCACAAGCCGAACTTGCTGGAGCAATTCATGTTCCCTATCAGCGTATCAATGAACTTGTAAATGGCAAACGAGGCGTGACACCAAGTACTGCTTTGCGATTAGCAAAATTTTTTGGTAATAGTGCAGAATTTTGGTTAAACCTACAACAAAATTGTGAACTATACCACGCCTTTAAACAAGAAGAAGAAGACCTAAACGCCATCTTAACATTTATCCGCCAAGAACAAGTTTTGTAGTTTTGTCAGGTGCATCAACCCAATCTAGCTAATTCCTAAATGCAGTTTTAACGCAGCATCTACTAATTGCATCAACTCCTGACTCAAACTATTTATCACTTCTCCTACAATTCTTTGCTGAGAAATTGTTCGTATCTGCTGCGCCTGTACTTTAGAAGCTTTAGGTAAACCACTATCCTCACAATTGAGTAAAACCTCAAACGGATAAACACGCCTGACATTGGATGTAATTGGTAAGATTGTCACCGTATTAGCAGCACGATTATTCGCATCATTACTAACTATCAGCACTGGACGACATTTATCCATCTCTGAGCCAACCGCCGGACTGAGATTTGCATAATAAATATCACCACGCTTCATCTGCTAATCCATCTGTAATTGTGACATCCCAATCATTGTCAACCTCCGCAGATGCTTCTCGGTAGGCTTGTTCTAACTCCTGTTCGCGCAGCAATTGCAATGCCATTTCAATCACTTGAGAGCGAGATTTACAGCCTTTGGCTAGTTTATAACTTTCCACAAACCTCACCAGAGGAGCTGATAAGGAAATTGAGAGCTTTTCAACCTGCATGTGTTGCAAACATTTTTTGAATTGGTATGACTAAATAGTAGTCTAAAAAGTAGTATTTTTTAATCTGAGGATTTTCTTGTAATCGCCATCTTCACCGTTGTATCTATATTAATGGGACAACTTCATATAATTACTGAAAGTAATATGTTAGACACACCTTCAGACACCATTTGGATTGTTACCGATGAAATGCCTCAAATATCCATACCTGAAGGCGTGAAAGGCGGAACGACTACACGGGGAAGTTGGAGAGATGAACCCACAAGAGATACCAATAACAAAGTAGTAGGAGATGCCGTTCAGGTTAGCGCTGAGAAATTAGAGCAAAACATGACTAGCTTTTTGCAAGTCGTAGGACGCTTATTTAGCCGTGCAGAACAGCAAGCAAATTCTCAAATGCAGCTAGAAGAAATTGAATTATCGGTAGAAATTAACGGCGAAGGCGAAGTTAAATTAATTGGCAGTGGTGTAAAAGCAAGTGGCAAAGGTGCAATAAAACTGACCTTCAAACGGCAAGAACCAAAGTAGAGATATTGCTCTTAACTCTCCGCGCCTCTGCGCCTCTGCGTGAAAATAATCAATAAAGTGAGATGTCAAAAAATTGGGCGATCGCGATCGGCATTAACCGATATGATTATTTACAACCGTTAAACTATGCCAAGCGGGATGCACAGTTAATTCAGCAGTTTCTTCGCAGCGAAGCCGGGTTTGAGAAGATATTTTTCTTTACCGATGACTCTCCTGAAATTGGCGGAAAATCGACTCGTCCCACCCGCGCAAATTTACGTCGAGTCTTCTTAGAGTTATTTAATCAACCCTTCATGGGTGCAGGTGATAACTTTTGGTTTTTCTTCAGTGGTCATGGAATGCGCCATGCTGAACGTGATTATCTCATGCCTAGTGATGGTCATCCAGGAGATATTGCAGAAACAGCGATTCCCATTAACTTTGTCACTGAACGGTTGCGGCGCTGTGGTGCTGATAATGTTGTTTTGATTTTAGATGCTTGTCGCAGTTTGGGAACTCGTGCAGGTGAAGGTATAGGCAGACAGACAGCCGAGGAAGCAAGTCAACAAGGAGTTATTAGTATATTTTCCTGTAGTCCACAGGAATATTCTTATGAAATTGAGGCATTTCAACAAGGTGCTTTTACTACGGCATTACTAGAAGGGTTAGGAGTTCGAGGTCAATGCGCCACCGTTGAGAGGTTGAATCAGTATCTTAATTTTCGTGTGCCGGAAATTGTGCGTCAGCATAACAATGGGAGACAAACACCTTATATTATTGCCGAACCTGTAAATAAATCTCACCTGATACTTGTACCACGATATGCAACTTTAGCAGATATCGCCACACTCAAAAATGATGCTTATCGTGCTAAAGACGAAGGGAATCTGGATTTATCCGAACAATTATGGATTCGGGTATTAGCTGCGGCTTCTGGTACAGATATAGAAGCAGTCAGAGCGTTACAAAGAATTGAACGTTTACGCTGGGAAGGTCAAGTAATATCTCCACCACCTTCTAGAAATACTCCTGATAATTCTACCAAGGGAACATCTACAGTTGAAAAAAATCCCTTAAAAACCTTTCAATTTGAAACGGTGACGGTAGACGCACAAGGAAACATCACCAACCGCCGCAACTGCGAAGCGAAATATTGGGTTGAAGACTTAGGCAATGGTGTCACCTTAGAAATGGTGCAGATACCAGGGGGAACCTTTATGATGGGTTTACCGGAAGGGGAAGCGTATTTAAGTGAAAAACCACAGCATCAAGTAACTGTGCCTGAGTTCTTCATGGGTAAATATCAAGTCACCCAGGCGCAGTATCAAGCGGTTATGGGTGGTAACATTTTTCAAAAAATTATAGGTAATAACAATAATAATCCTGCCAATTTCAAAGGTGAAAAACGACCAGTAGAAACAGTGAGTTGGAATGATGCGGTAGAGTTTTGTCAAAAATTGAGTCAGAAAACAGGAAAAACATATAGACTACCTAGTGAAGCAGAATGGGAATATGCTTGTCGTGCTGGGACAACTACGCCGTTTTATTTTGGTGAAACCATTACTACAGATTTAGCAAACTATAGAGGAACAGATTGGAATTACGAAGGCACATTGTATCCTGGCAATTACGATAAAGGGCCAAAAGGTCAATATCGTGAACAAACCACAGATGTAGGAAAATTTCCGCCTAACTCTTTTGGTTTATACGATATGCATGGCAATGTTTGGGAATGGTGTCAAGACCATTGGCATGATAATTACAATGGCGCACCTACAAATGGCAGTGCATGGCTCAATGATAATGATAATCAATCTCGCCGTCTGCTGCGTGGTGGTTCTTGGGGCTACCTCCCAGTAAACTGTCGCATTGCGTACCGCCTCAGGTATGCAGCCGACTTCCGTAACTACGATGTCGGTTTTCGTGTCGTGCTTGCTTTCGCGTGAGGACTCCTTTCCCTTTGCTCTTTTGCCCTCTTGTCCTTTACACTTCTTTACTTTTCCCTCTTCCGCTGTAGACCGCAAATATTATAGATTACTCGTAGGTTGGGTTGAGGCTTTGCGAAACCCAACAAATCTTGTGGCAATGACATGAGAAAAGTTGGGTTTCACTTCGTTCTACCCAACCTACATGGTTATTCTTTGCCAATGTGGGTATCAAATACAAATTCTTCCCCTGCACCCCACATCACGTCATACATTCCCTGACGAACTGAACGATGAAAGCTTGAATATTCCCAATCCTTGGGAGCTTGCACCAAACCATGTTTTACAGGATTGTAGTGAATATATTCAACATGCTTTTTAAAATCCACCTCATCTCTAATTAAATGCTCCCAAAAACGACGCTGCCAAATCGCCCTTTCTTGTTTTATTTGCCGAGAAGTAGATAAGTATTCTTGTGATAAGATATTGCATTGGCGACTAAAATAGCTTTTGATTAAACGCCAACGAGTAGAAAAATTACTGTCTTCTGCTGGCAATGTCCAAATACAATGAAGATGCTCAGGCAATAAAATAAAGGCATCAATGATAAATGGGTGTTGTCGCATTACATACCGAAAAGCATTCCTCAACAAAGCCACATTGGTAGGTAAGCAGAATAATTTTTGTCTGTTATGTGTAACAAGCGTAAAAAAGTAAGTACCACCTTTAGTTATTGCTCGGCGATATTGCATTTGTTATAATTGCCCAATTTGAATTGACGTAAATGTAGTAAATGTAGGTTGGGTTGCGCTGGGCTTAACCCAACTTCTAGATTAAAATAGAATGTTAAGCGATATTGAACAAGCAAAAAACCGAATAAACACCTATTAAATGTTGGGTTTCACTTTGTTCAACCCAACCTACACCTGAAACAAAAATCAAGTCTTCCAGAAAAATATGACACTATGGCAGAAAATAAAAAAGTAGGATTAAAACAATTACTACAAGAAAAACGAGAAGAAATTATAAACATTGCAACCAAACATGGAGCTTATAATCTGCGCGTTTTTGGTAGTGTAGCTAGGGGCGAAGAAACAGAAGCTAGTGATATTGATTTTTTAATTGATTATGATTTAGATAAAATTTCTCCTTGGTTTCCGGGCGGGTTAATTCTAGATTTAGAAAATTTGTTAAATCGTAAAGTTGATATTGTCACAACTAAATCATTACATGATTTAAAAAACTCCATAGCCTGTATATTCCCGCATTTGGGGAGCTTGAAATCCTAAAACAATATTATCTTTAGGAACACCTCGCTCTACAAGTTCTTGAGCTATTCTCATTTCCGTCATATTTTGCTCAATTGAAATTTTTCCCTGCTTAATATCCAAATGTAAAACACAACCATAAACTCGCCGATGACCATCCCAGCCCACATTCATAACCATATAATGGTCTTGTTTTGTATCAAAAACCGTGTAGCAATCAATCTTACCATTTGCTATTGGGATAGCAGCATAAGCCGTCAACAACGACTGAATAATATAGCGATAAGACTCTACGGTATCCATTGTAAAATTACCTCTTGGATTGGGTCATAAATAATTTGTTTAATCTGATATCTCTCTACAGATATTTGGGCAAATTCCCGCTTGAAAAAAGCTTCATAAACACCTACAGGCACTGCCAAATATAGAATCCGAGTCGGGTCGCTGATTTCAAAGGCAAGTCGATAATTCAAAAACTGTCCCAACGCAGCATGATAATCTGTTAGTGGTGAATCACTCAGAAATGTTTTAATCTCAACTGCAATTTTTTCTTCACCTCGCTCTGCGGCTAACAGTTGCTCTGCACCTAAATCTATTTCAAACTTAGTACCACCAAATTCCAGTCGCAGAGGATCATCGGTTATCTTCCACTGCTCCTTTTCTAAAGCAATTCTAACCACAGCATGAAATTTATCTTTAGCTGCCATCGTTAATTTTGTCGGATTTACTTAACATTTTAGTGCGTAAGCGCAGCCCATTGTAGTGCGATCGCAGCCAAAATAATTTATGAAACTACCCATAATTCATGTCCTTTGATAACCTGTGCAAACTCCTATCCGAAAAACATCCCATTACCTTCGCCAGTTGGGTATTAGGTACACCGCAAACTAACGTCATAATTCTCAAAACTGAATTGAGCATTGAACCGATACGTGCAGATCACGTCACATTCCTACAACTCCAAGAACGCATTCTCCACCTGGAATTTCAAACCAAACTCGAATCCACACCACCCTTACCCCTGCGGATGCTCGATTATTGGGTAAGGTTGTATCGGTTATATCGTCTACCAATCACGCAAGTTGTCGTATTATTACTTCCCCCCGCACCAGGAACAGTAATTGAAACCGTCTTTAGTGTCGAAACCACCCATCATGAATATCGAGTAATTCGCTTATGGGAAGAAAATCCCCAAGTATTTTTAGATAACCCAGCTTTATTACCATTAGCACCACTAGCCGCCACCACCCAACCCCAAGCCTTATTGCAACAAGTGGTAGAACGAGTCAATCAACTTGAACCAAAACAACGGCCGCAAATCTCCGCCTACACGCAAATCTTGGCGGGGTTAAAATACAAAAAAGACTTGATCAAAAACTTATTTCGGGAGGATATGATGCGCGAATCAGTGATTTATCAAGAAATTCTCGCCGAAGGAGAACAAATAGGCGAACAACGCGGACGACAAGAGGGACGACTAGCAGAAGGGCGATCGCTTGTTTGCCGTCAACTTACTCGTCGTGTGGGAGAATTACCTTTAGCATTGATAGGACGAATTGAAATACTCTCTCTAGAACAATTAGAAAATCTAGGTGAAGCATTGTTAGATTTTCAGGCGATCGCAGATTTAGAAACTTGGTTGAACACATTAAAGTAGTAGAGACGTTACTTTGTAACGTCTCTACATCTAGATTTATTGCATCAAAATTTGCCGAGTTAAAATACTCATTACCTCATCTGGATTGGCGGTTGGTAGCAGTGGACTCCAATCTCCAACATGAGCGTAGCCAAGCACCTGCAAATAGTGAATTGTGCTGGTAACGGCTTTGGGAGAACCAATCAGTAAATGTTTAATCGGTTCTCTCTGGGGAAATTGGTTTTTAGTTGATTGATTGAAGGTGGGTGTATCTTCGCCATGCAGATACTGCTCTAACTTGGATTGGGCGGATTTTAGTAATTGTGCCATCATTGTATTTGTCTCCTAATATGGGGGCTAGATAAAGGCGATCGTAGACTCTTGCTGGAGGGCGATCGCTTTTATCATGATTATATATTAAAGTATAATTTTATACTTGTCAACTAGAAATTTTGTTAATTTAGTAATTTTAAATGATTTGTGAAAATTCAAAACCCCGCCTTATTAAATAAGACAGGGTTCTAAAATATACAAATATAAATTGTGTGCGATCGCTTTAATAATCAGCTCTTAAAACAACTGCGATCATAAATCTATTTTACAACTAAATATATCATCGTCTCTACGTGAGTAAATCATATTTGTTCTCTTACCCAAACACGAAATGCTTTCATTGTCGCGTTTCTACCCTCAGTTTTACTTCGCATTAAATATTCGGGAATCACTTGAGTAATAGGTAAACCAGAAAAAATGGAACTGATAGTAGATGTTATATATTTACCGTTAGTCAAAACGCTGATTTCTAGTTTAGTTCCATTCCAACGCCATAACTCTGGAACTCCCAATACTTCATAATTATTAAAACGAGTGCGAGAAGTAATATCAATTTCGATTGCTAAATCTGGGGGTGGATCAACTGTTAAATCAATTCTATCCTTACCTCGAACAGCAGCTTCATTTTGGATATAAAAACAATCATCAGGTTCTACACCTGCATTCATCTTTTCTTGATCAAAAGTTGTAGAGCCTAAACTCCAAAACTCAATATCGAGTTCTTCTAAGAGAACTTTTACTAAATCTCCAATAATAACTTTAGCTACTTCATGCTCTGGTAATGGAGCCATTATTTCCAGCACTCCCTGACTGTAAGACACCCTAGAACTACGATTTTCTCCCAATTCTGCCAAAATATGTTGATATCCTGACCAAGATATATTTTTAATTAGTAACTGATGACCAGCAGGTACAATTAGTTGGTTGAGTTCAAGTAACATAACCTTCCTCACTTGTATAGTTAATCTAACTAGTACCAACTTCAACACATTTTAATTTTGACATGAAGTTTATACTTTATAAAAAAATACTGCAATTATTTTATATATAAACTAAAGTTAATTTATGTAATTAGCTTAAGAAGATGTTTGAAAAGTCCTCTTGTCGGTATCAAAAGTTTTAGATCCCTCTAAATCTCCCTTAAAAAGGGAGACTTTGATTCCGGTTCCACCCTTTTTAAGGGGGGTTAGGGGGGATCTTAAAGTGTCTAAAGTCTTCCAAATTATCAATATATAAGTTGATGCAATTACTATGACAGCCATTACAGTCAACTTCAACCCGATTTTTCAACTCACCGATGACCAATTTTATCAACTGTGTCGAGAGAACCCGGATGTTAAATTTGAGTGTAATGCTAAAGGAGAAATCATTATCATGCCACCTACAGGAGGAGAAACAGGAAATCGCAATATTGAAATAGCAGCTGATTTTGTGATTTGGAATCGTCAAACTCAACTAGGTATATGTTTTGACTCTTCCACCTGTTTTAAACTTCCCAACGGTGCAAAGCGTTCTCCTGACGTTGCTTGGATACAAAAAGATAGATGGGATGTACTCACACCCGAACAAAAAGAGAAATTCCCGCCGATTGCCCCAGATTTTGTTTTAGAATTAATGTCACCAACTGATAGCCTGCAAGAAACACAAGCCAAAATGCAGGAATACATAGATAATCAAGTCAAGCTGGGTTGGCTAATTAATCGTAAAGCACAACAAGTTGAAATATATCGTCAAAACAAATCGGTAGAAATCTTAGAATGTCCCGCAGAATTATCAGGGGAAAATATCTTACCGGGTTTTGTTTTAGATTTACGAATAGTTTGGGAATAATTTGATATTACTTGCGTGATTCTGGTTGATGAACAGGAATTTCAATTATAAATTCGCTTCCCTGTGCAGGTGTGGAGTTACAAGACAAATTTCCTAAATGTTTGTCTACCACAATCTGGTAACTAATAGATAATCCCAACCCTGTACCCTTACCAACAGCTTTAGTGGTGAAGAAAGGATCAAATAATTTTGAAAGTATTTTTTCGGGTATTCCCTGACCATTATCTGCAATTTTGATTGCTACCCGATTACTATTAAGAACTTCGGTAAAAACGCGAATTTGTCCTTGTTCACCTACAAAAGACTCTTCTAAAACATCTATAGCATTACTGAAAAGATTCATAAATACTTGATTCATCTGGCCAGGATAGCAGTCAACTAGGGGAAGTTTGCCATATTCTTTAATCACTTCAATTTCTGGATGATTTGGTTTAGCTTTCAAGCGGTTTTGGAGAATCATCAAGGTACTGTCGATACCTTCATGAATATCTACTTGTTTAAATTCGGCTTCATCAAGGCGGGAGAAGTTCCGCAGTGACAGGACAATTTCACGAATACGCTGGGTTCCTACACGCATAGACTTAAGGAGTTTAATTAAATCTTCCTTGAGAAAATCAAGTTCAATGTCTGCGATTTCTGCTTGAATTTCTTCTGGAGGATAAGGAAAGTGTAATTGATAAAGTTCTACCAATCGCAATAGATCTTCGGCATATTCACTGGCTGGAATCAGATTACCATGAATAAAGTTGACAGGATTATTGATTTCATGGGCGACCCCTGCAACCATACTACCTAGTGAAGACATTTTCTCACTATGGATAAGTTGACCTTGAGTACGTTGTAATTCACGCAGAGTATTTTCTAAGTTTTCGGCTTGTTGTTGCAGTTGAATTTCGGCTTGTTTGCGTTCGGTAATATCAGTTGATACACCCGAATTTGCGTGACTTTGCCATCATCAGCGCGGTTAAACGGCGTTTCTCGACTGTAAAACCAGCACCATTCATCATTAGCTTTTCTCACTCGAAACTCCAAGTCAAAAATATCACCATCTTTGGCGATAAGAAACTTTTGTAAGTGAGTTACAACTTTTGTCCAATCATCTGGATGAGTAATTTTAGGTAGAAATTGTGTTCCCATCTGCTGAATTGCTTCATGGGAGTAGCCGAGAATATTAGCTAATTCATGATTTGCATAAATATTGCGCTGTTCTTCTAAGTCGAAAATGTAAAGAATATTAGGAGAAGAATCAGCAATACGTTGAATAAAGTATTGACTAGCTTTGAGCGCTGCTTCAGCTTGTTTGCGTTCACGAATATCACGAGTAATTGTTGCTATACACAAAGGTTCACCAGTCTTGGGACTCTTAATCACAAACACATTGTAATCAACTGGAATTACTTCTTCAGTCTGAAAGTGTCGAAAACAATATTCACCCTGCCATAAACCACGTTCCATGACAATAGGTAGAATACGCTGTTGTACGTCTTTTCTATCTTCAGGAAGAAAGCACTCAAGTATATTGATGCTTTTCAAGGTTTCTATATTCTCGATACCAACTAATTTTCTTCCAGCTTCGTTGAGAAATATTGGTTGTCCCTCCATATTGCTAATACCAATAAAATCACTGCTATTTTCAATTAGGGAAACAAAAGCTTGCCGTTCTTGTTCAGCTTGCTTGCGTTCGGTGATGTTAGTAACTGTAACCACGAGTTGAGAAATGCGTGAAGCGCTGTCTAAAAGAGGCACGATATTTAAGAGCCACCAAGTCTCCTTCTCATCACTCCAAAAGGATTCTTCAAAGAATATGCTCTTGCCCGCCTTGATACATTCTTGGTAACGTTGGCGATAGTGATGCGCCATATCGGCAGGTAGCGCCTCTGCAACTGTCTTTCCCAAGAAGGGTTCTAGAGGAATAAGACTAATAGCCAGGATAGCGGGATTAAACTTAACAAAACGAAACTCTGCCCCATCATCTAAAACATCCAAAACATAGATGCCGTAATCTACACCTTCCCAAATACTGTGCAAAAACTGTACCTGTTCTTGAAGTTGTTGCTCTGTTTGCTTGCGATCGCTCTCCAAACGCGCTACTATCTGACGCAGTTCTATCAGCTCTTGTTGAAGAGATTCATAGGTATTTTTATCTACTGTAATCAAATGATGAGCCATAGTTTTGCTACTGACTAACTAGAGTTTGAAGTTAACTTCAGTATCTATGTTGCCCAATCTCAACTAAAGATAATCAATTATTGAGTAATATTTTCACCTTTTGCTCGGTTGGTGAGCTTGTCAAACTACTACATTTCTTGATTCATCAATTCACCTAATTGATGTTTAATTAATAGCCCTTTTAAAGTTGCGTTCTCAGCTTTCAACGCTATATTTTCAGCTTCTAATTCATTAATTCTTTCTTTGAGGGCTTCTTTGGTTGTACCTTGTCTATGAATCACCACTTCTCGATAAATTTCTAAATTAGTATCTTCATTCATCCATCTTTGATAAGTCCTAGTATGCTCTTGGACTGTATGACCCATATAATCAGCCATTGTCTTAATAGGGACTCTCAATCGATGACCACGTATCCCATAAGCATGACGCAAATCATAAGGTCTAAAACCAATATTAGAAGTTCTAAATTTGATATGAATTTTTGCTGTTTTATTACTTAAAGTTCCTTCATTATGAGGTAATTTCACATCTTTAAGATTGAACAATTCCACCCAATGAGGATGTAAAGGTGGAATACCGCAACTGCGTTCACCAGTCTTTGTACCCTCTGTAAGCTTAGGATTCAAACTAACTAAATGAAAAGTATTTGCTGAATCTGTAAATGCTTCTATATCTACAGCAAATAATTCATGAGGTCTTAACCCATAAGTTGCTAACATCCCATAAACCCATTGCCATTGTTCGGGTTGTGTTAGGTTCTCTTTACTAGCATAAGCTGATAAAGGCGCTCCAATTTTGAGAAATCCTTGCATAATTTCCTCATCGGCAGGTATTTTGCGAATCGTAGGCTGAGGTTTAGCAGTCGTATAAGCATAAATAGTTTTAAAATCATCAATTCCGCAAAATTCGCAAAACTTTTTCAGTTGCCAAACCAAAAAAAATCTTGCTGATGTATTAGCTTTAGTTTTCTCTAATGCTATTGAAAGCGCTTCTACAGACATTGGCATATCTGGAGGTAACTTTTTGAGATGCCGCATGTAATGACTTTCCCAAGTACGTATCCCTTGCCGATTTTTTTCATGCGTTTTCCAAAACTCACACTCATATTCTTGAATCAATTCACCAATGAGTTTAGAAGATTTTTTTTCATCTATAGGCCATATTTTTTGGGACTGTTTACCTAATAGTTCTGGAGTCCACTGGAATTGTTTAGTAATTAGCAATAAATCTAATTCCCGTGCTTTCAGGACTGCCATTTTTACCCCAGTATCATTAGCAGCAAAACCGCACGAAATGGTATATTGTTTATTAGGACTGCCATGTTTGCCAATATCACCAGTTCTACAGGGAAAAGTCCCTTGTAAACCGATAGTTTTCAAACTAGTCAGCTTAAGTTTAATTTTGATTTTATCTAAACTTAATGCCGAATTAGCTTGTTGAATAGCATATTTGATTCTAAGATACTCACGCTCTATTTTGATATTTTCATCTGAAGCAGTGTGTTTGGGCTTCCACTGTTTCCATTTAGATGGTTCCCATTGTTCAATCGGTATACCATCCCATACAGTTTTACGGGGGTCGTAAGTGCCGGATTCATGGCTTGGCATAAGCTTTATTTGACTATTTTTTCAGTAGTTTAACTTCAAGATTTAATTTCTGTTTTGATTGTCAAGCTCTGTAAAAAAATGTACTGTGGAAATTACAAGCAAAATTTTTAAATTTATGCGGAATTGATACCAGCAGCACTGAAGTTAAAAGAAAAAGACAGCATCACCATGATTATGAATACAAGTACAAAATATTTTTTACCATTTATTGTTGTAGCGATCGCAGCTAGCCTCAGCAGTTGTAATTCTCCTTCTACCCCTGACAATATCACCAGCGCAACACCAGCGCCTACTACTATCCCAACCCCTAGCCAAACCCCTACTATGGCGCAATTAAGAGCTAAACCCAACAACATTGAGCCACCTGAAAACACCCCTATTGCAACTGCCAAGACTACTAATGTCACACTCTACACCAGTGATGTGCAATGTCAAGAATTGATTCCTCAAAAAGTTTCAGTACCAGCAGCAGAACCTGTGACAGGTGCAGTCAGTAAAATTATAGAAGAACAAAATACCGCCGATTTGAGCTTGTCTGGCTATCGTGTCAAAGTTGAAAATGGCATTGCCACGGTTGATTTAAGACTATCACCTGAGTCAAAACGGCAATTAGTGTCTCTTTCCAGTTGTGAGCAGTTTGCTTTATTTGGTAGCTTGCGTAAAACCTTAACTAGTAACGCCCAATGGAATATTAAAGAAGTTCGCTTCACCGAGCAAGGTAAGGAAGTTGTGCGTTAGTTTAAATGTGCGTTATCCAGAACCCTTGTAGAGACGCGATTAATCGCGTCTTTGAATGGCGATTAGCAGACCCTAAGTAGGTCGATGTCAATAATTATCGTTGGAATAAAGCAGGGGGCAGCACTTCGGCTTACTTCGACTGCGCGGCAGTTGAGCGAAGTCGAAACTCAGCAACCAACGCTCAGGCTAAACTCATACCGTTTCACTTTAAAGTTGATACATTTGGGCAAGCAGGGGAGGCAGTGCGGTCTTGGGGAGCCAGTCCGCCCTTGCGGTTTCCCGACTTGAAGGAACTGGCGTGGTTTCCCCCAGGAGCAACTGCCGTGGAGCGGGGGAAGCAGCACTTCGGCTGCGCGGTAGTTGAGCGCACTTGTACTGAGTTTAGCCTGAGCGTAGCCGAAGGGCGAAGTCGAAGTAGTCGAAACTCAGTGACCGGAGGCAGGGGGAGTAAGAAAAGTAATTTGTATCAATAATTTAGTGAAATGGTATCAGTACAAGTCGCTCAGTGACCAAGGGCTGGGGGAGAAAGAGTTTGATTTTATTTCACCGACTTACTTACTTAGTTAGGAATACTTGAATAAAAAAAGGCTCTACAATGCACCATTAAAAATCTGATTAGCAGTTAGTTTCAAATCTGGAAAGGTAGGAGATATAATACATTCTTCATTCCTAAATTGAGTAACTTGATATTCTTCATCAACTAAATGATAAATAGAAATAGTTGGTTGTTTAGGATTACCAATAAATTTTCTTGCCCCTAAAGCAGCATAATCAACTATCCAATATTCGGGAATCTTCATTGCTTCATAATTCCCTAGTTTGGTATAGTAATCATCTTCCCAGTTGGTACT
Source organism: Halotia branconii CENA392 (assembly GCF_029953635.1). Classification (NCBI taxonomy): domain Bacteria; kingdom Bacillati; phylum Cyanobacteriota; class Cyanophyceae; order Nostocales; family Nodulariaceae; genus Halotia; species Halotia branconii. The sequence goes on along the minus strand of NZ_CP124543.1, from coordinate 5,904,788 downwards.
TACAACCTCAATCACTAAAGGAATGGATTCACTTTGAGTTACAGTAGATTGTTTTTCCCAAAATTGTTCATTATGTAAATTAGCATCGTTGATTAAAACCACATCTGGAGAGTAACCCGATGATTTTCTCGGTGGTTTGACTAATGCAGTTTTGGGGATAAAGTATGGCAACTTCAATCGCTTATACTCAACAGTAATTTCTCCTGCCAAAAAGCCCGTAACTTTTTCATGTTTTCCACTCGGCTGAGGCATTTCAACAATTATTCCGTCGTGTAATTCATAACACTTCCCGGTATTTCCCGGCAGCCATTCAATAAATTCTTCAAAGGTAAATAGTTTAGGTAAAGCTTGAGCCATATCAAAATCTCCGCTTGTTTTGACTTGATTATTTCTAGCATCGCAGCACAATAAAAAAATTGTACTTTAGTCAATCTTTTCTTTACTTTGCTGCCCTGCTACAAGCCACTGCTCAATTAATTCTGCAACAATATCGCTCATTTGTCGCTCTTGTGAAATCGCCGCGGCTTTTAGTTGCCGATGCAGTTGCTTAGGTAGATAAATAGTTGTACGAATATAAGCCGGATCAGTACTTTTGCTTTGGGAAATGGGTTGATCTTCAGTTGGTTGTAGTTTATCTCTTTGTTGACGACTACGCGCAGCATCAATCAAGTCATCAAAACGACTAGTTTTTTTCTTGTTCAACGTAATATCTCCTTACCTGCTTCGGCATAACATCGCCATGCAATTTTTGCATAAGAGTCTTTGACAACATTGACTGGAACTCCTTCTAAAGCAGCTCTTTGGAACACAGCCAGCCGCCTAATCCCAGATTTGAAAATAGGTATCCCTGCTTGTTCTAGAGATGTTCTTGCTTCTTCTCCTGCTTTATTTGGGTTGGGTGGGATGAGAGTTAATAAAATTCGATAATTTGTTTTGAATTGTTTGAGTAAGTTAACCATTTGCAGCGTTGCAGCTAAAGCGATCGCGTCTGGGGTAGTGGGTATCACCAGCAAATCGCATCCTTTAGCAATAGTTTTTAGCTCATTTGTATCTGGTCTGGCTGGCGTATCAATTACTATATGTTCATAAAGTGTTGCTAAACTTACCCCATCTTTTTCATCAGCAACTTTGAAGGGTAAACAACCCCGGTTTGACCAATCTAAAGCACTGCGGTTTAAATCACCATCTATTAACAGTGTGTCAGCTTTGTTTTGCAGATATGTAGCTAAGTGCAACGCTGTCGTAGATTTACCGACACCGCCTTTAAAGGCAGCTACTGTGATGATCATTTTTTATTTAATAGCAATAACGTCAAGATCTTACTGCATAAATAAACATCTGGACATTTATTTTTTACTTCGATGTTTAGATGTTTAAACATTTATATGTTAAGTGCATTGATATTTTATGTACTTAATTAAAATACACAAAATATTCGTATACAAAATTTAGTAAGTAAACTGAGGAATAGTTGTATTAAAAAAACTAAGTATTGACTAGCGATTCTCAGAACCCTCCGCTTACCGCCCAGGCAAGTTAAACACCGATTCGCAATTCATTGATAACTTTATAGCGATCGCCATCAAGCATTATTCATCGAAGTGATGGGAAACTCCATCCCTTCATGGGTAGTTAAATCAGTAATCAGTTAACAGTGATAACTGATTACTTCTTCCCTATGCCCTATGCCCTATGCCCCATTCCCCATACTTCGGCTACGCTCAGTACAAGTTCCCTATACCCGAAAACTTCATCCCGCAAGTGGCGTAAAGTTTTTTATTTACAAACAAAACTAGCCATTTTGCTAGGTAAAAGTCTCTCCATTTTTCTGATGCTATCTATAGATATAAAACGGCACGATAGAAGCATCCCAAAATATTGGTAGAGGATTTTTATGTCTTCATTACTGTCACTATCCAACAGTTTAGCTGACACAGTAGAACAATCAGGAAATACTGTAGTTGCTATAAATACTGGTAAACGCATTGCTTCGAGTGCAATTCATTGGCGCAACGGTATTATTGTTACTTCAGATGAGTCACTTGGGCGTTATGACGAAATTAGCATCACAACATCAGATGGAAATACTTTACCAGTTTCTTTCCTTGGTCATGACCCTAGCACTGATATAGCTGTATTTCAATTGCAAAATAGTAAACTTACTGTGGCACAAGTTGGCGATGCCACAAAACTCAAAGTTGGTCATTTGGTACTGGGACTGGCAAGAAGTAGCGAAGGTGACTTACGAGCAGCAATGGGAGTAGTCAGTGTCGTAAGTGGTGCTTGGCGGAGTATGAATGGTGGTAATATTGACCAGTTCATCCGTCCGGATATTACTCTTTATCCTGGTTTTGCAGGCGGGCCACTCGTAGATGCAGCTGGCTATATAGTTGGGATGAATACATCGGGGCGACGCGGTACAGTTTTAACTATCCCTGCGGCTACAGTTGATCGCGTGGTTAATCAGTTACTGACTAAAGGGCATATTTCACGGGGCTATTTGGGTGTAGGAATGCAGCCTGTACGCTTGCCTAGCAATCTGAAAACTGCTTTAAATTTACCCACAGCAACGGGAGTGATTGTCGTTAATGTCGAACCCTCTAGTCCTGCTGATCAGGCTGGACTGTTGCTGGGGGATGTGTTAGTAACATTTGATGGTATTGCCGTAAGCGATACGGGTGATGTGCTAGCACTGCTAAATAATAGCGATCGCATCGGTAAAACTGTCAAAATTCAGATTATCCGTGGTGGCACATTAGTTGAGTTAGATGTTGTTGTGGGCGAACGGCCTGCTGAGTAAATAATTACCACCAATCAAGGCAATTATGATTACACAATTCAATGATGAACTGTCAGCAGTAGCCACTATACTCCGTCAAAGCACAGTCAAAGTTAAAAGCAGTGTTGCGGGAGTCGGTTCTGGTGTTATCTGGCAAGCTGATGGGTTGATTATTACGAATGCCCATGTAGCAACTAGTAACCGGGCAACCGTAGAATTATCAGACGGTAGGGTATTTGCAGCGGTGCGATCGCACTTTGACCCCCAGCAAGATTTAGCTGCGCTCAAAATTAATGCCACAAATTTAAATACTGCAATTATCAGTGATTCAGATAATTTACGAATTGGCGAACTGGTTTTGGCGGTAGGAAATCCCTTGGCCGATAGTGGTGCAGTCACACTTGGGATTGTTCACACTAATCATCCACGGGCGGTGATAGCAGATTTACAACTGTATCCTGGTAATTCTGGCGGGCCTTTAGCTGACTGTCTTGGTCGAGTTGTTGGTATAAATACGATGATTGTCAACAATTTGGCTGTGGCAATTCCCAGTACTACTGTCAACCGCTTTTTACATAGTAGTCATCGTCTGCAATTAGGAGTAACACTGCAACCTGTGGTTTTAGGCAGACGCACTTTAGGTTTACTAGTATTATCCATACTTCCTTGTAGTATCGCAGAAAATGTAGGATTACAAATTGGTGATGTATTACTTGGAGTTTCAGGACGGGCTTTGACTCACCCTGATGACTTGGCTAAATATCTGTATCAAACTCACAACTCCATACCATTACAAGTCCTACGTAATAGTCAGCAATTTGTAGTTTACATTACTGGGAAAACTGTTGTGGAGGCAACATGATTCGGGTAATAGTGGTTGCTGCTTCTTTCGTGGTACGGGCAGGTTTATCAGCGGTAGTGAGTAGCAATCCCCAACTAATCGTCGTCGGCAGTGCATCTAACTTAGATGTGTTGTTTAGGGAAGTTGAGCAATTACAATCGGATGTAGTTTTGCTTGATTTAGGCAGTAACCCAGAATCAATGTGGTCAAAATTGCAGTTAATTCAAGAACAGCAAGTTATGGTGATTGCTGAGGATATCAATACTATTAATTTAGAAACAGCATTACGTTTGGGTATCCGCGGCATATTATCTAATACCAGCACCGAGGCAGAAATTATTGCCGGTATTGAGGCAATTGCTGCTGGTTTGGTGGTACTGCACCCTGATTTTTTAGAATTGCTGCCGATGCCGACAAAAGTGATAGCTAACCCTGTGCAAACTTTGACTCCACGAGAAATAGAGGTTTTAGGAATGCTGGGTTCTGGTTTAGGAAATAAAGCGATCGCTAAACGCCTGCAAATTTCTGAGCATACAGTGAAATTTCATGTTTCATCAATTTTTCAAAAGCTGAGTGTTTCCACTCGGACTGAGGCAGTAACGGCTGGTGTTCGTTTAGGTTTGATTATGTTGTAAAAGTTGTATTTTTAATATTTATATAAAAAAGATAAGGGATTGCTCATATTTTCAGCAAAACCAAGAATACCGCGATCGCGATGTTCATAAATTAATTTTCCTTGAGAATCAAACAAAAAAGTTCCTCCCCGTTGTGTCAAATAAGATGAATTTGGTATATAAATATTCCAGTTGCTCAAAACTTCGGTCATGTTTCGCAGGCGCAGAGTTGCTAATTCAAAAGGACGCTGAAAGCCTTTCCCTCCAACAGCTTTGAAAAACGAACCTTTTATTGGTGGTAAAGGTATATCCCTCACAACTTCCTCATCAGCAATTAACTGAGGAGCATTATAATCACCTTTATAACCCCGAAAAACTTCCTTCAGAGTTCCCGGACTACCAATACCAGCACACATTAGCATTAAATTCAACCAAGCTTTTTGTGATGTTGATAGTATTGGAAATTGTATAGTTAAACCGCGATAAAGTCCTAAAGAACCGTGAATTTCAGCATTTGCATCTACAAACAACCATTCTTGAGGAAATCCCGTATATTCACAAAATTTGATCCCCGAATTGCAGTTTCCAATTCCAATAGCGCGAATTGTAATTCCTCTGGCTTCGATTTTTTCTTTTTCTTTTTGCAGCCACCAAGCGTATTCTAAATTATCAAAATCTCCCAACTGCGACCAAATAAGTACAAGCAACTTTGCAGTATTTGAGCAACCATCTAAAATCGGTTTAACCTCTCCATCACTAACTCGTAAGCGTTGAGTTTGACTCAAAATCGAGAAGATATCTGGAAAATTGGCGCGTGTTTGAGTATTCATGTACCTAAAGGCAACAGACTTTAATAAAATTTTAGATGATTCGGACAATAACAAGGATATTATTTAATTTTCACTACTACCAGTTAGATTGTAAGTAGAACAACGTCAAAAATTTAATATTTGGAGTCAGGGCTTTAGTCCTAATAAAAGGACTAAAGCCCTGACTACGAGCTAAATTGAGCTAAGTTTAGATTAGTTAATATAGTTTGATTTATTTTCCCCGACTTACTTACATTAAAGATCACCACAATAAATATTGTGGAATTAGCACTATGCAAACAGCAAATAAATTACCGCGTTGGTTAACCTTGAGTTTGGCATTTCCCCTGGTTATCCTTAATGCCTGGGTATTACTTCAGGTAATCAAATATTTTCAGCCATTAGTTAGTATTTTAGTTGCCGCTTTACTACTAGCTTTTATTTTGGATTATCCAATTAGATTTTTTCAAAAACAAAGATTACAACGCAATATAGCTGTCACGGTAGCTTTATTATTAGCTGTAGTAGTAATTACAGCTTTCGGGATTATTTTAGTGCCACTAATTATACAACAACTCAACGAGCTAGCTAACATCTTGCCTACTTGGATTGATTCTGGAAGAAAACAACTACAAAATTTTCAAAGCTGGGCGACTACAGAACAATTACCGATTAACTTAAATGGTCTAGTTCCCCAAATTCTAGATCGAATATCTACCCAAATTCAAAATTTTACAGGTAGAATACTAAGTTTAGTTTTAGACACTATAGGTAGTCTTGTTAATATACTGCTAACGTTAGTATTGACTCTTTATTTAGTTTTAAATGGAGAATCTCTCTGGGATGGAATTTTTTTGTGGTTCCCGTCCCGCATTGGAACTTATATCCGTCAGTCAATACGTGAGGATTTTCAAAATTATTTTATTGGTCAATTCATATTAGCCACTATCTTAGCATCAGTAGTGACATTAGCTTTTTTGGTGCTTAGAGTTCCATTAGGTTTACTTTTTGGACTCGTAATTGGTTTTTTTGCTTTGTTTCCTTTTGGTACAGGTATAGGAATTAGTATTGTTAGTTCTTTAGTCGCATTAAATGATTTTTGGTTAGGAATAGAAGCAGCAGTTGTAGCAGTAGCTATTGACCAATTTAATTCTAATTTTGTAGCACCCCGTATTCTTGGTAATTTTACAGGCTTAAATCCTGTATGGGTCGTAATTTCTTTATTAGTTGGAGTCAAATTAGCAGGATTATTAGGTTTATTAGTTGCTATACCTTTAGCAAGTTTTATTAAAAGTGTTGCAGATGCTTGGCGTGAGGGAAAATTGAATATAGAGCCTGATGAGGAGAATTTCATGCTAGAAAAATCATAGATTCTTTAAGTTTGTAAACCAAAGTATCGTTTTATAAAACTAAAGAGTGTTACAGTCTGCGACTGCACTGAAAACCGCTGTTGTGGGCAATTCATACCAAGTTGTAGTCAAATATGATATTCCGTCATTGCGACTGGAACAAAGTGGAAGGAAGCAATCTCATCAACTTTGAACTACTACAATAAAACGCAAATTAGTATCAACAGCGTTAACTTAACATTATTCAATTACACTCATCTAATCACGTTAACAATAAACTTAAATTTCAGTAACCAAAGTCACAGCTATTTTCTTCTGGCTGTAATGTAGTCTGCGATCGCCATTAGAGGTTGTGCTTTATCTCCAAAATCAACAAGTTCAGCTTTGGCTAGATCAACTAATTCTTGGCTCTTGCGTTTTGATTCCTCAATTCCCCATAAACTGGGATACGTCACTTTTTGTGCCTGTTGATCTTTGCCTGGAGTTTTACCAAGTTCTTCTTGTGTGCCAATGACATCCAAAATATCATCAACAATTTGAAAAGCGAGACCAATGTACGCAGCATAACGAGAAAGCCTTTGCAGCACTTCGTTATTTGCTCCAGCTAAAATTGCACCTGAAATCACGGAAGTTTCTAACAAAGCTCCTGTTTTGTGGGAGTGAATAAAGTTAAGGGTTTCTATATTAGTATTCTGTAATCCTTCAGATTGGAGGTCAACAACTTGACCACCGACTAAACCCGTTGCCGCGATCGCATGACCCAACTTAGAAACCACTTGCACTAATCGCGAAGCCGGAACTCCTTGAGTTTGAACCGCAATAAACTCAAAGGCATAGGCTAAAAGTGCATCTCCTGTGAGAATAGCGATTGGTTCACCATATACCTTATGATTCGTTAATTTTCCGCGTCGATAGTCATCATTATCCATTGCAGGTAAGTCATCATGGATTAGCGAAAAGGTATGAACCATTTCCAGCGCACAGGCAGTAGGCATTGCCATGTCTAATGTACCTCCTGCAAACTCACAGCTAGCTAAACATAGAATTGGACGTAGGCGTTTTCCCCCAGCCAACAAAGAATACCGCATAGATTCATAAAGTACTTCTGGATAAATAACAGTAATTGAACGTTCAAGCGCTGCATCAACAAGATCGCGCCGTTGTGATAAATAAGCTTTTAAATCAAATTCAATAATTTGAGTATTCAACATAAATAATTCTCCTTAATACTTTTAAGTCAGCAAAAGCCGCCGATCAGACTTCTCTCAGCGTCACGCCATTTCACGAAATTATTGATACAAATTACTTTTCTTACTCCCCCTGCTTCCGGTCACTGAGTTTCGACTACGCGGTAGTTGAGCGTAGTCGAAACTCAACTGCCGCGTAGCCGAAGTGCTGCTTCCCCTGCTTGCCCAAATGTATCAACTTTAAAGTGAAACGGTATCACGCCAGTTGCTACAACGCGGCGGCACTTCCTTCAAGTCGGCAAAGCCGCGCAACACATTGGCTCCTCAGCGTCTTTGTGGTTAAATAAATTATTTTTAAACCACAAAAGCGCTGAGAGAAAAAAGAAAGTTTACAAGTTACTTGAGGACGGCTAGTATACACTAACTTACTATTTGTTACCAGTGACATAATACTCCCTTCCAGTTACTGTACACTGATTTCAGCGCCCGATTTGGACATCTTCAAGAATGTCGAGTGCGTAAGGAACAAGAACAGCAGCACATTTGAGATTCTATTAAGGTGCGATCGCCAAAATAATCGCCATCGGTCAAAATACCCAATATAGGCTGCTCATCATACTTGGATTTGGTATTAGTTACACAAAGAGCGATCGCTCCCTTCCAGTGCTGTGTTAGTTTTCAAATAGTCCTGCACCAAGTTACAGCCATAAGCTAAGGGATTGAGTTTGAGAATACGCGGCAAATTCCAGATAATTAATGTATTATCATCACCCCCTGAAGCTAAAAAAGTACCATCGCCGCTGATGGCAATTTTGCGAATAGCGGCGCTATGACCTCTAAGAGTAGTGATTTCTGTACCATCTAACTGCCAAAGTTTGATAGTAGCATCCACACTCCCAGAAGCAACTATCTTACTATCAGGACTAAACGCTACTCCCCAAATGGCAGCAGTATGACCTTTAAAGGTATGCAATAACTTACCTTCTACTGTCCATAACTTCACAGTATTATCACCACTGCCAGTAGCTACTATTTTACTGTCAGGACTAAAAGTCACTCTCCAGACAGATGCAGAATGTCCAACTAAGGTAGTGATTAGCTTACCTTCTAATGTCCACAACTTTGCTGTACCATCAGCACTGGCGGTTGCGACCATTTTACCGTCAGGACTAAAAGCAACTTGCCAAATTTGGGCTTGATGTCCTCGGAGAACCTGCGATTGGGGGCGATCGCGTTTCCAGATCTGAGCAATCTTTTCCACATTTGCAATTGCGATCGCTCGACCATTAGGGCTTAAGACTGCACCTGTAATTGTACCGTGAGTATCTTTGTAACTAGCAACATCACTTCCATCTTGCCGCCGGATTTTCACTATCTCATTGTTAACAAACAGACCAACTAATTTGCCATCTTCACTGAATGAAACCTCAGGGATGAGACTTTTTTCGGTCAAAGTTTTCCGCAATTTACCTTCGCGACTCCATAATTTCGCCACGTTTTCGTGACTGGCTGTACCAATAATGGAACTATCAGCAGTAATAGCTATTGACCAAATCCCTGCACTGTGCGCCATTACACTCTTTTGGAAGGGATTTTGACTTTGCCAGAGTCTCACTAAGTTTTCTGCACCTGCTGAACCAATAAAGCTGCCATCAGGACTGAAACTCACTCCCCAAATAGAAGCATTATGTCCTTTGAGGGTTTTCAGTTCTGTACCATTAACATTCCACATTTTTATTGTTTTATCCAGACTGGCAGAGACAATAGTCTGACCGTCAGGACTAAATGCTACGCCTGCAACCCCCGCCGTATGACCTTGCAGTGTTTTATCCAGGCGATAGCTGCCATTTGTGCTATCTCGCCGCCAAAGTTTCACAGTCTTATCTTCACTTGCAGAAGCAATGATTTGACCGTCAGGACTAAAAGCTACTCCCACAACCCAAGCTGTATGACCCCGCAAAATTTGTAGCAGTTTGGGGTTTTGCCAACCTGTAGCGTCTCGTCGCCAAAGTTTTACTGTCCCATCTAAATTGGCAGCTGCTACGGTTTGACCATCAGGACTAAAAGCAACTCCCCAAAATCCCCATTTATAACCTGAAAATGTTTTTAAAAGTTTACCATCTTGCTGCCACAACCTGACTGTTTTGTCCCAACCAGCAGAGGCAAGAAACTGACCATTAGGACTAAAAGCAACTCCCCAAACCGAAGCAGTATGACCTTTAAATGTTGTCGAAATCTGCCACTGGCTGTCTGTACCTTGCCGTTTCCACAGTTTAATCGAACCATCCTCACTGGCTGAAGCTAGTGCTTGACCGTCCGGACTAAATTTGACAGATCTAATTGCGCCTTGATGACCTGTGAGAGTTGCCACGACTGTACCATCACGCCGCCATAATCTGATTGTTTTATCTATACTGGCGGAAGCAATCAAAGAACTATCAGGACTAATATCTACTGCCATCACAGCTGCTTGATGGCCAGCAAAGCGATTGTATTCATCTGCGCTATATACTGCTTGTTCTAATACATCGTTTACTTGATGCTCAAGATTGGTATTTGGTTTTTCTAGTTTTTGTAGTCTCTGTTTAGCTGTAATTGCTGCTATAAGTGCATCTAATCTGCGATTCGAGACAAACATTCCCTCAGAAGCAGATACAAGGGCGCGAATTTCACTATTTTTGGCTTGAGTTTCGCTGGTTTTGGCTTGGCAGTATAAAACATAAATACCTATAGCCAAACTCGTAGAAATTAGGAATTTAATAAACATTCCTATTAGTAGCCATCTTTGCACTTTAGTATTTTTTTTCTCTTGTGCTAGTCGTATTTCTACTTCTTTGGCTCTTGCAGCTTCTAATGTTGTTTGAATTTCGCGCTGTTCATATTCTTGACTTGCAGTAAAAAATTTATAATCTAAATCGCTTAAACTTTTACCCAGTGACCAGTTTTGAGCATCTTTTAAAGCTTTTCCTCGCAGTAGGCGTGACTCGTCTCGATAATTTGATGTGATCCAAGCATTAAAGATTTGCGAGTAAGGACGTAGGTTGTCTAATTGTCTTTCTACCCATTCTGCATTAAACACATGGCGGTAAATGGGATTTTTAATTTTAAGGTAGCCATTATGTTTTTCAACTAAGCCAGATAACAATAGTTCTTTTTGTTCTCGACTATCATCAATCGCCACCGGAGGATTACCAGCCTCAGCCTGTAAAATCTGCTGATAAATGCCTAATAACCTGCCAGCACGCTGTTCGTTATACAAAAGGCGATCGCGAATTGTCCGCAAGTGTTCTGGATCGTCCTTGGCTTTCCATTGTTGGATGATATGCTTTTTTACTAGTTGCTCAATCCAATACCCTTCTGTAGATGGCGGTAAATCAATTTTGTTATGCGGTGTTTCTTTTGCTATCTGCACAACTAACTGACAAAGTTTTTGTGTTAAAAAAGGTTGTCCAGCCGTCCAATCAATCATTTTTTGTAATATTATTTGTGGCTGGCAAACAACTTTTTCTAAGCCTTTAAGTAATGGGGTTGCTTCTTCTAGTTTAAAACCGTATAACTCAATTGCTTTACCAATATTAAAAGGTGTGCGGCGTTTGTCAGCAATTAAGTCAGATGGAGTCGCTACCCCAAATACTGCAAATGCTAGGCGTTGAAATTTTGGCTCGTGGGCGCGTTGGTTATAGCAATGACGAATCCAAGCAAAAAAGTCACTAACTGGAAAACTCAAACTTAATAAACTATCAATCTCATCAATAAAAATAAATATCCGCTTACTTTCTTCTGGTGACAGTAAAATCTCTTCGACAAACTGATTGAGCTTCTGCACAGGTGAAAGACCTGCTTGCATTTCCCACCATTCTTTAAAATTGATTTTATCAACTAAATTTAAACCATAGAAAAGACAAATAATAATTCCTTTATACCATTGTTCAGTTGTGGTATCTTCACTACCCAAACGTGTGACATCTATATAAACGCAGCTATGACCTGCTTGCATCAGACGGTCTTTTGTGCGATGCAACAGCGATGATTTTCCCATTTGGCGACAATTAAAGATATAACAGAAATCACCAGCCTTTAAGCTTGTATAAAGCTGTTCGTCTGCCTGACGAATAACGTAGCTAGGATCATCACTGGGCAAACTACCACCTACTTGGTATTTCATATCATATAAGTGTTTTATATTACATATCAATGTCGCATATCAAATATGTGATCTCACATAGAGAGATTAACACAACTTTTGATTATTTGTAGAGAAGTTTTGGCAAATTTAAAACGTATATTTTATGCCTATTTACTATTTGGTAGTGCAGAACTAACTATTACACATTATTGAATTATTGTCAGTTGTAATGACTACGATGTAACTTTAAATTTTTCCACTTTGATATCTTAACTATCTTAAATTTATCCTGACTTTTTAGTTTAAATATCTTAACTGTCCTTGTAATTCGACAAAATAAATAAGATTATATAGGACTCATATTTAATTTTTGAAAAAATTCAGTACACCTCAAAGAGCCTATCGCGCTTGCGCTGCGCTTCTCTGCGAGACGCTTTGCGATCGCGCACTACCCAAGTAATTTCATTAAATCAAACCGGATTTCTATAGTTACATAATTTGCTAACAAATGATTTGCGGAAAATCAGCAGTATAGTAGGGTGCGTTAGGCTATTGCTAACGCACCTCTAAGTACTAAGATTATTTCTGCAATCACATTCGATTTCTCTGAAGTTATTAATCTCAGATTGTTTTTCACCAAATAGCTATGAGTAAAACTATCGTCAACATAAATGTGTAACCCAAAATCTTCGGACTACACATCTGTAAAAGCCAAGATGATTTCAAAATCAAGTAGATTTACAAATCAAAAATCTTCTTGATTATGAAATTTATTTATGCACTTGTAGCTAACTGCTTGACAAAATAATTGCGGTAGAGTTCACAACGCGGTATGATGCGATCGCCTTCAAAGGCAATTAATCCTAAACTTTCGAGTTTGTAAGCGCATACAGGGTCAATAGTCACAGCTTTTTGTGCTGTAACTAGCTCAGCATAAATCTTAATCAAACCAGGATTAGCTTGCAAATTTACCCAATGTTGCCATAAATGATAACGGTAAATTCCACCGTTGGCGATCGCTTCTGCTATCAACTCTTTTAAAGTCATACTTCCAGAAAGAAGATTAAACAAGGCTAGTTGCAGTAGTCCTGGATGACCTCCTACTAAAGACATTAACTGCTTGAGTTCTTGGCTAGTCAATTCTAGACCGTATCGCCTAGCTAATTCTTCTACCTGCTGCACAGTAAATTCCCCAAGACGAATCGGTAATCCAATATTGAATGGAGAATGGTTAATATCTAAAGAAATATACTGTTCTGTCGAGTAAACTACCACTAACCTCAATTTTCGCCAATGGTTACTTTGTCTGGCTTCATCGCACCAAGAACGCAATAAAGCAAAAAACTCCCGACCCAGCTGAGGATACTCAAAAAAGCGGTCAACCTCACTCAAAACCAAAACTATCGGATTTTCACTTTGTTTTAGTAAATAATTTTGTATATATAAACTACAACTTAATTTACAACCAATCTCATCATCCCATTGATCATCAAGGTTGGTATCTGTGCCTAATTGTGTAGCGATTTGCAGACAAAGACAACGCAACAACCGATTTAAGTCAGTTAAACATTGTTCATCAAGTTGATCGCAATTGATATTGAGAGTATGGTATCCTTGCTTTTGAGCAAAGGCTAACAAACGCATTACCAAAGAGGTTTTCCCCATCTGTCTGGGCGAACGAATCCGAATTACACAACCAGGTTGAGTAACTTCTCGATATACTTGTTCTTCTATAGGTGGACGTTCAATATATAAAGAAGAATCTAGAGGTACAGGTCTATCTGGATATGGCCAATAATTTTGTGCTTTTATATGAGAATTGCCTGATAAATGCTCTAAGATTTCTGCTTGATTTTCCTCCTCATCTTGTACAAAGCTATAATATTCATCCTGAAGTTCTAAATCAAACGCATTAAAACATAATTTTAAAGTTTTTTGATCTACACCTTTACTTAAAGACCACAAACGGCTAATAGTTCTAGGGGAAATATTGGTAAGTTGCGACAGTTTTTCTAAAGTAAAGCGATCGCCTTGATTTTCTACTATCTCACTAGAAATAATCGCTTCTTGTAATTGCTTGAGTCCCTTGGGAGTTAATACAACTCCTCTTTTTCTCTTGATTCTATTTTGCTTTAATTCCATAGGTTGTGTACCAAAAATTTTTGCCAAACACAAAATTTACTCGCTAAAGTATTAATTAAGCCAATTTTTGTGAGCATTCAAGGAACACCAGTTCATTATAATCCAATACAAGTACTAGGTATTTAATATGACTAATACTGACTGTAGCCAAAATTATCAACAAAAAATGCTGTATAAATATTGACCATACTTTGCAGTAATTAATTAGACTGAGTACAAACATCATAATATACGCTTACTAACACTTAAAACTTTTTTTAAGTTATTCAATTTTGGATATTTTATAGGTCTTTATTCAGGCAAATACACATAAAAATCTAGCTGCGGCTCTATCCAAAATCGTAATTTAGAGTAGAATCAATATAATAAATTTAAATCTGTAAAGTTAAACTGTCTACCTCAAGGTAGATGTAAAATATTTAAACTTATAATCAGTTATAAAATATCAATAAACAACCAATTATATTGGTAAAGTCTTTTCATCTGAGAAACCTCAACTGCTCATTTAAACTAAAAGTACAGTCAATACGGTTCGGTTAAGCTTAAAACCAACTAGACTAAGGTTTGTCACCCAAGTCTACTGATGTTCAATGCAACTCAAAGAATTCTCACTAATTTCACCAGCAATTGAATTATGTACAGTACTCAAAGCTTTAGAAACAGCCATCCCAGCAGAGGTAATTTCTAAAGCGATAAGCTTACGGCATGGCTTCGCTTACCGCAGATACACACAGTACCGTATTGCCAAAGGTATGGTCAGATTGAGGATATCTTTAATCTGGGGTGCAGAACGTTTGGAGAAATCTGCTATATGCTTTTTGATTCTTGAATTCCTTACTATGCAAGAACTTAACCTGACATCAAGTATTAGTTTTCTGTAACTAATCTAAAAGAGCCGAAATTATTTGTCCTTGTCTTGATCATTAGTGTGTGATAGCGATGTAAAATTTTGTATATCTATTATCAATTACCATTTAGGCTAATTTGCGACAAATGGCAGTTAACTTACTAACAAGTAGTCCACTTATTGCATTTACTATTCTTATAACAGTAATTTTTACTATACCCCCTATATTTGAGCGACTGCGACTACCTGGATTAGTGGGGTTGTTGTTAGCAGGTATAGTACTAGGACAAAATGGGTTAAAGTTGTTAGATTCTGAGTCTGAAACAATGAATCTACTCTCGGATATCGGTAAACTTTATTTGATGTTTGTAGCAGGTTTAGAAATAGACTTAGAACAGTTTCGTAAAACTAGAAACCGCTCAATCGGATTTGGTACTTTGACATTTTTAGTTCCACTAATTGCTGGAATTATTCTAGGACGTTTATTCAATTTTAGCTGGAATTCTTCCGTTCTAATTGGTTCTTTGCTAGCTTCTCATACTCTCTTAGCGTATCCAATTGTCAGCCGTCTAGGTGTTGTAACAAATGAAGCTGTGACTGTCACTATTGGTGCCACTATTTTTACTGATACAGGTGCTTTATTAATATTAGCAATTTGTGTTGGAATTCATGGAGGGAACTTCTCGGCCTTAAGTTTAGCAACTTTGTTAGGTGGATTAGCAATTTACTCTGCTGTTGTCCTGTTTGGTTTTGATTGGGCGGGAAAAGAGTTTTTTCGACGTTCTGGAGATGAACAAAGTAATCAGTTTTTATTTATCTTGCTAGCATTGTTTTTGGCATCTGTTGGAGCGCAGCTCATTGGAGTCGAAAAAATTGTTGGTGCTTTTCTAGCAGGTTTAGCCGTTAATGACGTTTTGGGACGTAGCCCAGTCAAAGAAAAAATTGAGTTTATTGGCAGTGTTTTATTCATTCCCTGTTTTTTTGTAGATATGGGGCTATTAATTAATATTCCTGCATTTGTCAAAACTCTTAGTTCTATTTGGCTAACTTTAGTCATTATAGTAGCTTTGATTGGTAGCAAATTTATAGCAGCATTTTTAGCCAAACTTTTATATCGCTATAATACAGCAGAAATGCTGACGATGTGGTCATTGTCACTACCACAAGTAGCAGCTACACTAGCAGCAACATTGGTTGCCTATCAAGCCGTCAATCCTGCCAACGAGCGGTTAATAAATGAAGAAGTCTTAAATAGTGTAATTGTTTTGATGTTAGTTACTGCAATCCTCGGTCCGATAATCACAGCGAGGTTTGCTACTTTATTACAGCTTTCTCCTACAGATTTTGAAACAGATAAACTAACAACTTGGTGGGAAAATTCTGAGGATAAGTTAATAGAAAAAAGTGATGAGCCATTCACTGTAATAGTACCAGTATACAATCCTCAAACCCAGCGCTATTTGATAGAAATGGCAGCACTTCTAGCTCGTCATGAATCTGGACGAATTGTGCCATTAGCTATTACCAAAGCCCATATAGATATGGACGATCCACAATTAGCAACAGCACTAGATCAAAGTAAGCAAAGATTGAACTTGGCTAGAGAAATTAGTCAAGAATTTGAGGTAGAAGTGTCATCTATAATTCGGATTGATGATGATGCGGCTTTGGGAATTAGCCGCACCAGTCGAGAACAAAATGCTAGTTTAGTAGTGATGGGTTGGTCACGGACAACAGGCTTGCGTGCCCGTTTGTTTGGTAGTGTAATTGACAGTGTTTTTTGGTCTTCTCATTGTCAGGTAGCAGTGACACGTCTTTTGAGTAGTCCTACAACCTTCAGAAAAATTCTTGTACCAGTTGGAGACTTAACGCGACAAACCATAGGTGCTGTGCGGTTCGCTCAAATTTTGGCTGATGTGAATCAAGCAAAAGTGGTACTATTACATGTGAGCGATCGCAAAACACCCTCAAATTTAGTAGAAAAATTTACATCTCAATTGTCTGATATTGCTGGTAAAAGTCAGCTACAAGTGAATACAAACATTCAAACAATTAGGGATAATGATATTGCTAAAGTGATAATTAGGGAATCTCAAGCATTTGATTTAGCAGTTTTACGTTCTGTCCGTTATCGCACAGCCGGTGGGCTAGCTGTCAGCCAAGTGACAACACAATTAGTTCAAGAATTGAAGTGTTCAATTGTACTACTGGGAGAACCTAACTCGTGACATGCAGCTTATCCGAACTGTATTGAAAGTACAGTGAGATGTCATTAAATATTAATAATTGTAGATTTTATTTTTCAAAAGCGGGGTTTTGTAAAATCTACTAACTATCTTATCTGTCTACTAAATGATTTGCTTAACTGTCTTATCTTTCCTTGTACTATGCAGACATATACTAGACTTCTCATTAACAGAACTCTTTCAATAGCATTTCTTATCAGCTTAATTGAGGCTATTTCTTATAAATTATAGCGGAAATATCATCTTCAAAGTTTTCTGCTTCTTCGTTAACTACTTCTATTTCTCCCGTAAAAACTGGTAAATATGGAAACGAAGAATTTTTGACATACAAACAATAGTTACTGATTCAATGTTGCTGGTAAACGCAATGCTAAAGTTATTGTTCTTGCTGCCATAAATAAAGACATTGATAGCCATAGTAGATGACTATTATGGAAATACCAAGCTGTAATAGCTGATGGAATAAAACCAATTAATGTAGCTTTCAGCATAGCTTGACGAAGTATATGACCTTGAGTTAGTCCTAAAAAATAACCATCTAGTGCATAAGCAATTGAACCAAATCCTAAAACTGGTAATAGCCAAGGAACATAAGAATGTAAATTATTAATAGTTTCAGTATGATTGGTCAGCAATTTCAACAGTGGTTCTGGAGCCGAAATAAATACAACAGCAAAGGTTAACCCTATAATCAAACTGCTGATTAGAGAAAATTGTAACAGTTGTTTTAAAGAAGTAGTATTGCCACTACCTTGATAAATTCCTGCGAAACTTTCAGTAGCAAATGCTAAACCATCAATAAAATATGCTGCCAGACCCACGATTTGCATCAGTACAGTATTTGCCGTTAGAACTGAAGTTCCTAATATTGAACTGAGGTTGGTAAATATCGCCATTGTCGAGATTAAGGCAAAAGTCCGAATAATAATTTCACCATTAAGTATTAAGGCTGATTTGAAGGCGGACAGGTCAAATAGTTTTCCAGTTAAAGTACGTATCTGTCCAAATGAAATTTCTTGATAACATAACCCAATACCTACTATGAGCATCAGATACTGACTAATAGCTGTTGCTAAACCTGCTCCTCTACTTTCCCATCCCCATTGAACAATAAATAAATAATCAAGTAATACATTTGCACAGTTACCAACGGCTGAAAGCAACAACACTTTACTACTTTTTGCTTGTCCTAAAAACCAACCAATTAAGACAAAGTTAATTAACGTTGCTGGCGCACCCCAAACTAAAGCATTGTAAAATTCAACACCAGATTGCTTCACTTGGGATGTCGCACTTAAAATTGTAAACCCTAACCATTGTAAAGGTTGCTGTAGAATCAGGATGATCAGTCCTAATATCAATGCTAAAATGCCATGCTGTAAACCAATTAGCAGAACTGATTGATTATCTTTACGTCCTATCGCCTGTGCAACCATCCCAGTTGTACCCATGCGTAAGAAACCGAATGTCCAATAAATGTAATTGAACAGAATTGTTGCTAGTGCCACACCTGCTAAGTGACGGATTTCTGTTAAATGACCTAAAAATATTACATCTAACAGTCCAGCTAACGGAACCATTAAATTTGAAAGTACATTTATAGATGCAAGTTTTAAAAAATGGCGAATGAATACCGAATGTTGAGCCAAGATATCAAGATTACTGATTTTATTAAACAATATTCTATCGTTTTGCTGGCATTTCTAGCCGACTGCATTCGCGGTAACTAAGCACTATATCAACTATGTAGAGCTTTGATTACAGCACTCACGCTTGCAATTGGCATCGCTAAGACAACAAAAGTGGAAAGTTTAACATTTATTACATACCACTGTCGCCGATTGGCTAATGATAACGTATGTCAAATCTGCTATCCAAAATATTGGAATAATCTCAATGATATCATGTCCGGTAAATTACTTGTGATATGTCATTGCGAGTGGAACGACGCAATCGCCTGGACTAGAAGTTGTTGTAACCTTGGCAAGTAATGGTTGATTGTACTAATGGTTGTAAATCAGCTTCAGATTACAGTACTTGACTAACATGACCAGCGACGACTTGCCAATTTCCTTGTGGCTGTGACTTTGCCCAAACTCTTGTGTATCGGTATATACCTACAAAAGCTTTACCTTCAAAAGTGCCAGCAACCTCCATCTTAACTGTTACTACCGCTGTATTACCGTAGAGTTGCACTCGCTGCTGTTGACCTTGGAGTAAGATAAGTTTTTGAATATCTGAGCGATATGCTTCTAAGTCCATCTGCTTATCAATTAATTCACCTGTGTGGGTGGTGAAAACTAAATCATCGGCAATTAGTTCTTCTAAAGCTAAAACATCACTTTGAAGCATAGCCTGCCGTAGCCTTTCTTCCAATTGTTCAACTAAAGTAATTTCCATAATCACAAATTTAATTGTCTGGGTTAAAGTTTTGCCCACTCTCTAATTTAGGTTTTGGTAGATTGCACAATATTCGTCCACAAATTTGATGCTTGGTTTGGGACTTCTTGGCTGTGTCATAGTTTCCTCCTGCTTTTCAGACCTCTTTTCTCATTTTACTCTTCCCGGAGTGACAAAAGAAAAATTACTTCTTTTGATCGCATATCCGACCGTAAATTGTTGATTGACAGTCATCAAGTTTGATAAGAATTGAAATAAATCCGTTATCATCAAACCAATAAATATTAGAAGCAAGAGAATTAAACCGTGCCAATAATTAAAATACCAAAAAATTATCTTACATATTAAGATGAAGATTCAATCACAATATATATACCAGAATCTATGAATTTGGAAGATGGACAGCAGCAAGACTACCAACATATCTCGATTAAAATAATCAGGAAAATAAGCATTATCCATATACGTAGTACGTCTGGAAATGCTCTTTACCGGATTCCGTGGGATACCAATAAGGGCCAAAGATCGCTTTGAAATTATCCCAAAATTTATTAGTAGATGGAGGAGAAGCATCGTTCATTAAGGAGCGATCGCTAACAGCTTGAGTTTGCATATTCTCAGTTCAACTACAATACAAAAAATTACACTTTAAACAATATTCTTATGAAGCTGCACAGCTTTACTAGAAATTTCTGGAGTAAAATTTGCTGGCATTGCCGATTTCAAAAATTCCTCTAGCTTTTGCCAGACTTTCTCAAGACTTTCCGCCACGCTCTCCTGGTCAGTTCTGCACTCTACTGTAGGATTAAGAGGAGGTTCGTAAGGATCATCAATTCCCGTGAATTTAGGTATTTCTCCATTTCTAGCGCGCTTATACAAGCCTTTTACGTCTCGTTGTTCGCAAACTTCAAGAGGCGCGTTGACATACACTTCCATGAAATTGCCTATTTTTTGCCCTACCTCTTCCCTAATCTCACGATATGGTGAGATCGCAGAAACCAAAACAATAACTCCATTGCGAGTTAATAACTGAGCTACAAAACCAATGCGTCGAATATTCTCATTTCGATCTTCTCGGCTAAAGCCAAGTCCTTTACATAAGTTCTGGCGGACTACATCGCCGTCTAAAACTTCGACTTTATATCCCAAATTGATTAACTTTTGCTCGACTGCTCGGCAAATAGTGGTTTTACCTGCACCACTTAATCCTGTAAACCAGATTGTGATTCCTTGTTCTTGCATAATTCTTGAAATTTGATAGATAGTGTTGGCAAAATATCAAAACTATAATAATTAGATGTATTTAGATGGCATGGTATTGAGAATTATGTTTGTAAAATAGTAAAGAAAGCTCACTCAGATGACATTCGGGATTAGTAATTATCAGTTCCAGCAACATCAAAAACTGAGTCACTGCACGGCTGATAGTATTAGCATCAAATAAATCGATTTTGTAGCACCATTTCCCTTCAATATTTCCTAATGTTGTTTGTTGCAGGTAAATATCCCAGTCAAATTCTGCTGTATTAGTTGCAATTTCCCAAGGATGAACGGTCAAATTTGTCAATTTTAAATCTGCTGGCGGCAAAAAGTTAAACATCACTTGATATAGTAAAGAATGATTAGGTTTTCGTTTTGGCTGTAGTGCTTCTAATAATTTCACAAAGGGCATTTGCTGGCGATCGCTTGCGGCTAAAAAGCATCCCCGCACCTGCTGTAACAACTCACTCAGGCTAGGATTGCCCCCTAAATATGTACGTATTGGTAGGGTATTAATCAAGCAGCCAATCAATTCTTTGGTTTCTAGTTGCTGGCGATTGGCAAATGGAGTGCCGACGATAATATCGGTTTGTTTGGTGTAAGAAAATAGAACTATTTTGAAGGCTGTTAGCAAGGTCACAAACAGAGTTACATTGTGCTGTTGGCTGAGATTTTTGAGCGCAGTTGTTAAGCTTTTAGGGATGATAAAAGTTTGACTTGCACCTGCAAAAGTTCGGACTGGTAAGCGCGGATGATTCGTAGGTAGCTGTAATATAAGTTTGCTATTGCTTAGTTGTTGCTTCCAGTAGTCAAGCTCAGATTTGAAAGCTGGACGAGCAACCCATTGTTGTTGCCAATGGGCAAAGTCGGCATATTGAATGGGTAAATCGGCAAGCGGTGAGGGCTGACCGTGAGAAAATGCTGCGTATAATTTTGTCAGTTCTTGTAAGAATACTCCTACAGACCAACCATCAAAAACTAGATGATGGATAGTGACTATTAGTAAATGCTCGGCATCAGAAAGCCGCAGTAGTTTGATGCGGAATAATGGCTCTTTTTCTAAATTGAAAGGTTGGTTTTTTTCTTCATTTACAAATTTTTGTGCTAAAGCCTTGCGCTCAGTTTTTGATTTAGCCAATTTTCGCAAGTCTACAACTGAAAATGGCAATACTGGCTGCTGAGTAATTTTCTGAATTACTTGCTTATCTGCGACTGCAAAAGTAGTTCGCAAGGCTTCATGACGGCGGACAATTTCTACAAAGCTTTGCGTCAAGGCTGTGACATTAAGTAAACCTGTCAAGCGATAAGCTAAAGGAATGTTATAGACGGGAATGCCTGGATTTAATTGTGTTAATATCCAAAACTCAAGCTGAGTTAAGGAAATTGGCAATTCTTTTGTTTTCTGGGGTAGTGGTTTGAGAGATGGAGTTAGAACTTCTAACTTGTTTTGGAGATATTTGGAAATCTGCTGCTCTAACTCAACTATCGTCGGATAATCGAACAAACAGCTGATGGGTAACTCTACTTTAAAGGTTTCACGCAACCTTGCTATAACTTGCATTGCAAAGAGGGAATGACCTCCTAACGCAAAGAAGTTGTCATGAATCCCCACTTGTTGTAGTTCTAAAACATCACACCAAATTCCTACTAACACTTGTTGAGTAGCAGTACGAGGTGGGATTAAGTCTAGAGAAACATTACGCGTTTTTCTACTCGCGGGTGCAGGTAAAGCGCGGCGTTCTATTTTGCCATTCGGGGTTAAAGGTAAAGCATCCAGCAACTTGACAAAAGCAGAAGGCAGCATATATTCAGGTAGCTTTTCTTTGAGGTAACAAAGCAGTTCGCTGGTGTCTAAGTGCTGGTGTTTGGGGACGATGTAGGCGACGAGACGCTTGTTTCCTGGTTTGTCTTCTCTTGCAATCACTACCGCTTCTTTTACCTGGGGATGTGCAGCGAGTACGGTTTCAATTTCTCCTAGTTCAATGCGAAAGCTGCGCACTTTCACTTGATTGTCAATGCGTCCCAGAAATTCAATGTTGCCATCGCTGAGATAGCGGGCGCGATCGCCTGTTTTGTATAAACGCTTCCCATCTTTCTCAATGAATTTTTCCGCAGTCAATTTTGGAGAATTAATATAACTTCGAGCGATCGCCACACCACCGATATACAATTCCCCAGGAATGCCAATTGGTAATGGTTGCAGATGGCGGTCAAGGATGTAGATTTGCGTATTGGCGATCGCTCTACCAATGGGCGGCAGTTGCGCCCAATTGCTGACAGAATCTTGTAAGGTAAAACTTGTTACTACATGAGTCTCTGTTGGCCCATACTGATTTTGCAATCTACAACTAGGAAGTTGCTCAAAAAATTTAACTAAATCCGGTGTAATTTGTAACTGTTCTCCGGCTGCGATAATTTGACGCAAAGATGCAGGATAGATTTGAGAAACGGAGGCAGCATAAGCTAATTGTTGCAGGGCGACAAACGGCAGAAATAGTCTTTCTATCTTTTCTTGGGCAATTAACTGTAATAATGCAAACCCATCTTTCTGTATTTCTGCGGTAATTAATCTTAATGTGCCGCCACTACATAAAGTAGAAAAGATTTCTTGAAAAGAGACATCAAAGCTGATAGAAGCAAATTGCAGGGTTTTGGCACAAATAACGGCACTTTCTTGGATTTGCCAATGTAAAAGGTTCGCCAGAGAACGCTGACTCATGGCGACACCTTTAGGTTTACCAGTTGAGCCGGAAGTATACATCACATAAGCTAAGTTATCTGGTGTAACTTCACTAAGAGGATTTTCTTGGCTGTTGTGGCAGAAAATCTCTAATTTATCTAAGCAAATAACTGTTAATGATGGCTGAGATAAGCTAATTGATGAGTTTGTCAGCAACACCGAGGCTTGAGAATCGCTCAATATATAACTCAAGCGTTCTTGAGGCGATCGCGGATCTAAAGGTACGTAAGCACCACCAGCTTTAAGAATTGCCAAAATTCCGACGACCATCGATAAAGAACGCTCAACGCAAATCCCCACACGCACTTCTGGTTTTACCCCCAGGTTTTGGAGATAGTGCGCTAGCTGGTTAGCCTGACAATTTAATTCACGATAAGTTAGTTGTTGAGATTGAAACGAGACTGCAACTGCATCTGGTGTTCGTTCTACTTGTTCTGCAAACAACTGAGCAATACATTTTTGAGGATAATCTGTTTGCGTATCATTCCATACTAAGATTTGCTGCTGTTCAGCAGCCGTGAGCATAGATATTTCTGGTACTGTCTGCTCAATGTTTGCAACCATACCCTCTAACAAAGTCACTAAGTGACCCATCATGCGGGTAATCGTTTCCTCATCAAAGCGGCTACCATCGTCAAGAATGCGTAGAGATAATTCTTGTCCGGGTACAGCGATAACTGTCAGGGGATAATTGGTTTGTTCAATGACTCGCCGTTTGGTAATTTGGATGCTTGTATCGAGATTTGATATGGATGGAAATTGTGGGTAATTCTCAAACACCACAATGCTTTCAAATAAAGGTAATTCTGGGGGAATTTCGCTGTTAGCTTGAATATCTACTAACGGAAACCAAGAATACTGCGATCGCTCTATTTGTTGCGTCTGCAATTCCCGCAGCCATTGCCATAAAGGTGTTGCTGTTGGTACTTTCAGCCTGACTGGTAGCGTATTAATAAATAGTCCCACCATCGATTCCACCCCCAATAAAGTGGGAGGACGACCGGATACAGTTGCACCAAATACAATTTCCGATTCATCAGTGTAGCGACTGAGTAAAATCGCCCAAGCTGCTTGAATAAAGGTAGAAACTGTCAGATGATACTGTTGTGCTTGGGATTGTAAAGCCGCAGTTATTGTTGCTGATAAACAACATTGGTGTTCGCAATAAGTTTTTGATTGAGACTCACCCCGATTTATTAACAATCGGGTAGGACTAGTTAAGTCTTCAAGCTGTTGCTGCCAAAATGTTTTTGCTGCTTTTAAATCTTGTTGCTGTAACCAATTAATATAATTTCGATAAGGACGGGAAGTATTTAAATATAAATATTCACCTTTAATTAAAGCATGATAAAAAGCAAAAAATTCTTTGCAGATAATTGACAAACTCCAGCCATCAATTAGTAGATGATGAAAACTCCAAATAAATTCATAAGTATCATCAGCAACTTGAATTAAAGTAAAGCGCATCAGAGGAGCTTTATCAAGGATAAAATCTTCAACTCTATCCGCTTGTAAAAACGCTTCTAGATGCTCTTTTTGTGTTGTTGCAGATAAAGAACGCCAATCACATATTTGCCAAGGTAAATCTACCTGCTTACATACTACCTGGAGAGGCTTTTCTTGCTTTTCCCAAATAACCAGGGTACGCAAAACTGGGTGACGCTTAACTACTCGCGTACAGGCTTCCTGAAGCAAGTTAATATCTAAATTTCCTGCAAGTGTGAGACAAAACTGCTCAAAATATACTCCTGATTCTGGCTCACGCAGAGTATGAAAAAGCATACCCTGTTGCAGATGAGAAAGAGGGTATATAGATTCAATATTCTTATTTTTAATTAATTGCAGTTTTTTAATATCACTCAGATATTTCATTTTTAGTCATAATTTTATAATGCTGTTCCAAATTCTTTTAATTCAAAATACTATACAGAAAGACTGGAATTAAAAAAGTAAAATTCAAACCAAAAACTATAGTGTATTTTCAAACAACTTCCCATCTTTTTGACCTAAATATTTGATAGCTAATTGACTATTTGATTGCTCAAACTGTTCCATGAGTTTTTGTTTTTCTTTTGGTGAGATAAGGATACCGTCAATTAAAAATGAGGGTAAAGTCGAGAATAATTCACATATCATTTTATTGTTACGTAAATATCTTAAAAAATCTTGATATTTTCGCCAATAGTTATCATAAAAGATATTGACAATTTTTTCTATAAATATTTCATTGAAATTATTTATATGTAAAAGTATTTTTGTCATTTTGACTGAAGGAGATACATTTATATTTTCAATATTATTAACTTCAAAAATAATTTTACTTTCTAATAAATTAATTGCTTTTAAAAAATCATCAAAATTATTATTTTTTGATTTATTTTTGACAAAACGTCTAACAATAATGTTTTCATATCCAAATATACCTGCCCAATTTTCTAGTATTTGATAATAATTAAACATGTGTTTAAATTCATTAAAAAATTCTTGGATGCCTACTCTACAAGCTCCTATATTAACCATGTAGCGATAACAGGATTCTAAAAAATCATCTTGCTTTCTAAGATAAATTACTATCTTAATTTCATAATCATTTAATAAATCTTTGATTTTAGCAATTGTTTCAGGCTTATAAAAGACATCATAAAAATTAAAAGCCTCTGCCGAAATTATCACGTTGTTAGGATTAATAGAATCTATTTCGGTTTTAAGAGATTCCCAAGTCGGAAACTGTGAAAGTAAATCATTTTTTTCTTTAAAATCAAGAAAACATAGAGCCAAAAGATTATGACAATAGCGATCTTCTACTTCTTTCGCATTATGCCGAATACCGGACATAGGATATAAATATCCAGCTTCTAAAAGCTTATCTCTGTTATTAAATAATATTTTTTGCAGAGAGCTTGTTCCGGTTTTAGGCATACCAATGTGTAAAT
This sequence comes from Halotia branconii CENA392, assembly GCF_029953635.1. NCBI lineage: Bacteria > Bacillati > Cyanobacteriota > Cyanophyceae > Nostocales > Nodulariaceae > Halotia > Halotia branconii. The sequence goes on along the minus strand of NZ_CP124543.1, from coordinate 5,878,515 downwards.
AAATTGTTGTCATTTTCTAATCTCCTGAATTAATTTATTGGGAAGGCAAGAATTTTTAAGCTCATCTCACACCTAAAGGAGTGAGATTTCGCGCTACTTTGTCAGTAGTCAGTTGTTTTTGCCACTGACCACTGATACCGTTTCACTTTAAAGTTGATACATTTGGGGAAGCAGGGGAAGCAGAGGAGGCAGGGGGAGTAAGAAAAGTAATTTGTATCAGTAATTTCGTGAAATGGTATGACCACTAGCAACTGACGGCGACGGGGCGACTATCCCGGACATCCTACGAAGGAGTGGGTTTCCCGTCGCATTTGATGATTGGGAGTACTCGCTCATCAATCAATAGTGTTCTCACAAATTTGTTTATACTGATCCAATAGGCTTTCACTCAAGCAATCCCAAGAAAACTTTTCAACTGCCCGTTGTCGTCCAGCTTTTCCCATTGCTTTGCTGAGATTCTCATTTTCGAGTAAGCACAGAATTGCCTCAGCTAGAGCATCAGCATTGCTTCTCTCCACTAATAAACCTGTCGTTCCTTGCTCCACAATTTCTGGAAAAGCACCACTATAAGTAGCAATGACGGGCAATTGCATAGCCATTGCTTCAATAATTGGTATTCCGAATGGCTCGTTCCAAACTGATGGGAAGATAAAAATATCGCTTTGTTCATAAAATTCAATTAACTTAAAGTTTTCGACTGTTCCTACAAAAAATACAGAATTAGCAGCATTTGGAGAAATTATATTCCGTAGTTGCGAACCATAGTTTTCTTTGTAAAAAGGAGCTAGTTTTACTACATTGGGATCTTCTTTATTCATCATTTCCCAAGGTAATACAGCATTTTCTGGCCCTATTATTTTCAATTGCACATGAGGATACTTTAATATCACTTGATTAAATGCTTTTAATAAAATATGTACTCCTTTTTCTGGAGATATTCTACCAACAAATATTAATTGTTTAATTTTCTTTGCTGTTATTTTACTATATTCATTTTTAGGTGAAAATATATTAACATCTACACCATTAAAAATAGTTTTACATGGAATATTGGGAAAAGTTTTATGTATTTTATTAGTAACGTAATCGCTACATCCAATAACTAAATCGACTTGCTCAATTTGTCGTTCAATCATCACAGAATCAAGCTGTGTCAACCACTCAGTATTCATGTGTAAAACAATTTTGGCTTGAGGATTAAATGCTCGTATGAGAGGCACAAATTGAGAAACAAGGTGTATATGGATAACATCACATTGCTGTGACTGTATATCTCTAGCAATTTGCAAATAATATCCTAAATAATATAATTTAGAAGCAAAAAAGGGACGTTTAGGATTCGATATTTGCCAATTATCAAGTAAATTCAATGGTTCTAATAGCTGATTGATAAAGCTTTTTGGGATTCTTCGATAAAAAATTCCTTCTTCGTAGTTTTCTAATTCTTGATGATGTGGAGCTTTTGAACCATAGAAAACAACTTCATTAGAACGAGCTAAATAACGCCCCATTTGGTAAGAATATAGACATAGCGATCCAACAGTAGGTGGTTCTGCAAGGGTCCAAGGATAATCGAAAAAGGCAATTTTCATGTTTTTTATATTTATTGATTAAGAAAGTTTGTTTTTAGGGAAAGATGAAAGTCAATGACAGTAATTGGTATTTAACAACTAATGGTAGATGTAATAGTGCTAAAAACTTAGGAATTTAGAAGTTTCCGATTCAGTTATTGTTTGTCAGTTTCAGGTCGTAAGGGTTCCAAAATGTTCCTATTAAGGCAGAGTGTTCAATACCTTGAATCCGATTTCGGACTGCCACCATTGATAAAGGGTTGACTAAATAAATAAATGGTAGATACTCCTGAGTAATGCGTTGAGTTTCTGCGTAGATAGCCTTGCGCTTTGCTTCATCTAATTCTGAAACTGCTTGCATATATAAATCACCAATTTTCTGTTCCCAGTCTGCTATTTCTCGCCCAGTTATTGGCGTTTGTCCTGGCAGGGATAGTGGATTAAAAAAGTGCAAACCAGCATCAGGAAGCCAAATATTAGCCCAATCATTGGGTTCTTGAGCGGCAGCAACTTCAAGTAATTGACACTCCCAATCGAAAGTTTGAGTCAGTTTTTTAACGAAAATGCTAGTAGCTAAAGGCTCGAAATCAACAGTTATGCCAAGATCGCGCAAATTTTGTTTAATGATAACTCCCATCGCTTGCAAGATATTATTACTAGCATTTGTTGTGAGAGCGAAGCGAACAAAATTTCCTTGGTCGTCTAGTAATTGGCCTTGGTTGTTATATTGAAAACCCGCTTTTAAGAGTAGTTCTTTGGCTTTTTGGAGGTTGTATTCATAAATTTTTAAACCTGTTTCAATGGATAAATAGTATTTGCTTTGTACAGCAATGGGTGAATTTTGTATTTGACCCAGTCCTTTATAGATATTATTGAGGATTTGTTGGCGGTTAATTGCATAAGCGATCGCTTGTCTAAATTCGACTTGATTAAACCATCGAGACTTGATGGGATCGACCAATAATTTACCATTTCTACTACCTTTATTGAGATTAAAAGTAATAGCACTTGAGCCTACAAAAAGACCGCCATTATAAATAGTAAACTTTCCTTTGTCTTCTTCATGTTTTAATAATGAAAAAGAATTTGTATTAACGTTAATGTAATCTAATCCTCCAGAACGAAATTGCATTAAAGAAGTATCTTGATTAGGAATAATTTGGGCAATGACACGTTCAATATAAGGTTGCGAATTACCTTGAGCATCTTTACGCCAATAATAAGGATTTTTACGAAAAGTTATGCGCTGGCTTGGAGTATAAGATTCTATTGTATAAGGACCGTTGACAATAATATTTTCTGGTGGGGTATCTGTTCCCCAAGTAGATAAAAATTTCGGTCTACCTTCGGTGTCTTTTTGTTTAACACTTTCTCTAAATATATGGGCTGGTAAAATTTCTAATTTTGTCGCCCGAATAAATGGCGCAAATGGTTCAGGTAATGTAAATTTAACGCGCAAATCATCTAATTTTCGTGCTTTGGGAAATGTACGGTTTTTACCAATCAAAAAGAAGTCTTTAGCATAAGTAGGAATGACTGGATTGGCATAAATCTCATTGTAAGTAAACACCACATCTTCCGCAGTTAGTGGTTTACCATCTGACCATTTTAAACCTTTGCGGAGGGTGAATATTACTTGTGTTTTATTTGATGAAGTTTGCCAAGATTGGGCTAGACAAGGTTCAATTTCTCCCCTACCATTTTCTTTAACTAAACCTTCATAGTTAAAGAGTAAAGTATAAGCTGATTCGAGAATCAAAGCAGGATTAAAAGTTGTGGGTTCAGTAGGGACAGAAATAATAATTTGAGATATTGGTGTTGCTTTAGTTGTCAAATTGATTTGACTGGAGATAATTATAGCGATCGCAGTTACTAAAGCTAGGCTAATTACTAGCCAACGATGACGTATTAAAGTATATTTTTTATTTTTTTGTAATAACTTAAAATACGACATTTGCAACCACTCCGCAATTTATTTTTAACTAGCTTGAAAAATAGGGGCTAGGGGCTAGAGAAGAGAGATTTTCATGTTTGGTTGTGAGATTTTTTCGTGAGGGACTAGCTTGAAATAACAAGCTATGGGCATCTTCTAATAAAGCTGGTATTTTGTCAGCATGAGGACTATGACACAAACAATTACTCAAATTAAATTCTCTAATTCGTTCTGCTGTCTTACCAGGAAACCAAGGATCGGCATTATTTAAGTGGTTGTAACGCCTTGTAGCATATTCCCACATATCAAAAGCGATCGCTAAATTTCGCAACCATAAAATAACGGGAATATTAATTTCACCGGGAGTTTGGCTATAGTGGGGTAAACCAATGTACCAGGTACTATACCAGTCCTTTCCGAGAGAGGCGATCGCAGCTGTTTCTAACCGAGTTAAAATAGGCAATAATATTTCATCAGCGTTATCTAAAAGTTCTATCACTTGCAAATGTTCATCAAAATCTGATGGTTTTGATGCACCTAAACTCAGAGTATGTACTTGCGGATGGCTTAAACAAAACAAATCATTAAACGCCATTGGGCTGAGAGGATAGCATAAGTCCAATAACTTTTGTGGCGGTTTATATAGCATTCCACCTTTATCAGATGGACTAATAATAAATACGCCCATATCGTGACGCGTGGCGGCTTCAATAGCAGTCCAATTAAATTGATTAATGTAGTACCAATGTAGATTTACATAATCGAATTGATTAGTATTAATAGTTTTAATAATTAAATCCGTTGGCGCGTGGGTAGAAAAGCCAATAAACTTTACCTTACCCTCGGCTTGTAATTGTCGCGCTACATCAAGACAACCATTGGGACGCATTGTATCTGTAAATTGTGACTCATAATTAATGCCATGTATGGTTAATAAATCAATATAATCTAATTTTAATAAAGCCAAAGATTTATCAAATAAACGGCAAAATTCGTCAGCATCAGACGTTGGACAAACCTTAGTTTGGACAATTATTTTTTCTCTAGATAACTTCGGTAAAACCTCACCTAACTGCATCTCCGAAGTTCCATAGAGCCGGGCAGTTTCGATGTGATTAATGCCAACCTCTAAAGCACGATGAATAGTAGCTTCTAAATTCCTTTGATTTTCCTTTGGAATTTGTTCTATATTAAGCTCCTTATCTTCTGTATAGGCGTAGCGCATTCCGCCGCAAGAAAAGACTGGCAAGGGTAATTCTGTTCGCCCGAATCTACGATATTGCATCATAAATTTATTTTGATTGGATGGCTGCTGCTAGCTGAACTATAGTAGGTTTTTCAAACAGAGTTACTAAAGGTAATTCTACTTTGAAAGCTGACTGTATTTTGCAGTTAACTTCTAGAGCAAGAGCAGAATAACCTCCTAATTCAAAAAAGTTGTCTTGAGTACTAATTTGCTCTTTTTTTAAAACCTCCTGCCAGATAGTTAATACAGTTTCTTCGATAGAATTTTGCGGCTTTACAAATTCCTTTATTATTGGTAATGTAATAGTTTGATTTGTCAAAATTGGCTTTTCAAATGTCGAGATAAGTTCATCCAGACGTTGATTATAATTAACAGTTATTTTTTCTAGCAAACTCAAGAAATTATCAACCATTTTGGTAATAGTCGCATCTGCAAATAAATCTGTTCGGTAAACCAGCAATCCTTCAATACCTGTTGATGTTTCTTCCAGGGTTAACTCTAAATCAAACTCTGCGGTATCTTTGGTATCTTTAGCAATTAACTCCTCTTTTAAAATCAGATTGGAAAACTCTAAATTGTCTTCTGGAGTATTTTGAAAGACAAACATTACTTGATTGATTAATGTATAGCTAGGGTCTCTCACTGGCTGGAGTTTTTCTATTAGCTTGATTAAGGGCATTTCTTGATGAGCGTAAACACCCAAAGCTACTTCACGTACTCGACTTAATAATTCCCGGAAGCTGGGGTTTCCTCCTAAATTGGTGCAGAATGGTAGCAAATTAACAAAGAAACCAATTAATGTCTCTGTTTCTACTCTGGTGCGATTGGCTAAAGCACTACTGACAATAATATTTTCTTGTCTTGTATAAGAAAAAAGTAATGTTTGAAATGCTGCCAACAAAGTCATAAATAAAGTTACGCCTTCTTGTTGATTCAAGGCTTTGAGTGCATCGGTTAGTTTTTGGGAAATTACTACTGATTTACCTGCACTTTCAAAGGTGCGTACTGGCGGACGAGGATAATCAGTTGGTAGCTGCAATATTGGTGGACTAATGCCTAAATGCTTTTGCCAAAATTGAAGCTGAGATGCTAAAACTTCTCCTTTTAACCACTGTCTTTGCCATTGAGCAAAGTCACTATATGTAATAGGTAACTCTTTGAGAGGAGAAGGTTTACCTTCACAAAAAGCTGCATAAAGTTCGGCTAATTCTTGAGTGAGGATACTAAAAGACCAACCATCAGCAACAATATGATGGGTAACAGCAATAAATAAATATTCTTGTTCATCCAAACGCCACAGTTTGCTACGTAATAGCGCCCCGCGTGCTAAATCAAAAGGCTGCTTAAGTTCTTTCTCAGCCAGTTGTTTAACTTGAGTTTCGCGTTTGGCTGCGGGAATATGACGCAGATCGATTACGCAAAAGTCGAATACAGGCTCGTCAACAATCGCATAAACGACTTGTCCATTTTTAACTTGAAAAGTCGATCGCAATGTCTCATGTCGTCGGACAATTTCTCTTAAACTATCTTCTAATGCTGTTTCGTTCAGCGCACCTGTGATGCGATAAATCAAAGGTAAGTTATAGATGGGATTGCCGGGATAGAATTGGTCAAAAAACCACAATTCTAGCTGGGTTAAAGAAATTGGTATGTCCTCGCCTTGCGATGGCATCCGTTTGATGGCTAAATCTTGTTGATGTGGCGTGTTAGCTGTGGCGATTTTTTGGGCTAAAGGTGCGATCGCTGGCGATTCAAATAAACTTAAAAGGGGTAACTCTATGCCAAATGCTTTGCGCGTTAAAGCAATCACCTGAGTTGCTAATAAAGAATGTCCACCCAAATCAAAAAAGTTATCGTAAATGCCAATTTTTTCTAACCCTAAAACATCTCGCCAAATTCCCGCTAAAATTTCTTCGGTGGGTGTGCGCGGTTCTACATAAGTTTGGCTTAATTGGGGTCTGCTGTTCGATGGTTCTGGTAAAGCGCGACGGTTGACTTTGCCATTGGGTGTAAGGGGAAAAGATTCCATTTCTACAAACGCCGATGGCATCATATAATCTGGCAGTTGGTCGCTCAAAAAAGTTCGCAATTGTTCAACTGTGATAGTCTCGCCAGGAATTGGCACAAAGTAAGCCACTAAATATTTTTCCCTAGCACTTTCCCCAAACACTTTTGCTACCGCTTGGTTAATTTGCGGATGTCTGCTGAGAACGGCTTCAACTTCTCCCAGTTCCACCCGGAAACCCCGGACTTTCACCAAATCATCTATCCGTCCCAAAAACTCTATATTGCCATCTGGCAAGTATTTTGCTAAATCCCCTGTTTTATAGAGGCGCTCGGAAAAGGGAATTTCCCCCCTGCTCCCCCGGTTACTGAGCGCAGTCGAAGTATGCTCCCCTGCTCCCCTGCTTCTTGCAAAAGGATTAGGCAGAAACTTTTGATTGGTCAAATCTGGACGGTGGAGGTAACCACGCGCCAAACCATCACCACTCACATAGATTTCCCCAGGTACGCCAATTGGTACGGGTTGAAGATTGCGGTCTAACAAATAAACTTGCACATTGACGGCTGGTTTACCAATGGGAGGATAAATCGGCCATTCATCTGGGTTGTGGCTAAAAGTATAAGCTGTAACTAAATCTGCTTCTGTAGGTCCGTAGAAATTGTAGAGCGTACAATTGGGCAAACGCTTAAACAGCTTAATCATTGGCTGTGTAATTTGCAGTTGTTCGCCACAAGCGATCGCTTCCCTAATATTGTTAAATAAATCTACTTGTTCTCCGTAGATTTCCGCTAATTGCTGCCACAGGGTAACAGGGAGAAAAACCTTACCAATGGGGTTGTTAGCCAGTAAGTGGATTAATTTATCTAAATCTTTGCGATCGCACTCTGGAATTAGATACAATGTGCCGCCAAAGCCCCAAGCCACAGATATTTCGTGATAGCTGACATCAAAACTCAAAGAAGCAAACTGAAGCACACCAACACCTGTAGCCATTTTCGCCTGATGGTGTGCGACTAAATTAGTGAGCGAGCGATGAGGAACAATCGTTCCTTTGGGTGTGCCAGTAGAACCAGAAGTATAGATTAGGTAGGCTAAGTTATCAGCAGTGACTTCAATTGATGGATTTTCCGCAGATTCTTTGCTGATTTCGTCTCCATCATCATCTAACATAATTAGATGATGAGCCGAGCTACCCTCAAGTAATGACCGCCAACGTGATTGAGTTAATACAACTGGCGCTTGCGAATCCTTGAGCATGAAGGCTAAACGCTCTGGCGGATAGTGCGGATCGAGAGGAACGCAAACTCCCCCAGCCTTGAGCGTACCTAAAATAGCAATCATCGCCTCTTGCGAACGCTCTACGCAAATACCCACTGGGATATCTGGTTTCACACCTAAACGTTGTAAGTGGTGGGCGATTTTATTGGCTTGCTGGTTTAACTCCTGATATGTCAATTGCTGCTTGTCGTATACCACCGCCAAAGCTTGAGGGTTGTTTGCAACTTGCTCCTCAAATAACTGATGAATGCAACGATTGATGGGATAATCTGCGGCGGTTGCATTCCACTCTCTTAACAGCAAATTTTTCTCTGCTTGAGTTAATAGCGGTAACTCCCCTAGAGTGCGATGGGGATTAGCGATAATTCCCTCTAATAAAGTGAGGAAATGACCGGCCATGCGCTCTATTATGTCTGCATGGAAGCGATCGCGATCATAATTAATTTTGACAGTCATTTCCTCGCCAGGAATCGCCACCACCGTCAAAGGATAATTAGTTTGCCCTCTATCTTGAATTTCCTCGATACTTAAATTTCCTGGGAGTTGCTGCAAGGTTGCATTAATAGGATAATTTTCAATGACAACCAAACTTTCAAATAAAAGTTGCGTCCGAGCTACTTCACTCACACCCTGAATATCTACCAGTGGGGTGTATGAAGACTGTTCTCGTTCGATGTACTCTTCTTGTAACAACTGCAACCAGGTTAACAAATCGGTTTGCTCAGGAATTTTTACCCGTGCTGGCAGAGTATTAATAAACACTCCCACCATCGATTCTACACCAGATAAAGCCGGAGGACGACCAGAGACAGTAGTGCCGAAAACCACATCAGACTCGCCACTATAGCGACTGAGCAACAAAGCCCAAGCTGCTTGAACTAAAGTTGCAAGTGTCAGATGATGCTGTTGGGCAAAAGATTTTAAGGCTGTTGTCGTCTTTGCCGATAGATTCTGGGAGAGAACATCAATATATAGTTGTTGGTGAGAACTCTGCCCAATCGCTCGTTCTACAATCAAAGGTGTAGGTGCAGAGAAACCCTGAAGATTCTTTTGCCAAAATGCCTTTGCTCCAGCCAAATCTTGCTGCTGCAACCAATTAATATAATCACGAAAAGGACGACTCGGAGCTAAATTTAACTGTTTACCATTTTGAATAGACTCATAAATAGAAAATAATTCTCTGAAAATAATCGGCCAACTCCAACCATCAAGCAGCAAATGATGAAAACTCCAAACAAACTCATAAGTTTCATCGGTTACCCAAATTAATGCACACCGCATAATGGGAGCTTTGTCAAGTTCAAAACCTTGCTTTTTATCTGCCTCTAAAAACCAATTCAGCCGGATTTCTTGCTCCTGCTGAGATAACATCCGCCAGTCTAAATTAGACCAAGATAAATTAACTTGTTTGCGTACTACCTGTACGGCTTGCTTGCGATTCTTCCAAACAAAAAGAGTCCGCAACACCGAATGTCGCTCCCCTAAAACTTGCCAAGCACGTTCAAATATACCTGCATCTAAATTACCATGCAAAGTTAATTGAAACTGCTCAAAATAGAGCGTCGATTCCGGCTCATACAGAGCATGAAATAACATCCCCTCTTGCATTGCCGACAGAGGATAAATAGATTCAATATCTTTACTTTTATTTGGCTTTTGTGCAACTACCATTGGTTTAAAAATTATGGTTTATGTAAGTGTTCTCTCTTCTTTTCTTCTCTTTGCGCCCTACCCTGCGGGAAGCCGCTATCGCGTCTATGCGCCCTTTGCGGTTCGTTTAAATACTGATTATAAATAAAATTAAAAAGCCGATGTCGATAATCCCCCATCAACCGGAATAGTCACACCCGTTATATAACTGGCACATTCTGATGCTAAAAACGCCACTAAATTTGCCACCTCACTAGACAAACCACGCCGACCAAGCGGAATCATTTTATTACTTCCGGCGATAATTTCATCAACAGACTTTCCTTCCTGTTCGGCAAAAACCTCTAAATATTCTCTATGCCTAGGAGTATCAATCAAACCAGGATTAACACCAGTAACTAACACATTCCATTTAGCAACTTGCGTCGCCACAGTTTTAGTAAAGTTCATTAATGCCGCATTCGCTACCCCAGATTTCACAAGACGGCTAGAAGGTTCTTTTCCTGATGTACCAATGATATTAATAATCCGTCCCCATTGCTGACTTTTCATCGTCGGTAGCACCAGATTAGTCATGCGAATATAGCCCATTAACTTGCGCTCAAAGACATTTTCCCAATCTGCATCATAGATATTTTCTATTGGTTCAAGAGAAAATGTTGCTCCTTCAGAATTGTTGACCAAAATATCGATTTTGCCAAATTGTGTAATAACTTCTTGGACTAGTTTTTGAGAATCACCAGCATTTTGAGCATCAGCACAAATAGAGATAATTTTTGTGGAAGAATCAACCAAACTTTGATAAGCTTGTTCCAATCGGTCAGAGTTTCTACCACAAATTACTAAATGACAACCTTCTACTGCCAACTTTTGAGCAACGGTGTAACCTATGCCAGCACTTGCACCTGTTACTAAGGCGACTTTTTGTGATAATCCTAAATCCATAATTCATATTCCTTTAGGAAGCAGTTAGTGCTGTCTTTAAAAAACTTTCTTTAAATGAAAGATAAGAGGAAGGCTTAATCAAAATCTCAATTAAAGTTACAGTTTCATTAGAAGCATTATATCCTCCATATAAAGCCTCAGCAGGAGCATAATAAACGCTACCATATTCTAACTGTTGCTGTTCGTCTTGGATGGCGATCACTAATTTACCATTCAAGACTATTCCCATTTTTTCACCATTAGCTTGGCGAGTTGGGATGATTGCTTTAGGAGGAATTTTAGTAATAATAATTTCAAACCAATAACCAACCACAGACTGACATTCAAACCCTGTAATTTTATCGAAAATTGGTGAAACTTTTAAAATCGCCTCTTCAGGTTCCTTCAAATTTGTAATGCGTTTTACATCAAATGCTAATGCTGTTTCTGAAAAAGGATTAGTAGAACCATGCAGCACATTAGCACCAGCAACATACAATTGCTCAAGAGGTTCGAGAATTTCTTTTGTACCGTTGAGATTAAATTCTAACCGCCCTTTAATTTGCATTCCTATTTGACTTTCGGGATGTCGATGTAATGTAAAAGTTGCGCTTGGAGGAATAGAAGCTAACTGCACAACGGTATCTTCACATTGAAAGGCGAGTAACTCTACATTAGAGTTAATTATAATAGTTTTTGGTTGGGGAAAATATTTAGACATAATTTGTTGTTAATTTAATCTTTTTTTCTGAAAAAGCGACCAACTCATCTGGATATTTCCATAAGTAGAAATAAATTCTAAATCGTAAACTTTAGCTGCATTCTCATTAGTAATAGCGAAGTCGGCTAACCCTTGCTTGACTTGCATCGCGCAATCGCTAGTAGAAGGAGATAAATCAACTTTAATTTGTGCTTGATCTTGAGTATCTGGCAAGAGTTGTTTTAATAAAGGTAGCGGTGCTGGATGAGTTACAATTCTCGAACCGTTGAAAACTGCCTCTTTATCTTTCTTTTTAGCCAGCCCATAAACGGGAGTAGGATAGATAAAAATAAAGCCTAACTCAAAATCAGGCTCCATATAAAACTCATTAATTCGGTCGTAAGCATGAGGAACCAATGCTAAATCTATCTTGTCTTGCAGCAAAGCTTCTTTAACATCTAAAAAAGTATCAAACAACTGATTTGATACCGTAAATTCTTCGGAAATTAGTTGATTAATTATGTACTGAGAAGCATAGTCACTACTAGTAGCAGCAGGCCCCAAAGTACCTATAACTAAATTGTTTGAAGTAGGGATATGAAGCTCAAATTCAATCTGAAATTCCAGCATAGTTATTTTTGAGTAATCATCATATTTTTGGCAGCGATTTATTAGTTGTTTAGCGTTCGATAACCTCCTAGAACTTAGTTTTTATTCAATTTCTGCTAACAGTTCGTCCAAAGCTTCTTGGCTAAACTCAACATCCGGGAAGTCTGAAGGAGTGTAACCACCTGCTTCTGGAGATAAGCAGTGAGCAATAATAGCTTCTAGCGCTGCTATATACTCATGCACCAAATGTTCTATAGTCTCTCGGCGATGGAATTTCTCGCTGTAGTACCATTCCAGTTTCAGCCGTCCTTCTATCACTAAACCATCCACCGTTATTAAGTGGCTGCGTTGTCCTTGAGGACTGTGAATAGAACCGCTAGACTCTTGGGCATATTTCCATCCCAAGGTGGCTAACTGGGTTTGGTCGTATTGACCTAAGTAGTTAAAGCTCACCTGGGCTTTGGGTAGGGCTTGTAACTGATGACGACACTCATTTATACTCAAATAACGCAAGATGCCATAACCAATACCCTTGTTAGGAATCCGGCGCAGTTGTTCTTTAACTGACTTGAGAACTTCTTTGAGATCGTCTTGTGCTTCCAGCTTTAACAGCACGGGGAAGATACTGGTAAACCAGCCTACCGTGCGCGACAAGTCCACATCCTCAAACAAGTCCTCTCGTCCGTGACCTTCTAAGTCAATCAGTAAAGCGGGAGAATTTGTCCAACGAGTGAAGGTCTGTGCTAACGCCGTCAGCAGCACATCGTTAATTTGAGTGTTGTAAGCCGAGGGAACATCCTGTAACAAAGCGCGAGTTTGTTCTACGCTCAAATCTACAGAGACAATCTGACTGGAGGCTACAGTATTTTCTTGAGCAGCAGTAGAATCCAACGGTAACGGCACAGTTGGAAAACCCATTGATTCCAGCCAGTAATCTAGCTGTGAACGAAGTTCTTGACTGCGGCCATAATCCTGCAATCGCATTGCCCATTCCTTAAAGGAGGTGGTTTTTGCAGGTAGTTGGATATTTTGACCAACTTCTAACTGTTTGTATGCTTGCGATAAGTCTTCTAGCAAAATTCGCCACGAGATACCATCGACAGCCGCGTGATGGATGACGATGAGTAACCGTCCGGGAGAATTGCCTAGTTGAAACAGCACAACCCGCATCAGCGACCCATCTGCTAAGTTGAGCTTTCTTTGTGCTGAATCTGCTTTATCTGCCAGTGCTTTTAACTGTTCTGTTTGGGATAGATGTGATAAATCTATAATGTCCAACGAGACTTCATTGACAGCATCACTGTTGTACTGCTGCCATTTTCCATCCTGCTGCACAAATTGCAGGCGTAAAGCATCGTGATGATAGAGTAGCTTTTGTAGTGACTGCTTTAATAGTTCCGGTTGCAAAGTTGCGGGAACTTCTAGCAGAACTGATTGGTTAAAGTGATGCGGTTCTGGCTGATTTTGCTCAAAGAACCAGTGTAAAACAGGTGTTAGAGGGATAAATCCTGTAACTAACCCTTGTTCTGATTGAACCGAATTAATTGTACCAGCAACCGTCGCTAATTCAGCAATGGTTTGGTGTTGAAATATTTGTTTTGGAGTGAGTTTTAGCCCAGCTTGATTAGCTCTAGCAACAATTTGGATGCCAATGATCGAATCTCCACCTAATTCAAAGAAATTGTCATAGATACCAACTTTTTTAAGTAATAAAACCTCCTGCCAAATCTTTGCCAAGACTTCTTCAGTATGGGTACGAGGAGCGACCAAAGCAGTCGATTCATCTAACTCTAACTGCGGTACAGGTAATGCACGACGGTCTACTTTGCCGTTTGGTGTAATTGGCAGAGCTTCTAGAAATGTGAATGACGCAGGTATCATGTAACTAGGAAGCTTTGACTGGAGAAACAGGCGTAGCTCATTACTAGTTGGCTGTTTCAATTCTGGGATGACGTAAGCTGCCAAATTCTTTACACTAGGTATATCTTCTCTAGCGATCGCCACAGCGTCCCGTACCAGAGGGTGTTGAGTCAAAATCGCCTCAATTTCGGCAAGTTCAATGCGAAAACCGCGAATTTTAACTTGGTTGTCAATACGACCCAAAAACTCTACATTACCGTCGGGTAAGTAACGCGCCAAATCTCCTGTTTTATACAGGCGATCGCAGTTCTTATCATGAAATGGGTTCTGGATAAAGCTTTTTTGTGTTAACTCTGGACGGTTGAGATAACCTCTAGCTAAACCATCACCGCCAACATATAGTTCCCCAATAACTCCAACTGGTACAGGTTGCAGATGCTTATCCAGAATGTAAATTTGTGTATTGGCGATGGGAGAACCAATTGGTAAGTTAATTGCCTTCTCTGGTACTTCTGAGATTAAGTACCACGATGAAAAGGTAGTATTTTCAGTCGGCCCGTAAACGTGAAGCAGTCGCTTTGGTGGTTGATTTTGAAGTGTTGCTCTAACTGTAGTCGGGTCAACTGCTTCCCCACCGAATAATACTGTTTCTAAAGTTTGGAAGATTCCCGGTACTTGATTAACTAACTGGTTAAATAAAGCTGTGGTCACAAATAAAACATCTATCTGCTGCTGACGCAGTTGTGTGGCAAGTTCTAGTGGTGCTAGCAGTATTTCTTTTTCGATGCTTACCAGCCTAGCTCCATTTAGTAAAGCTCCCCAAATTTCAAAGGTAGCAGCATCAAAAGTTGCATTAGAGGCTTGAGCTACCCGGTGTTCGGCTGTGATACTTATATAATTGGTGTTGCAGACTAATCGATTGACAGCTTGATGGATGACAGTAACGCCTTTGGGCTGTCCTGTAGAACCAGATGTATAAATCACGTAAGCTAAGTTATCAACTGATACTTCGATAGTCGGGTTTTCCTGACTGTAAGTCTCAATTACCTTTGAGTCTGTATCTAAACAGATTACTCTAGCTTGAGTGTGAGGTAACTGTGAGATTAACTCTTGTTGAGTTAGTAAGACTGGTATTTTTGCATCTTGCAACATATAAACCAATCTCTCTGGGGGATATGCTGGATCGAGTGGTAGATATGCTCCACCAGCCTTGAGAATGCCTAGCATTCCTACGATCATTAGGGGCGAACGCTCGATGCAAATTCCGACTAAAACTTCTGGTTTTATCCCCAGAGTTTGTAAATAATGTGCTAATTGATTGGCGCGTTCATTTAACTGTTGATATGTCAGCGATTCATCTTCATAGACCACAGCCACAGCATTTGGTGTTTTTTCTACCTGCTCTTCAAATAACTGATGTATGCATTTGCTGTGAGGATAAGGTCTATAAGTATCATTCCACTCTACTAGTAACTGATGTCGCTCCTGCTGACTTAGCAATGGTAATTCGCCAATACTTTGACGGGGATTGGCAATAATCGCAGCTAACAAAGTCTGGAAGTGACTCGTCATCCTGGCAATGGTTTCTGGTTCAAATAAATCGCTGTTATATTCCCAAGAACCTATCAGTCCTGCTTTTGTCTCCCACACTGCCAAGGTCAAATCAAACTGAGATGTACCACGTTCTACAAATTGAGGAGTCAAAGTCAAATCGGGCAATTCTACTTTATCTAACAAGAAATTTTCTAAGACAAACACCACTTGAAACAGAGGATTGTAACTCAGAGAACGTTCTGGTTGCAATGCTTCTACCACTTGTTCAAAGGGAACATCTTGATGAGTGTAAGCAGAAGTTGCAACTTGCCGCACTTGGGATAAAAACTCTACAAAACTGAGATTGCCCTCAATCCGGTTACGCAGTACCAATGTATTGACAAAAAAGCCAATCGATGTGTCTAATTCTCTGCGGTTACGGTTGGCAATGGGACTACCAACGCAGATATCATCTTGACCGCTGTAGCGAAACATTAAAACGACAAAAGCCGCCAGTAGGGTATGAAATAAGGTCGCCCCTGACTGTTGGCTGAATTTTTTGATTTGTTCGCTCAAATTCCGGTCAATTTGGAATTGCTGGGTCGCACCACAAAAAGTCTGAACGGCGGGGCGGGATTTGTCTGTGGGTAGTTCTAATAAGGGTGGTGCGCCAGCTAACTGTTGCTTCCAGTAATTGAGTTGCTGTTTTTGTACTTCCTCTGTCAACCACTGTCGCTGCCAAACTGTAAAATCACCATATTGAATCGGCAACTGTGACAGGAGTAAAGGAGAATCCAGCGTCAAAGCTCGGTAGATATTAGATAACTCTTGGATGAATAGCCCCATTGACCAGCCGTCGGTGATGATGTGATGCATAATCAACACCAACTTATATGACTTTGACCCCAGCTTTAATAAAGTCACTCGCAACAAAGCACCATGACTCAAATCAAAATGCTGACGAGCTTCTTTGGTGACAATTTGTTGTACCTTTGATGCTGCTAGACCTTGCAAGTCCAGCACTGGGATGTTGATTTTCAAGCTCGGAGAGATAACCTGCACGGGTTTACCATCAATGGCAGGAAAAGTTGTGCGGAGAATTTCGTGGCGACGGATAATTTCGTTGAGACTCTGTTCGAGAGCAGCTAAGTTGAGTATACCTTCAAGGTGCAACTGCAAACCCTCGTTATAAAATGCGCTTTGGCTCTCTAGTTGATAAAGAAACCACATCCGTTGTTGGGCAAAAGATAAGGGTAATTCCCCA
Source organism: Halotia branconii CENA392 (assembly GCF_029953635.1). Taxonomy (NCBI): domain Bacteria; kingdom Bacillati; phylum Cyanobacteriota; class Cyanophyceae; order Nostocales; family Nodulariaceae; genus Halotia; species Halotia branconii. The sequence goes on along the minus strand of NZ_CP124543.1, from coordinate 5,861,942 downwards.
GAACGGTCTATAGATACTATTGGCTCAAAAGAGGAGTCTGTTGCTGTCTTGGCTTCTTCTAGAAAAGCTAGGATTTCTGATTTGTACGCTAGTAGTTTGTTTTTGAGGTCTGGGTTCATCACTCCCTTGGGAGCGACAAATTTTAACTGGTTGTCTTCCAGCCAAACTTTGATGCCTAAACTATTTAAATAAGAGACAAATTCTATTGTTGTCATTTACAGTACCCCTACCTCATATTCATTTTCTGCATCATCAATATCTTCATTCCACTGTTTGGCGACAGTTAGCAGTGCTTCTAGGCTTTCTCCTAAACCAGCGATAGTCGGAGATGCAAAAAAACGATTGGGCGATAATTCCACAGCAAAAGCTTCGCGCAATCGCGCAATGACTTGGAAGACTAGCAAAGAATTTCCTCCCAGTTCAAAGAAGTTGTCGTGAATGCCGATTTGAGGTATGCCTAAAACATCTTGCCAAGTTTGAGCTATCTGCCTTTCTGTGTCATTGCGAGGTGGGGTAATCGCTTTTTTATCAGCCATACCCTTAGCTAATAAGTCTCGATTAATTTCGCCGCTAAGAGTGAGGGGCATTTGTGAGAGTTGCACATAGTCACAGTTAACGATGGTTCCGAAGCGATCGCACACCGTCAAATCTGGTAACTTTGATACAACAGCACTATCTTTGGAAGTAAAATAGGCAGTTAATTTCTGTAACCCTTGAAACTGGGAAGTAAAACGCCGAATTTTAGCATGGCTGCCATCTAAACCAACTATCAGCCCTGTTTGGTCATGATATAAACCAGCCAAGAAAGAATATAAGCCTTGTTGCAGGCTCATATCATAATATCCTTGCGTGCGGATAATTTCTTGTCTCTGATAACCCTTATTCATCCCGGTATCACGCCAAATTGTCCAAGCAAAGCAATAGCTATGTAACCCAGCAACAGAATTTTGATATTGATTAAAGCTTTCCAAAAAATTGTTAGCCGCAGCATAAGCAGCAATTGTCGCGCCACCAAAGAAACTCGCCAAAGACGAAAAGCTAATAAAAACACCTTGTCCTTTCAACACCTGATGTAGCACCCAAGCACCTAAGACTTTAGGACGTAAGATTGCAGCGAAACTTTCTGGTGTTTCATCCACTAGCATTTGTTCGTGGTAAGTTCCCGCCAGATGAATCACGCCATCTAGTTGACTTCCCCAGATATTCTTGACTTTTTCCACTACCTGTTGTGTGGCTGACAAATCGCAGATATCTACTGCTTCATAAACTACCGTTCCCAGGTGTTTTAATTCTTGATATGCTTGAATCTTGTCTGATATTGATGCAGATATATTAGACTCTGTACTTGGTAAAAGAGAACGACCAAGTAAGAGCAATTTAGCATCAAAAAACTTGATCAGATATTTAGCAATTTCAACCGCAACCCCACCAAGACCACCGCTAATTACATACATTCCACCTTGTTTAAAAGGTAGTGCTTGTTTTGGTTTGTCTATTAAATTGACTTTTTCTAAACCTGCAACAAAACGCTGTCTATCGCGGTAAGCAACCTCTTGTTCTTTAGATACAATCTGGAGTTCTTGTAGAATATGATTGCCGTTGACCTCAATTAAATTTAGTTGCAAATCGATGTGGCGACAATTTAACCAGGAGATTTCGTGGGGAATAGTTTTTAGGACACCGAGAACAGGAGATTTTTCATAAGCTATTTTGTCTGTGAGTTGCGTAGACTGCGTATAGTTAGAAACAAACAGTAATTGAATGAAATGTTGTTCATTCCGAACTTTTTCTAAGGCTTGAACAATAAATAATAAACTATAAATTCCGTACTCTTGAGCTTTTTCTAAAGCTGCTAGATTATTAATTTCTCCGCTATATTCTTGATAATTCCAGAAATGGATAATCTGGCTAATTTTTAGTTTGGTTGATGTTATTGCTTTAAAAAATCTTTGATAATGTTCAGCGTTACCAGGGTTTAAAAAAAAGTGATGATGACTGATTTGAGTAAAATCGTAACCGGGTGAAACACAAGTATATGGTAGGTTTTGCTGTTGTAATTGCTGACAAATAAATTCACCTAATCCTAGCTTGTCGAGGAATACTACAGTCAGACCATCTTGAGGTAAGGGTTGCAAAATATTGGCTGGCTTTTGTCGCCAGACTTTTTTATAGAACCAGTCAGGAATAGTAGTATTGGTGTTACCAAACAAGATATCAATCTGTTTAATAATTGATTGAAATTCACTATTTTTAAACCGTTGGCTGAGTTGCGATCGCTGAATTTTTCCAATGGCAGTTTTCGGAATAATTTCTTTATCTACGGGAATTAAATAATCTGGGTTTACGCCTACTTTGTTAACAACTTTGGCGCGAATTTCTTTGAGGAGATTTATGATGCGATCGCCACTAACAGAAGTATGGAAAAATATCGCTAATTTATCGGTATTGCTTCCTGGTTGTCTGACTGCACAAGCGGCTGTATATGAAACTTCTACGGCTTCTAGTTCCTCAATAGCAGCTTCGATTTCATGGCAATAGTAGTTTAAGCCATTAATAATAATGACATCTTTGATTCTTCCCGTAATAGTTAAACGCCCTTCTTGCAAAAATCCTAAATCACCTGTATTAAACCAACCATCAACGGTAAAAGCTTCTTGGTTCGCTTGGGGATTTTGATAGTAACCAGTAGTAACAGATGCACCTTTTACTTGTAATCGTCCAATAGTGCCTTCTGTCACTATTTGTTCATGTTCGTCAACAATCCGCACTGAAGCAGCCGCAATTGGCAAACCCAATTCGACAAATGAAACGTCATCTGATGTAGATTCGAGAGAAAAACTATTAGAGTAGGTAATACCAGAACCAGTTTCGCACATCCCAAAGGCTGGATGAATCGCGGTGGTTGGTAAACTGTATGGACGAAGCAACTTTAAAAAACTTCTAGCTACTTTAGTAACAATGGGTTCGCCAGCGTTGATGATAAAACGCATCGACGATAAATTCCAGTGCTTTTGCTGAATTTCACTGGCGCGATCGCAGATTAAAGAAAAGGCAAAATTAGGTGTCCAACTAATTGTAGCTTGATGATTATCAATCAAATCTAACCACTTGAGGGGATTCTCTACAATCAAATTAGTAGGCACATGAATTTGTTGGCAACCCAAATTAACAGCCAAAATGCTGAGAGAGACTAGCGCGCCAACATGATCCAAAGGCATCCAGTTTAAAACACTGTCTTGATGGGAAAAATTACCCATGACTACAAAGCCATTTGTCATACTCAACAAGTTGTGATGATTCAACATCACACACTTGGGTATACCAGTACTGCCAGAAGTTAAAAACAAAATCGCTAAATCTTCTGGTTGACTCTGATGCAAGTTTTCATCCGCTTCGCACTCATACAACTGTTCGATAGTCGCTAGTTGCAAGTTTTCTAAATTTAACAACGTTGCTAAATTAGCAATTTTGGGTGCTAAAAGATCGCTAGTTAGTACCAGGGGTTTCCCCAATATCTGCCAAGTATTCTGAAGTTTGCTGGTAATAGTGTTAAGTTGTTCGTAGGTTTTAGCTACAGATATGGCAACGGGAACAAAGCCACCAATCACGCAACCCCAAAACGCACATAGGAAATCTTGATTGTCTTCTAGTTGAAAAATTATTTTATCTTGTGGTTTGAGTCCTAACTTTCTCAAGCCAGCTAAAATTCGTTGGGCATCCTGCCATAATTCTTGATAAGACTGAATTTTCTCACTGTCATGATGTTGAATATATATGATACCTTTATTTGTATTTTTAGCGGTTTTTTCGAGTAATTTTGCTAAAGTTTTAGGAGCATCGGGGGAATATTGTAGCGGTTCTCCGTGGCTAATGGCTAGTTTGTTGATATAGGATAAATTCTGGTTTTCTATATTTTGAATAGGTTTGATTGATGATAAATTTTGCTGGCTATTTTCATTTGTGAATACTTGATGATCGTCCAGTAAATCCTCCAAATGCACAGGAGGAATCTTTATAACCACTGGTTCAGTAACTACTGCAAAACTATCAATTTCTGGCAACAAGTACAATTGTTTTTCTAGGCGAGTTATTAAATCAGTATCAATAACTTCTAAGCTAACTAAAGTTGCTTCATCTAACTGTACTGTATCAGTAATAGGTATACTTGAAACTGGTATAAATGCTACGGGTATCAATTCGCTAGGTAAAACTTTTTGCAAGTGAGACAACAATTGTTCAATAGCAAACAAGCCTAATGGAACTACATAAGCTATTAACTCACATTTTAAATTTTTTGTTTGCCTATTTAATACTACACAATCATCTACAGTCAAACTCGACCTAATAGCAAATTCTATTTCTTCGTATGTAAAAATTTTATTATTTAAAACTTTTAAAACCTGTTTATGATTATCTAATTGCATTAGGTTTTACATCCTTAGTTCTCCAATGTTAATAATCTTCAATTAATTTTAATTAAAAAATATAAATATAATTTGTTATTTGTCTACAATTATCCATTAGATAAATAATCTTAGTTTTGTCAATAAAATGCAATAGCAGTTAAGACAGTTAAGAAGACAGTTAAGACAGTTATTGCCATAATTTAAAACCGATGCGATCGGTAGCTGGGTGATGTAGAAAATCTCATCCACAATATCCCAATGCAGTCAATGCATACGCGATCGCAGTGACATTACAACAGAAAATAGGCTGTTGAAACTAATGTAATTGAATGATTTATAAATCTCGCTCGTTTGGAAATCTGAGCTATATTATCAAGATCCATTGATTTTTACTTTAATAGCTAATACCTGAATCTTGAAGTGTGTTGTGGCACTTTTTACAGTCATATATTTTCTTATTAGTTTGGCCAACATACAAGGACAGATAAGACAGTTAAGCAAATCAATTGAGACAGATAAGCTCAAACACATATTCTTTGCAAATTTTAACTTTAATTAAAGTTTTATGGATTGAGCATCTTACCCTCCCTTAAATTTAATAAATTGGATTTAGCTTAACAAAACACTACACAACTCATCGATTTTTTGACCATTTTCAGCAATCATCCGATGGGCTGTAGCTTGTAACTGACGGGTATTATTTAATTTAGTATTATCTAATTCTTCTAAATCCCCATCTAAGAATGTTTGAAACCGATAATAAGAACTTTTTTCTTCATTATTAGGTGCAAACAAGCGTTCTAATTCTCCAGCTACCACTTCACTACCGCCATCAAACACAATATTTAAAAGTGGTCTTCCCCATTGTAAAAGTCCCCAATTTTTAACTTTGCTGTAATGAAATGCACTTGTGAGCGAACCTGTACCTAAAGAAACTATTACAATATCTTCTGTATTGATAACTCTATTTGCTTGTTGTCTATTACTAATTTGTGCTTCTAAAATAGCCAAATGTGCTGGATTATTAGCAATAACTCCACCATCAATTAAAGTATATACGCTATCATTATTGTGGGCATTGACAATACGATGGGGAGCAAAATAAGTGGGAGTAGCACTGGTGGCTAAGGCTGCATCTAAAAGTGAAAAACCTCCACAAAAATTGCGGAAATTTTTGGATTCAATATTTTGCTTTGCTGATTTGTTAGTAAACAATATCGGAATGCGGTGTTCTATATCGTAACTAGTGACAAAAACTTCTTTAAGATTATTTTCTAGAGGGCTATTACCAAAATATTGTTTTAAAATTTCTTCTCGACTCTCAGAAGAATATTTTGGTAAAAAGAAATCTTCCAGGGGGCCAAGTATTTTTTCAAACAGTGGTTCATAGAATATTTCTGCGCCATACTCAAGAAATAGTTGGAAGAGATCCTCAGCTGTATATTCAGCGGGTGATAAATTATCAGAAACCTCTGTATTTAATCGGGGTTTAGTTAATCCCAACGCCAAAATTCCGCCACTAGAAGTACCCGCAATTAAATCAAATAAACTAGATATAGGCTTTTGTGTCCGTCTTTCAATTTCTGCTAAGAGGAGTGCAGGAATAATACCTCTAATACCACCTCCATCAATCGCCAGTATTTTATATTTAGGTTGAGATGTATTGTTCATAGTTTCTGAGGATTCCTCCTGAATTAATGTTTGTGCTAATTGGGTATTAATAGGAACTTTAGTTTGGTCTGTTTTAGTTTCCTCTTTGGGGATAGTCTCGGATTCTTCGTTAGCTAATACAGTTGTCGTCGTTAAAAATGCGACATCTTCCTGAAAATTAGTTGCAGTTTCACTGATAATTTCACCTTCATTAGATGATTGTTCTACAAATGGAATTTGTGTTAAATCCCAACTTGGATTACCACGCACAGTCCCTTGATAAGAGTTACTAGTTTGGCTTTTGACGGTTTTTCCTTCGCCTTCATCTAATTTCCAGTAAGCTATTAATCCTGGTTCATCACCGACTATTAACCCAGAACGTTGATTCTGTATTTGTTCTTGGGTACAAGGATAATTCCAGATGCTAATGTGAGCTAATTGACCTGTAAAATATATGTGATTATGTAAAGTCGCTCCCAAAGTTACAGAACTTGTTGCTTTATTTAAAGAAGTACCCGTAAAAGATTCACCGTATTCATGACCATCAAGATATACAGTTACTTGGCCTTGATTGAAAATGATGGCAAAAAAGTGCCATTGTCCTATAGTTAATTCTCGATTACCAAATGTTTTGACATATTTACTAACAGTCTCATCAATGTAAATATCTAAATTACCTGCTTCACTAATACCAAATTCAAAATTATCGCTGTATCGATCGGAAGAACGCGCAAAAAATACATTGCGTGTTCCGTATGTAGTGGCTTGATTTGTTAATTGATGAGGATTAACCCATCCTGAAATGGTAAAAGCCGAACTTCCCTCAGCGAAAACGCCACCAACATCATTTCTGCCAAAATCTATATAATCCTTTTGACCATTAAATGTTAAAACTGATTGCTCAACTATTTGATTTACCACGAAATTTTTATCTCCAATTATTCAGTTAAAGCACGGGAATGTAAAGTAATAAATTTGTTCGTCAAAGCAAGGTTAAATTTATGCGAGACAGAGAACTAGCTGCGAGACTAACCTTACGGAAGAAAGTAGCTAACTAATGTATTTTTAATTACAATTTTTACAAACTTTCTTGGGGTTATTACATAACTAGAACGAATAAATTAACTATAATAGCTACTCTCAAATCAAAACATAGCTCTGGCGCTATACGATGAAATTTTTGTCAGGTATTTGCTGAAAAGGCAATGAAAATTTTTGAGTTAGACAATTATTTAGTTGATCTGTGGGTGGAAGTACCTCAGTTTTAACTGCTAAAACTATCTGAGAGATTAGAGCGTAATAAAAGCTTATTGTAAGTCTAATTATATTTCTATATGCAAGGTAATTAGAGTTAATAATTAATTTTCATCTAATGTTTTAAAAAAGTTATATAAATATTTTAATTATCTAGTTAACTGTCTTAACTGTCTCCTTAATTATCTTAAGTGTCTACTTCATTGCCTTAAGTGTCTTAAATTTCATAACTAACTATTTTCAATTCCAAATATTACATTGTTACTAGTATTGCGTTCTATAGATAAAGCTGAGATAATCCATAAGTCAACAAAAATTAAAACCAAAATAATTTAATTTATATTATAAAACTCTCGTGTATAAATCTCATAATTCATGATGATTCATGAATTATTTTGAGTGCGATCATTTTTAAATATTGAGGCAGTGATGTTAAAAAAAAGACTTTTAGAAGTTGTTAAAAGCTACCCTAATAAAACAGCGATCGCTTACGATAACGTCAAGATTAGCTATCAAGAACTGTATGCTAAAATTCAACATTTAAGTCACTACTTAAGCAAGACTGGTATTACCCAAGGTGATTGTATAGCCTTAGTTTTACCCAACATTCCAGAGTTTGCGATCGCCTTTTATGCCATTGCGAAAATAAATGCTATAGCTTTGCCAATCAACCCTTTGCTCAAAGAAGAAGAACTCAGTTACTACATCATTGATAGCAAAGCTCGTGCCATAATCACCAATAGTGATGGCGCAGATATTAGTCGTAAAATTATCTCTAAATTAGATAAAAAAATAGAATTAATTGTTATTGATGACATGAAACTGAGTTATCCAGTAAATAACTCAATAATTCCAGAAAGCGCCTCTAATTTTAGCGGTGATGTGCTTTATCAATATTCTTCTGGTTCTACGGGTAGACCAAAAAGAGTATGTAGAAGCCAAAATAATTTATATCACGAAGTCATCAACTTTACTCAAACCACTAATATCTCATCCGCAGATAACATTTTATGTTTAGTGCCACTGTATCACGCACATGGATTAGGTAATTGCTTATTAGCTGCTTTAAGTAATGGTGCGACTTTGGCAGTTTTAGAGCAAGTTACTAATCAAGGCAAAGCCATTGAAGTACCGTTTGTATTTAGACGCGCACGAGTATTAGAACTAATAGAAAAAGAGCAAATTACTATTTTACCTGCTGTTCCCTATATTTTTAACACTCTCGCAGAAACACCAAATGATACGCAAGTTGATATCTCATCCCTGAAATTATGCTTTTCTGCGGGTAACTTTTTAGCAAAAGAGATTTTTGATAAATTCCTGCAAAGATTTGATATTCCGGTGCGACAACTTTATGGCTGTACAGAAGCAGGTTCTATTGCTATTAATCTCGATGCTGATTTAACCAGCACTTATAATTCTGTAGGCGAACCTTTAAAAAACATTGAGATTAAAATTATTGATGATGCGGGGAAAGAATTACCAATTGGTACTACTGGCGAGATAGTTATCAAAAGTCCAGCATTAACAAAAGGATATTGTAATCAACCAAAACTCAATCAACAGGTATTTCAAAATGGTAGATTTTTCACTGGTGATTTAGGCATAAAAGATGAATTGGGACGGGTTTATATTACTGGTAGAAAACAAATCTTTATTGATACAGGCGGACATAAAGTCGATCCGCTAGAAATCGAAAAAATATTGATAACCCACAATCAGGTTAAGGAAGCTGTAGTGGTTGGGATCAAAGGCTCTTATGCAGGAGAAATTATCAAAGCAGTTATTGTTACTCAAAACCAAGATATTTGTGATGAGAAAGAGATTGTATCTTACTGCAAAGACAAGTTAGCTGATTTTAAAGTACCGAAAGTTATCGAATTTCGCAATGAAATACCTAAAAGTCCACTTGGTAAGGTTTTAAGAAAGAACTTAATTGATAATTTATCTGATAAAATAACATCATGAAAACTATTGATTTAATTACAGAAAAAACTAAAAATATAGTTTTAAATATATTGCCAAATATTAATAGAGAAGATTTAACAGAATCTAGTAATCTCTTTAGCCTGGGTCTAGATTCTGTTAATGCTATGACACTAGTTTTAAAATTACAGAGTAATTTTGGTATTAGATTTGCAGTTAATGATATTAATGCAGAAAATTTCCAAAGTATAGAAATGATTGTGCAGTTAATAAATGCCAAGCAAGGCTGATAGTTTTGAGTATCGGCTGTTTTGTTGCATATTCCTGAAGACCTGAAGCCAGAAGACTACAATGAGCTACTCTGCGGAAATCAACCCATTAGAACTGAATAAGTCAGCTAAAACAGGAAAAGATATTTGGCAAGCGATCGCCAGTATTCTAGAATTACAAAATCAAGCGCCAATTTTGCAGCCTGTATCTCGGAATGAACATTTACCATTGTCTTTTTCTCAAGAAAGATTATGGTTCATTCAGCAATTGCAGCCAAATAGCTCTACTTATAATGTCTCCTTTGCTTTTCGTCTTCAAGGTTTGCTCAATATTTCTGCATTAGAGCATAGCTTTAATGAAATTATCCAACGCCATGAAGTATTGCGGACTAGGTTTTTCGCTGCGGATAATCAGCCGATTCAAGTTATTGCACCCAGCTTTAACTTGAAGTTACCTGTAATTAATCTTCAGGAACTTTCTCAACAAGAAAGGGAAACTCAAGTTTTACAACTAGTTAAAAACAAAGTTCAACAACCCTTTGATTTAGATCAAAATTCGCCGTTACGCTGTTCCCTAGTGCAGCTAGATGAAAATGAATATGTCTTACTTCTGAGTATCCACCATATTGCTTTTGATGGTTGGTCTGAAGGTCTTTTCTGGCGCGAACTAACAACTTTGTACACAGCTTTTGCGGCTGGTAAACCTTCTCCATTACCTAAACTACCCATTCAGTATGCAGACTTTGCAGTTTGGCAGAGAAAATGGTTGCAAGGTCAAGTCACTGACAATCAACTGAACTACTGGAAGCGACAATTAGCAGACGCGCCTCCCCTGCTAGAACTTCCCACTGACCGAGTGCGTCCACCTGTGCAGACAAATCGTGGTAGTATTCTGCACTTTCAGCTAGATGAACAGCTGACTCAAAAACTCAAAAGCCTTAGCGAACAGTCAGGTGCAACCTTATTCATGACTTTGCTAACTGGCTTTGTCATTTTATTATCGCGCTACAGCAATCAACAAGATATTCTTGTCGGTTCCCCCATCGCTAACCGCAACCGTAGCGAAATTGAGTCTTTAATTGGCTTTTTCGTTAATATTTTGGTGTTGCGTACTGACATTTCTGGTAATCCTACTTTTTGGGAGTTACTGCAAAGAGTCCGCCAAGTAGCAATAGAAGCATACTCTCATCAAGATGTACCATTTGAGCAAGTAGTCGAAGCCTTACAGCCAGAAAGAAACCTGAACTACTCTCCATTGTTTCAGGTAATGTTCGTCTTGCTGAATACACCTCCGGGAAAATTGGAATTACCTGGTTTATCTCTGACTCAGCTAGAAATAGAAAATCCGACAGCTAAGTTTGATTTAACCTTGCTGATGACCGAGACTGAGCAAGGACTAACTGCAAGTTTAGAGTATAATTCTGACCTATTTGAGCCAGCTACAATTACTCGGATGGCTGGACATTTTCAAACTTTGCTAGCAGGAATTGTCAGCAATCCAGAAGAGAGGATTTGGCAATTACCATTGCTAACACAGCCTGAACAACAACAGTTATTAACTCAATGGAATGATACTCAAGCGAATTATCCCTCGGATAAATGCATTCATCAATTGTTTGAAGAGCAAGTTCAACGTACACCCGATGCTGTAGCAGTTGTATATGAACAGCAAAAACTGACATACCATCAATTAAATACTCGCGCTAATCAATTAGCACATCACCTCAAAACATTGGGTGTAAGTGCAGATACTTTAGTGGGTTTGTGTGTAGAACGCTCATTAGAAATGATAGTCGGACTACTAGGCATACTTAAAGCAGGTGGAGCTTATGTGCCACTTGACCCAGATTATCCTAGCGATCGCTTATTATATATGCTTGATGATTCAAAAGTTTCAGTGCTTTTGACTCAAGAGAAATTGCTAGCTGATTTACCAGAGCATCATGCCCGTGTTGTCTGCTTAGATAAAGATTGGGAGATTATTTCTAGAGCAAGTCAGGAAAATCCTGTTAGTAACTCCACAAGGCAAAATTTAGCCTACATCATCTACACATCAGGTTCAACAGGAAACCCCAAAGGTACATTAGTCAACCACTACAATGTCGTGCGGTTATTTGCTGCTACAGATGCTTGGTATCACTTCAATCAAGACGATGTGTGGACAATGTTCCATTCCTACGCCTTTGATTTCTCTGTGTGGGAAATTTGGGGTGCTTTGTTATACGGTGGAAGATTAGTAATTGTGCCATATTTAATTACTCGTTCTCCAGAATCTTTCTATGAGTTATTGTGTCAAGAAAAAGTCACCGTTCTCAATCAGACACCCTCAGCATTCCGCCAACTAATTCAAGCCGAAAACTCAGGAATAACAACAGGCGAATTAAACTTACGCCTAGTAATATTTGGCGGAGAAGCCTTAGAAATCCAGAGTTTACAACCTTGGTTTGAGCGACATGGAGACAGCAAACCGCAATTAGTGAATATGTACGGAATTACAGAAACCACCGTACACGTTACCTATCGTCCCTTGAGTAAAGCCGATTTACATAGTACAGCCAGCGTTATCGGTCGTCCCATACCCGATTTACAGGTGTATGTGCTGGATGAATATCTTCAACCAGTCCCTCTAGGCGTTCCCGGTGAAATGTATGTCGGTGGTGCTGGGGTGACAACAGGTTATTTAAATCGTTTTGATCTGACAGCACAAAAATTTATTTTTAATCCCTTTAACCACAACTCAAAACTATATAAAACTGGAGACTTAGCGCGTTATTTACCTAATGGCGAGTTAGAGTATTTAGGACGCATAGACCATCAAGTTAAAATTCGTGGTTTCCGCATCGAATTGGGAGAAATTGAGGCGTTATTAGCATCTCATCCTGATATTTGGGAAACTGTGGTATTGGTGCGCGAAGATGAACCAGGGGATACTTGTACTGAGCGTTCGCGTAGCGTCTCGCAGAGAAGTCGAAGTAAACGTCTTGTTGCTTACGTAGTAACTAAAGAAAAATCTCCCACCCCTATAGAACTGCGCCAATACCTCAAAGCAAAGCTACCAGAGTACATGATTCCCAACGCTTTTGTAAAGCTAGAATCTTTACCTCTAACCTCTAACGGTAAGATAGACCGCAAAGCCTTACCCGCACCGGAATCATACAGCACCAGCACAAAAAAATATATCGCTCCACGCAACTCAATTGAAGAACTGTTAGCACAAATTTGGTCGCAAGTGCTGAAAGTAGAACAAGTCAGCATTGATGATAACTTCTTTGAATTAGGAGGACATTCTCTACTAGCAACGCAATTGCTTTCACGCATTCGTACCAGCTTCAAATTAGAACTACCATTGCGTGAGTTATTTGCTACTACAACCCTAGCCGAATTAGCACGAACGATTGAGCAATTACAGCAACAAGATTTAGAAATATCTGTACCCCCAATTTTACCAAGAGTGAAGAATGCAGATTTACCACTTTCATTTGCTCAACAAAGGTTGTGGTTTTTAGACCAATTAGAACCGAATAGTGCGTTTTACAATATCCCTACAGCTTTGCGTTTAGTAGGAAGTCTAAATCAAGCAGCCTTAGAGCAAAGCTTAACTGAAATTATTCATCGCCACGAAGCATTACGTACTAACTTCATCACTGTCGATGGACAACCAACACAAGTAATTAGGGAACACTTCGACAAGCTCAGTGCATCGCAGGGAATATTATCTATTGTTGATTTCCAGGATTTACCAGCGACTGAACAAGAAATCGCCACACAGCAGTTAGCGCAAAAACAACTAATTCAACCTTTTGATTTAGCAACTGAGGCGTTAATTCGAGCAACATTAGTTGTGCTGAATGATACAGAACACATCTTGTTAGTATTTATGCACCATGTTGTCTCTGATGGTTGGTCAATGGGTGTATTTATCCAAGAACTAGCAGCACTATACAACGCTTATTCTCAAGGTCAGCCGTCACCTTTAACACCATTGCCAATTCAGTATGCAGATTTCGCCATTTGGCAAAGACATTGGTTACAAGGGGATGTACTGCAAAATCAACTTTCCTATTGGGAACAGCAACTAAAAGACGCACCAACTGTATTATCTTTACCAATTGACCGACCAAGACCTGCTGTGCAGACATTCACAGGAGTTCGCCAGCAGTTTACGCTGTCAGTTGAATTAACTGAGAAATTGGTCAAACTCAGTCAAGAGCAAGGCTGTACTCTTTTTATGACGCTGTTAGCGGCTTATGATACTCTGCTTTATCGCTACACAGGACAGTCAGATATTTTGGTGGGAACGCCAATTGCTAACCGCGATCGCTCTGAAATAGAAGGGTTAATTGGCTTTTTTGTCAATACCTTAGTCATGCGGAGCAATTTAGCAGGAAATCCCAGCTTTAGCGAATTGCTAAATCGCGTGCGAGAGATGGCAATGCAGGCATACACTCATCAGCATTTACCTTTTGAAATGCTGGTAGAAGCATTACAACCAGAACGAAATTTAGCTCATACACCCTTGTTTCAAGTGATGTTTGTGCTGGAAAATGTACCGATGTCTCCAGTAGAGTTGACTGGCTTAAGTTTCCATCCACTAGTTGTAGAAACGACAATTGCCAAGTTTGATTTAACATTATTAATGGAGAACACTACTCAAGGATTAGTCGGGTGGTGGGAGTACAATACTGACTTGTTTGATGCGTCCACAATTGACCGCATGACAGGTCATTTTGTCACCTTGCTGGAAGGTATTGTTGCTAATCCAGAAACGCAGATTTCCCAATTACCATTGCTAACAGAAGTTGAGCAACAGCAGTTATTAGTTGAATGGAATAATACTCAAGCACATTATCCATTAGATAAATGTGTCCATCAGTTATTTGAAGAGCAAGTTGAGCGCACACCGGACGCTGTAGCTGTGGTGTTTGGTAATCAAAAACTGACTTATCAACAGTTAAATATTCGCGCTAATCAATTAGCTCATTACTTGCGTTCATTGGGTGTCAAACCAGATACTCTCGTGGGTATTTGTGTAGAACGTTCATTAGAAATGCTCGTAGGAATTTTAGGGATTATCAAAGCAGGTGGAGCTTATGTACCCCTTGACCCAAACTACCCTACAGAGCGTTTGCACTTCATGGTAGCAGATGCCCAATTATCCTTTTTATTAACTCAAGAAAAATTAGTTAATCAACTACCTGACTATCAAACAAAGCTGATTTGTTTAGATACATATTGGCAAGAAATTTCCCCATTAAATCAAGATAATCCAATCAACGAAGTTCAAGCTAATAATTTAGCTTATGTAATTTATACCTCTGGTTCTACAGGTCAACCCAAAGGGGTATTAGTTACTCATCAAAGTTTATTAAATCTAATTTTTTGGCATCAATGCAACTTTGAAATCACCCCATTAGACAAAGCCACTCAATTAGCAGGAACAGCGTTTGATGCTGCGGTGTGGGAATTGTGGCCTTACCTCACGACTGGCGCAAGTATTTATGTGGTAACATCTGAAACCCTTCTCTCTCCAATAGATTTACAAAATTGGCTGACATCAAATAAAATCACAATCAGTTTTTTACCAACCCCCTTTGCAGAGAAGTTACTATCTTTAGAATGGGATGAAAACGTAGCTTTGCGAACAATGCTAGTTGGTGGGGATAAGCTGCATAATTACCCTTCAGCTTTCATACCTTTTACGGTGGTGAATAATTATGGCCCAACAGAGAACACTGTTGTTACAACTTCTGGGCTAGTAATCTCTAATGCACAAGATACTATCGCATCACCTCCCATTGGTCGCCCTATTGCCAACACAAAAACCTACATTCTAGACTCAAACTTACAGCCTCTACCTATTGGTGTGCCAGGAGAGTTGTATATTGGTGGCGCTTCCTTGGCTCAAGGCTACCTCAACCGTCCAGAATTGACGCAGGAAAGATTTATTCCTAATCCTTTCAACAATTCAAAATTATATAAAACTGGGGATTTAGCACGTTATTTACCAGATGGCAATATAGAATACTTGGGACGCATCGATAATCAAGTAAAAATACGTGGTTTCCGCATCGAGTTAGGTGAAATTGAAGCTGCACTTAGCCAACATATTGATATACAAGCTTGCTGTGTGATTTGCCGTGAAGATAATCTTCGTGAGACTTGTACTGAGCTAAGTCGAAGTAAACGGCTAGTTGCTTATTTGGTAGTAAATCAGGACTCTACACCCACAATTAGCGAACTTCGGCAATATTTGAAAGCAAAGCTACCAGATTACATGGTTCCAAGTGCTTTTATATTGCTAGAGTATTTACCATTAACTCCTAACGGTAAAATAGACCGCAAAGCTTTACCAGCACTGGAATTATACAGCAGTAACTTAGATAAATATGTTGCACCACGCAACCCAATCGAAGAACTGTTAGTACAAATTTGGTCACAAGTGCTGAAAATAGACCAAGTAGGTATTAACGATAACTTCTTTGAACTGGGTGGACATTCGCTATTAGGAACACAATTAGTTTCACGTATCCGCAGCATTTTCAAAGTAGAACTACCATTGCGTGAGTTGTTTGCTACTGCAACATTAGCCGAATTAGCTCAAGTAATTGATAAGTTACAGCAGCAAAAAATAGAAATTTGTGAACCCCCAATTGTACCCAGAACAGAGAAGACTCATGTACCTTTATCCTTTGCTCAACAACGTTTATGGTTTTTAGACCAATTAGAACCAAATAGTGCTTTATACAACATTCCTGTAGCTTTGTGTTTACAAGGCAATCTTGCTCAAGTAGCTTTAGAAAAGAGCTTGCAGGAAATAATTAATCGTCATGAAGCCTTACGTACTAATTTCATTACAGTTGATGGACAACCAACACAAGTAATTAGGGAACACTTTGACAAGCTCAGTGCATCGCAGGGAATAGAATCAGTTGTTGAATTACAGCATTTATCTACAGCAGAAACAGAAAATGCTGTACAAGAAATAGCGCAACAAGAAGCAATTACACCATTTAACCTCGCAGATGAAGCATTAATTAGAGTTACGTTGGTGGTGCTTTCCCAAACAGAACACATATTGTTGGTGTGTATGCACCACGCTGTCAGTGATGGTTGGTCAATGGGTGTGTTTATCCAGGAGTTGGCAGCACTTTATAATGCTTATACTCAAAATAAACCGTCACCTTTAGCACCATTACCAATTCAGTATGCAGATTTTGCGATTTGGCAAAGAAACTGGTTGCAAGGGAATGTACTGCAAAATCAACTTTCGTATTGGGAACAACAGTTAAAGGATGCACCTGCTTTATTAGCATTACCTACAGATAGACCAAGACCAGCAGTACAGACGTTTGTTGGCGCACATCATGAGTTTACACTGTCAGTTGCGTTAACCGATAAATTGCTGAAACTGAGCCAAGAGCAAGGTTGTACTCTGTTTATGATGCTGTTGGCAGCTTATGATACCTTACTCTACCGCTATACAGGACAGTCAGATATTTTAGTCGGGACACCAATTGCAAACCGCGATCGCTCCGAACTAGAAGGGTTAATTGGCTTTTTTGTCAATACCTTAGTCATGCGGAGTAATTTAGCAGGTAATCCTAGTTTTAATGAGTTGCTGACTCGCGTGCGAGAAACAGCAATGGAAGCATACACTCATCAGAATTTGCCGTTTGAAATGCTGGTGGAAGCATTACAGCCGGAAAGGGATTTGGGACATACACCACTGTTCCAAGTAGTGTTTATGCTGCAAAATGCGCCTCTACAAGAATTAGAGCTTGCTGGGTTAACTGTTAGTACATTACCAGTAGAAACTAAAACAGCCAAGGTTGATTTAGCTTTGTCGATGGAAAACACGACTCAAGGCTTGCTGGGTGTGTGGGAATACAATACTGATTTGTTTGATGCGTCCACTATTGAGCGCATGACTGGTCATTTTGTGACTTTGCTGGAAGGTATTGTTGCTAATTCAGAGGCGCAGATTTCCCAATTACCAATGCTGACAGCAGTTGAACAACATCAACTATTGGTTGAATGGAATGATACTCAAGCAGATTATCCATTAGATAAGTGCGTTCATCAATTGTTTGAGGAGCAGGTTCAGCGTATTCCTAATGCTGTAGCTGTAGTATTTGAAAATCAACAACTAACTTATCACCAATTAAATTATCGCGCTAATGGGTTAGCTCATTACTTGCGCTCATTGGGTGTGAAGCCAGATGTGCTAGTAGGTATTTGTGTAGAACGTTCATTAGAAATGGTCATAGGACTTTTGGGGATTCTCAAAGCAGGAGGAGCATACCTACCACTTGACCCAGATTATCCTCAAGAGCGTTTGCGCTTTATGTTAGAAGATGCTCAAGTTTCGGTGCTGCTAACTCAACAATGGCTGCTTGAGAGACTTCCTGATTATCAAGCAAACAAGGTTTGTTTAGATGATGTATGGGATAAAATTGCCCAAAACAATCAAGATAACCCAACTAGTGAAGTTAGAGCCTTTAATTTAGCTAACTTGATTTACACTTCCGGTTCAACAGGTAGACCGAAAGGTGTGATGGTGGAGCATAAAGGATTATGCAACCTAGCTCAAGCTCAGATACAAACTTTTGGCTTAACTTCTGATAGTCGCGTTCTCCAGTTTGCTTCCTTCAGTTTTGATGCTTCGATTTGGGAAATCATCATGGCTTTGGGTTCAGGCGGAACACTGTATTTAGGAACAAAAGATTCTCTACTCCCAGGAAAGCCATTAGTTAAGCAATTACGCAAACATGATATTACCCATGTCACCTTACCACCATCGGCGTTAGCAGTTATGCCGAGTGACGAATTGCCAACATTGCAAACAATTATTGTCGCTGGAGAAGCTTGTTCGCCTGAATTAATCAAGCAATGGTCTGTTGGTAGAAATTTCTTTAATGCCTACGGCCCAACGGAAGCTTCTGTCTGTGCAACGATCGCACAATGCACCTATGAAGATGAGAAAATCACTATTGGAAAAGCGATCGCTAATACACAAATCTACATTTTAGACGAGTATTTACAACCCGTACCCGTGGGTGTACCAGGAGAATTACACATTGATGGTGTAGGTTTAGCGCGAGGCTACCTCAACCGTCCAGAGTTGACACAAGAGAAATTTATCTCCAACCCGTTTCAGGCGTTGCTGAATGAAGGGATAAAAATTAAAAATTTGATTTCTCAAACTCATAATCTCTGCGTCTCTGCGCCTCTGCGTGAGACAAAAACTATCCCAATAAGCAAAGCCACGTTTAATAGTCCAAAATTGTATAAAACTGGGGATTTAGCACGTTATTTACCAGATGGCACAATTGAATATTTAGGACGTATCGATCATCAAGTAAAAATACGCGGATTCCGCATCGAATTGGGCGAAATTGAAGCAGCACTCAGCCAACATAATGATGTGCAGATATGTTGTGTTATTCCTCGTGAAGAAACTGGGGGAAATACTTGTACTGAGCGGCTTGCCTTGAGCGAAGTCGAAAGGAGTCGAAGTAAGCGTTTAATCGCCTATGTAGGGACACAAAAAAACGTGACACTTACAACAGGTGAACTACGTCAATTTTTGGCTGATAAATTGCCTGGGTATATGTTACCAAGTGCTTTTGTGATTCTTGAATCTTTACCTTTGACACCTAACGGTAAAGTAGACCGTCACGCTTTACCCAAGCCAGATTTACATCAAGAATTATCAGATTATGTCATGCCAAATACAGAGATAGAAAATATCATTGCTGGCATTTGGCAACAAGCTTTAGCAATAGAAAAGGTAGGAATTTACCATAATTTCTTTGAACTAGGGGGGCATTCTTTATTACTAGTACGCATTAATCAGCATTTGCAAGAAAAATTTGGGGTAGAACTATCCATAGTTGATATGTTTAATTACCCAACTATCCATAGTTTCAGCCAACATTTGATTAATAAAATTAACCAAGAAGAAACAACCAAACAAAATCATAACCGCACACAAGCTTATAGCGAATTAAAACCATTAAAAAATCAAAGATTACAGTCAAGACAACAATATCGCTCTCAGAGAAAAAGGTAAAAATGAACTTAAATTTAAATAATAATGAATTTAATAATTCGGAAATTGCAATTATCTCTATGGCTGGGAGATTTCCAGGAGCAAAAGATATTGCCCAATTTTGGCAGAATCTTTGTGATGGTGTAGAGTCTATATCTCAGTTGACAGATGAGGAATTAATTAATGCTGGTGTTGTACCGGATTTAGTAAATAATCCTCATTATGTAAAAGCTAGTGCGGCTCTAGAAGATATTGAATTATTTGATGCTAATTTCTTTGGGTATAGTGCTAAAGAAGCTGAGTTAATAGATCCACAACAACGCTTATTTTTAGAGTTGGCTTGGGAAGCTGTAGAAAAGGCTGGTTATGACCCACAAATCTATAACGGTTTAATCGGGGTTTATGGTGGTGTGGGGATGAATAGATATTTACTCAATAATATTTATCCTCATCATCAATTATCAGAAACATTTGATCCTCTGCAATTAGGAATTTCCAGCGATAAAGATTTTTTACCCACCAGAGTTGCATATAAACTTGGCTTGACAGGCCCAGCAATAAATGTACAAACAGCTTGTTCTACTTCTTTAGTTGCCGTTCACCAAGCTTGTCAAAGTCTTCTCAATGGTGAATGTGACATGGCTTTAGCTGGAGGAGTTACCCTCAACATTCCCCAAAACAAAGGCTATTTATATCAAGAGGAAATGATACTTTCTCCTGATGGACATTGCCGTGCTTTTGATGCTCAAGCACAGGGAACTATTGGCGGTAGTGGTGCAGGAATTGTGGTATTAAAAAGATTACAGGATGCAATAAGCGATCGCGACCATATCTATGCAATCATTAAAGGCTCGGCTATCAATAACGATGGTGCAACAAAGGTGGGTTACACTGCGCCTAGTGTCAGTGGTCAAGCCGCAGTCATTGGTGAAGCGCAAGCTGTAGCTGGTGTAGATGCCGAAACAATTACCTACATTGAAGCTCATGGTACAGCTACACCATTAGGCGACCCCATCGAAATTGCCGCTTTAACTCAAGCTTTTAGAGAAACTACCGATAAAAAAGGTTTCTGCGCTATTGGTTCGCTAAAAACCAACTTGGGACATTTAGATACAGCAGCAGGTGTTGCAGGTTTAATAAAGACAGCATTAGCATTGCAAAATAAAACGCTGCCTCCTAGTTTGCACTTCCAAACACCTAACCCCAAAATCGATTTTGCTAACAGTCCTTTCTATGTCAATACAACTCTGACCGAATGGAAAACAAATAACACTCCTCGCCGTGCTGGTGTTAGTTCCTTTGGGATGGGGGGGACGAATGCTCATGTGATTTTGGAAGAAGCCAAACAAGTCAAAAGTCAAAAGTCAAGGCTTCGACTCCGCTCAGCCTTGACCCTGAGCGAAGTCGAAGGGTCAACACTCAACAGTCAACATTTTCTATTGTGTTTGTCGGCTAAAACTGCTAGTGCGTTGGAGAAGGCGACAGATAATTTAATCACGCATTTAAAAGAGCATCCAGAAGTTAATTTAGGTGATTTAGCTTATACACTTAATAGCGGTCGTCGGGGTTTTAATCATCGGCGGATGTTGATTTGCCAAAATTTAGACGATGCTGTTCAATCTCTGAGCAATTTAGAGTCAAAACAAGTTGTTACTAACTATACAGAGATTACAGAACGGTCTGTAGTCTTTATGTTTCCCGGTCAAGGTTCTCAGTACGTCAACATGGCGCGGGAAATTTATCAAACAGAGATAGTATTTCAAGAACAAGTTGATTATTGCTCAGAAATTCTCAAACCCCTACTAGGGTTAGATTTACGCCATATTCTTTACCCTAGTGATGACAAAATTACTGAAGCATCACAGCAACTTCAACAAACAAGCATTGCTCAAAGCGCAATTTTTGTCATTGAATATGCCCTAGCTAAATTATGGCAGTCTTGGGGAGTGGAACCACAAGCTGCGATCGGTCATAGTATTGGCGAATATGTTGCCGCAACCCTCGCCGGAGTTTTTTCCCTAGAAGATGCTTTATCTTTGGTAGCAGCACGCGGACAGATGATGCAGCAACTTCCCACTGGCGCAATGCTTTCTGTTCCTTTGCCCCCAGAAAAGGTAAAATCCTTATTAGGCTCAGAGCTTTCTGTAGCTGCGATTAATCAGCGATCGCAATGTGTAGTTTCTGGTTCTATAACAGCAATAGATACACTACAACATCAGCTTGCTAATCAAAGTGTTGAATGTCGCCGTCTGCATACTTCCCATGCTTTCCATTCTCAGATGATGGAACCAATCTTAGAGGCATTTGCAGAGCGAGTCAAAAAAGTTACTTTAAATCCTCCAAAACTTCCTTATATTTCCAACCTTACAGGTACTTGGATTACAGTTAGCCAAGCCACAAACCCCGACTACTACGCGCAACATCTGCGTTCTACAGTGTTGTTTGCTCAAGGTATCGAGAAATTATTAGCAACACCTGAGCAAGTCTTATTAGAAGTAGGGCCAGGACACACACTCACGACATTAGCTAAAAGACATCCAGACAAAGCCGCAACACAAACAATTTTAAATTCGCTACGCCATCCGCAAGATAAACAATCGGATTTGGCTATTTTATTTACAACATTAGGTCAACTTTGGTTGGCTGGAGTCAAGATAGATTGGTTGGGATTTTATAGTCAGAATGAATATTATCGGATTCCCTTACCAACTTATCCCTTTGAACGCCAACGTTATTGGATTGAACCACCACAAAAGACAGCTTGGGGAGAGTTGCAAATTGTACCTCCAACAGCAAAATTATGGACATCGCTGATAAAAGCAGGTGAAAAACAAGCCAATGCTCAAAATGTAAAACTCAATGAAGTCACATATCAGGAAAACAAACAGTATTTAGATAGTTTATGTACAGCCTATATTAATATTACCTTCCAACAATTAGGGGCTTTTAGTAATCGCAAAAAAAGATATTCTGGAGAAGATTTGATAACGGAATGTCAAATTATACCCCACTATCAACAATTGTTTTTTAGATGGTTGCAAATATTAGTAGAACAAGGACAACTACAGCAACAGCATCAATTATTTACTGAATTTGTACCATGTTCGCCAGATTTTATCGATGAACATTTAGCAGAAGTTAAAGAAAGATTTGCTGCTACAACTCCTATAGATTTAGATTTAGTACAACGCTGCGGTGACAATTTAGCTGCTGTTGTTGTTGGTAAACAAGAACCATTAGAATTTTTTGATGAATTGGTTTACCAAGATAAGCAAAACGGTTCGCATTTAGAATCGCCTTTGGTTGCTTATTACAACTCTATTTTGCGTTTTAGTTTAGAACAGATGGTTAAGTTATTACCGCCATCAGTTCACATAAGAGTTTTGGAAATCGGCGGGGGTACTGGTATGTCTACCCAAGCAATATTACCAGTGTTACCCGCGCAACAAACCAGCTATACTTTTACAGATATTGGTAGCGGTTTCTTAACTCAAGCACAACAAAAGTTTCAAGAATATCCATTTATTGACTACCAATTACTAGACATAGATAAGTCGCCTACTGAGCAAGGTTTTGAGAAGTATAGCTTTGATGTAGTCATAGCTTCTAATGTTTTACACGCAACTCAAAACATCGATAAAACTCTCCATCATGTACGCTCTTTATTAGCTCCTGGCGGTTTCCTTTTACTGTGGGAAGTAACTCAGCCGAAGATAGATTTTGATATGAGTTGGGGTTTATTGCTGAAACCTTTAGATGATAAAAGACGCAGCCTTGGTCAGCCTTTTATCACTGAAGAACAATGGTTTGAAGCATTACAATATCAAGGCTTTATTGAAGTTGCTGCTTTTCCTCAAAGTGAAGCTTTTGAACATCAAATTATTATGGCTCAAGCTGCTGTGCAAACAGCATTTAGCAATAACTTTGAAAAAAAATCACAGAGTTTATCACAGCTGCAAGCCAGTTTATCTACATTCCACTCAAGACCTAATTTATCTAACTCATATATAGCTCCCCGTAATGAGATTGAAGATAAAATTGCGGAGATTTGGCAAGAATTGTTAGGGCTAAAACAGGTAGGAATTTATGATAACTTTTTTGAACTAGGAGGAGATTCATTAATAGCTGTTCAAGTAATGTCTCGATTGCGGAATGCTTTTGATATTCAATTAGCTGTGGCAAATCTGTTTGATTCTCCTACAATAGCTGAAATAGCGTTGAGGCTGGAGAAACAAATAAAATTCGATACTGATTCGAGTGCGATTGAGAGAGAAGAAATTGCAATTTAGAGAAGGAAATTGACTAAGATTTGGGGTGGATAAGATGGCCACCCCATAAGATGAATGATTGAAAGCAATTTCTGATAAGTCGTGAACAAAAAATTATTATGACGAACCGCAAAGTACACAAAGAAGAAAATAATAAATAACACAGAAAATATTTTTACGGACAGTTTAAGTCTACTGTATTTATTGAAATTATTATGACTTATGCAATAACTCTTTAAAGCATTTTTTACTTCGTGTTCTTTGTGTCTTTGTGGTTCGTTTTTAATTATTTTTTTATTCCTTAATGAACAGGTAAAGCAGAAGTTAGGTGAAGAGTTGGAGGTAATGTTTCTGTGAATATTGAGCAATTGGTAGCCGATCTAAATAAGCAAGGTGTAAAGTTGTGGGTTGATGGTGAGCAGTTACGTGTTAATGCTCCTAAGGGAATTTTAACAGCAGAAACTCGTGATTTACTGGCTAAAAATAAAGCAGAACTTATTTTACTACTACACAATAAAAATAAAATTAGTACTCACACAGATTCACCTTTAATTAAATGCGATCGCACTCAAAACTTACCTCTATCTTTTGCTCAAGAAAGACTGTGGTTATTGAACCAATTAGAACCAGATAACCCCTTTTATAACGAACAACTAGCTCTAAAACTTCACGGTCAGTTAAACATTACCGCACTAGAACAAAGCCTCAACCAAATTATCACTCGCCACGAAGCTTTACGCACCAACTTCCGCACCATCAACGACCAGCCAGTTCAGGTAATTGCTGACAACTTAACTTTAAATATATTAGTATTAGATTTAACAGATTTACCAGAGGGTGAAAGAGCGATCGCAACTCAGCAATTAGCTATAGAAGAAACGACCAAACCCTTTGACCTCGCTAATTCTCCTTTAATTCGAGTTTCTGTGCTGAAACTCACAGATATAGAAAATATATTGTTAATAACAATACACCACATCATTATTGATGGTTGGTCAATGGACTTGTTAATGCGAGAGTTAGCAACCATTTACTCAGCTATCTGTCATAATTCGTCTCCAGAGTTACCTGTATTACCAATTCAGTATGCTGATTTTGCTGTTTGGCAACGAAAATGGTTGCAAACAGAGGTACTGCAAAAACAGCTAAACTACTGGCAGCAACTACTTAAAAACGCTCCCACCTTATTAGAATTACCCACAGACAGACCCAGACCTGCAATTCAAACTTTCCAAGGCGCACTTAAATATGTACACCTTCCTCAGGATTTGAGCCAAGCTCTCGTTAATTTCAGCAGGCAACAGGGAGCTACTTTATACATGACCCTGTTTACAGCATTTGTCACCTTACTTTATCGCTATACAGGCTCAGATGATATTGTAGTGGGTACGCCGATCGCTAACCGCGATCGCATAGAAATTGAAAGGTTAATTGGCTATTTTGCCAATACCTTAGTTTTACGCACCGATTTATCAGGTAATCCCAGTTTTAAGCAGTTACTGCATCGAGTGCGCCAGTTGACACTAGAAGCTTACGCTCATCCAGACTTACCTTTTGAGGAGTTGGTTAAGGTTTTGCAGCCACAGCGCGACCTCAGCTATACACCACTGTTTCAGGTAATGTTTGTGCTTCAGAATGGAGTCACATCGCAAGCAGAATTAACTGGTTTAACTGTGAGTCCCTTAGCGACAGGCAGGACAACCGCCAAGTTTGACTTAACTTTATTAATGCAGAACACTAGCCAAGGACTAGTAGCTGTTTGGCAATACAATACTGATTTGTTTGATGCAACCACTATCGAACGGATGGCTGGTCATTTGCAAACCTTGCTGGAAGGGATTGTTACTAACCCACAGCAGCAAATTTCCCAATTACCTCTGCTGACAGAACCCGAACAACAAAAGTTACTCGTTGAGTGGAATCATACAAAAACCGATTATCCCCAAGATAAATGTATTCATCAATTATTTGAGGAACAGGTTCAGCATACACCTGATGCAGTTGCAGTAGAGTTTGGCAATCAAAAACTTACTTACCATGAATTGAACTGTCGTGCTAACCAGTTAGCTCATTATTTGCGTTCATTGGGTGTAAAACCTGATGTACTAGTGGGGTTGTGTGTCGAACGTTCCTTAGAAATGGTTGTGGGACTATTGGGGATTCTGAAAGCGGGTGGTGCATACTTACCAATTGACCCAGAATATCCCACTGAACGCCTGAGTTTTATGCTCAAAGATGCTCAAGTTTCAGTATTGCTAACTCAGCAGGCACTCATTAACAGACTACCCCAGTGTGAAAAGGCAGGGGGGCAGCACCTCGGCTTCGCTCGGCGACCGGGAGCAGGGGGCAGGGGGAAAGAGAGAGCCTTGAGTTATTCTGCCTCTTATCAAGCAAAGCTCGTTTGTTTAGATACTGACGCTGGACTAATTTCCCAATTCAGTAAAAACAATCTCATATCTGGCGTACAAGCAAATAACTTAGGTTATGTAATTTATACCTCTGGTTCTACAGGGAAACCCAAGGGAGTAGCAATGAATCAGCTTCCCCTTTGCAACCTGATTTTATGGCAACTGCAAAACACAACAATTTCTCATGGGGCAAAAACTCTGCAATTTGCGCCCATCAGCTTTGATGTCTCCTTTCAAGAAATCTTTTCTACTTGGTGTTCTGGCGGCACATTGCTGTTAATTACGGAAGAATTGCGCCGTGATGCTGTGGCTTTATTAGGTTTTCTGAAACAAAAAGCTGTTGAAAGGTTGTTTCTTGCCTTTGTCGCCTTACAGCAACTAGCGGAAGTAGCTGTTGATAGTGAAATATTTGCTAGTCATTTACGAGAAGTAATTACGGCTGGGGAACAGTTGCAGATTACTCCCGCAATTTCTCAATGGTTCAGCAAACTTGGTGATTGTACTCTGCACAATCATTATGGGCCATCGGAAAGCCATGTGGTTACTACTTTTACACTAACTAATCCCGTAGAAACTTGGCCGTTGCTTCCTCCGATTGGCAAACCGATTGCTAATACAGAAATTTATATATTAGATAAATATTTACAGCCCGTACCCGTCGGTGTACCAGGAGAGTTATATATTGGCGGTGTCTGTTTGGCTAGAGGCTACCTCAACTGTCCTGAATTGACACAAGAAAAATTTATTCCTCATCCTTTTGAAGAAGCAGAAGGTAGCACCTCGGCTTCGCTCGGTGACCGGAGGCAGGAGGCAGAAGGTAATAGATTATATAAAACTGGGGATTTGGCGCGTTATCTTCCAGATGGCAATATAGAATACTTAGGGCGTATTGATAATCAAGTAAAAATACGTGGTTTTCGCATTGAGTTAGGTGAAATTGAAGCCGCACTCAGTCAACATAGTGATATACAAGCTTGTTGCGTGATTCCACGTGAAGATACACCTGGTGATACTTGTACTGAGCAAAGTCGAAGTAAACGCTTAGTTGCTTATGCGATCGCAAATCAAGACTCTACACTTACAATTAGCGAACTACGGCTATATCTGAAAGCAAAACTCCCAGAATACATGATACCCAGTGCTTTTGTATTTCTGGATTCTCTACCACTTACACCTAGTGGTAAAGTAGACCGTCGTGCTTTACCCGCACCAGATTCATACAGTACCAGCACAGACAACTATATTGCACCGCGCAACCCAATCGAAGAACTGTTAGTACAAATTTGGTCGCAAGTTCTCAAAGTAGCGCAAGTAAGCATTACCGATAACTTCTTTGAATTAGGTGGACACTCGCTATTAGGAACGCAATTAGTTTCACGCATTCGCAGCATTTTTAAAGTAGAGTTACCATTGCGTGATTTGTTTGCTACAGCCACATTAGCAGAATTAGCTCATCAGATTGGACAATTACAGCAACAAAACAAAGAACTTTCTGAACCGCCCATTTTACCAAAAGTAAAAAATTCAGATTTACCACTGTCGTTTGCTCAACAACGTTTGTGGTTTTTAGACCAACTAGAACCGAATAGTGCTTTATACAACATTCCTATCGCTTTGCGTCTGCTAGGGAATCTCAATCAAGCAGCTTTAGAACAAAGCTTCATTGAAATAATTCATCGCCACGAAGCTTTACGTACCAACTTCATTACAGTTGATGGACAGCCAACACAAATAATTAGGGAACACTTCGACAAGCTCAGTGCATCGCAGGGAACATTATCAATAGTTGATTTCAAGGATTTATCTGCAACCCAACAGGAAGTAGCCACGCAGCAGTTAGCGCAGCAACAAGCTATTAAACCGTTTGACTTAGCTTCTGAAGCGTTAATTAGAGCAAAATTAGTAGTACTGAATGATACAGAACACATCTTGTTAGTTTGTATGCACCACGCTGTCAGTGATGGTTGGTCAATGGGTGTGTTTATTCAAGAACTAGCAGCACTATACAACGCTTATTCTCAAAATCAACCGTCACCATTAGCACCATTACCCATACAGTATGCAGATTTCGCTATTTGGCAGAGAAACTGGTTGCAAGGGAATGTACTGCAAAGTCAACTCTCGTATTGGGAACAGCAATTAGCAAATGCACCTGCTTTACTAGCTTTACCCACAGATAGACCAAGACCTGCGGAACAGACATTTACAGGCTCATATCAACAGTTTGCGCTGTCAGTTGAATTAACCAATAATTTAGTCAAACTGAGTCAGGAGCAAGGTTGTACTCTATTCATGACGCTGTTAGCGGCTTATGATACCTTGCTTTATCGCTATACAGGACAGTCTGATATTTTGGTAGGGACACCAATTGCTAACCGCGATCGCTTTGAACTAGAAGGGTTAATTGGCTTTTTTGTCAATACCTTAGTCATGCAAAGCAATTTAGCAGGTAATCCCAGCTTCAGCGAATTGCTGACTCGTGTTAGAGAAACAGCAATGGAAGCATACACTCATCAGAATTTGCCGTTTGAAATGCTGGTGGATGCTTTGCAGCCGGAAAGAGACCTCAGCTATACACCACTGTTTCAAGTGATGTTTGCTCTTCAGAATGCGCCGATGTCTGAGATAGAGTTGGCTGGTTTGACTGTGACTCCGTTGGCGGCAGAAAGTTCAACAGCGAAGTTTGATTTGAGTTTATCAATGCAGAACACTCCTAATGGAATGATAGGGGTGTGGGAATATAGCACCGATTTATTTGATGCCAGCACAATTAAACGCATGGCAGGGCATTTTGTAACATTGCTCGAAGGTATTGTTGCTAACCCAGAACAAAAGATTGCAAAATTACCATTGCTGACACAACCTGAGCAACATCAATTATTAGTTGAATGGAACAATACCCAAGCAGATTATCCATTAGATAAGTGCATCCATCAGTTATTTGAGGAACAAGTTGAGCGTACACCTGATGCTGTAGCTGTGGTGTTTGACAATCAACAACTGACTTACTACGAATTGAATACTCATGCTAATCAGTTAGCTCATTATTTGCGTTCATTGGGTGTAAAACCAGATACTTTAGTGGGTATTTGTGTAGAACGTTCTTTAGAAATGGTCATAGGACTTTTGGGGATTCTCAAAGCAGGTGCAGCATACTTACCACTTGATCCAGATTATCCTCAAGAGCGTTTGAGCTTTATGCTGCAAGATGCTCAGGTTTCTGTATTGTTGACTCAGCAGCATTTGAGCAAGAATTTACCTCAGCATCAAGCAAAATTTGTCTGTTTAGATACTAACTGGCATTTAATCGCTGAGTACAGCCAGGAAAATTGCATTACCAATGTACAAGCTAGTAACTTGGCTTATGTAATTTACACCTCTGGTTCTACAGGTCAGCCTAAAGGGGTGATGCTTACTCACCGCAACCTTTGCAACCATATGTTCTGGATGCAAGCAACATTCCCCCTAAATGAAACAGACAAGGTTTTACAAAAAACTCCCTTTAGCTTTGATGCTTCTGTTTGGGAATTTTACGCCCCTTTGTTAGTTGGCGGACAGTTGCTATTAGCTCAACCTGGAGGTCATGCTGATGGTGCTTACCTGTTAAATGTAATTGCTCAACAAAAAGTTACTACCGTTCAATTTGTTCCATCTTTATTACGAATCCTTTTAGAACAGGGAGGAATTGAAACTTGCGATTCTCTCAAACAAGTCTTTTGTGGTGGTGAAGTTTTACCAGTTGCTTTGCAAGAGGATTTATTAAGCAAGCTGAATGTGAATTTATACAATCTCTACGGGCCGACAGAAGCTTGTATTGACTCAACTTTCTGGACTTGTCAACGTGGTAGTGACAGACAAGTTGTACCTATTGGTCGTGCGATCGCTAACGCGCAGGTTTATATTTTAGATGAATATCTCCAACCTGTACCTGTGGGTGTGCCAGGAGAACTGCACATTGGCGGTGCTGGGTTGGCGCGAGGCTATCTTAATCGTCCAGAGTTGACGAAAGCAAAATTCATTCCTAATCCGTTTGAGAAGGCAGAAGGCAGTGGTTCGACTGCGCTCACCAACCAGAGGCAGGAGGCAGAAGGTAGTAGATTATATAAAACTGGCGATTTAGCGCGTTATTTAACAGATGGGACTATTGAATACCTGGGACGCATCGATAATCAGGTAAAAATTCGCGGCTTCCGCATCGAATTGGGAGAAATTGAAGAATTACTCAACCAACATGAGGATGTACAAGCTGCTTGTGTTATTGCTCGTGAAGATAACCCAGGTGAAACTTGTACTGAGAGACTTGTGCCGAGCGGAGCCGAGGTAAGTCGAAGTAAACGCTTGGTTGCTTACGTGGTAGGAAATCCACAGCATCCACCGACAATTAATCAGTTGCGATCGCTCCTTTCTAGTCAATTGCCACAATACATGATTCCTCATGCTTTTGTGCTGCTAGAATCTTTACCTTTAACTCCTAATGGTAAAGTTGACCGTCGCGCTTTACCAGCACCAGACACCCGTGAGGGATTGGAAGCCAGTTTTGTTGCTCCACGTAACCAAATTGAGGAAACATTAGCGCAGATTTGGTCAGAAGTTCTCAGAGTCGAGCCAGTCGGTATTCATGATAACTTCTTTGAACTCGGCGGAGATTCTATTCTCAGTATTCAAATTCTGGCGAAAGCCAAGCAAGCGGGTTTACAACTGAGTCTGAAACAACTATTTGCCAATCAAGCGATCGCGCAATTGGCAGCAGTAGCAGGTACAATTAAAGCTGTTGAGGCTGAACAAGATTTAGTCACCGGAACATTACCGCTAACGCCGATTCAACATTGGTTTTTTGAGCAAAATTTCTCCAATCCCCACCACTTTAATCAAACATTTTTGCTCTCAGTTCCCTCTGACACCAAGCCAGATTTGTTAAAGCAAGCATTACAGCAATTGCTCGGACATCACGATGCTTTGCGCTTACGATTTATACAATCTGACTCGACTTGGCAGCAAACTTATTCCCAACCAGATCGTAATATTGCATTCTCTGAATTAGACTTATCTACACTTTCTGAAAGTGAACAAAAAGTAGCTATTGAAGCTCAATCAAATTCTTTACAAGCTAGTTTACATTTATCAGAAAATTTAGTCCAAGTTGGCTTTTTCTATCTGGGTATTAATCAAAGGGCGCGATTAATAATAGTTATCCATCACTTAATAATTGATGGTGTTTCTTGGCGAATTTTATTAGAAGATTTACAAACAGCTTATCAACAACTTGCTGAATGTCAAAAAATTGCGCTTCCTGCTAAAACCAGTTCTTTTAAAGATTGGTCTGAAAAATTAACAGAATATGCTCAGTCAAAAACTCTTAAATCTGAAGTAAATTATTGGCTCAATGACTCTCGCGCCGCAGTTCCTTCTATCCCAGTTGACTTTACATCAGAAGCGAATACAGTTGCATCTGCTGATACAGTATTAGTCTGCTTAACTGAGGAAGAAACTCGTGCTTTATTGCAAGATGTGCCGAAAGCTTATAACACTCAAATTAACGATGTCCTATTAACTGCTTTGGCGTTGGTTTTGAGCAAATGGACGAATTTTAGCTCTGTGCTGTTCAATTTAGAAGGTCATGGGCGGGAAGATATTGTTGATGGTGTAGATTTATCGCGTACTGTCGGATGGTTTACAACCATTTTTCCTGTACTTTTGGAACTGGGAGCAACAGAAAATCTCGCAGATGCTTTAAAATCTGTTAAGGAACAACTGCGAGCGATTCCCAATAAAGGAATTGGCTATGGTTTATTGCGTTATTTGAGCCAAAATACAGAAATTGCGGCTCAATTAGAAGCGTTACCACCAGCGCAAATCAGCTTCAATTATTTAGGACAATTCGATCAACTCCTGAATACAGATGCTTGGATACAACCAGCTAGTGAGTCTGCGGGGTATAACCAAAGTTTGCAAAGCGATCGCCCTCATCTTTTGGATATCAACAGCATTATCATTGAAGAAAGTCTGCAAATAAATTGGACTTATAGCAAAAATCTTCACCAGCACCAGACAATTGAGAATTTAGCACAAGAATTTTTCAACACATTACAGAAGTTAATTGCTCATTGTTTAGCATCAGAAAATGGCGGTTATACACCCTCCGATTTTCCGTTAATTAAGCTCAATCAACAAGAATTAGACCAACTTTTAGGCAGCTTACAAGCCCAAAATAACTGGCGTAATATTGAGGATATTTATCCGCTTTCTCCGATGCAACAGGGTATGCTGTTCGAGAGTTTATATGCTCCAGATTCCGGAGTATATTTTGAACAGTTAAATTGTTCTCTATCAGGAAAAATAGATGCGATCGCCTTTGAGAAAGCTTGGCAGCAAATTGTAGCCAAACATTCAATTTTCCGGACTGCTTTTGTTTGGAAAAATGAGCAAAAACCATTACAAGTAGTTTATTACCAGCTAAAAGTTACTGTTAAAATCCATGATTGGCAAGATTTATCTCCACAACAACAGCAACAAGAAGTAGAGCTTTTCTTGCAGTCACAGCAACAAAAAGGCTTGTCATTATCTCAAGCACCATTAATGCGCCTGAATTTAATTAAGTTGGGTGCTGAGAAATATCAATTTATTTGGAGTTCTCATCATATATTACTCGATGGCTGGTCATTACCTTTAGTTTTCCAAGATTTATTAAAGTTCTATCAAGCAATTTCTCAAGGAGAAAGTTTATCTGAGCAATCAACTAGAAACTACCGTGACTATATTGCTTGGCTACAGCAACAAGACTTAACTTTAGCTGAGGAATTTTGGCGAGAAAAACTCAAAGGTTTTACCGCACCTACGCCTTTGACGGTAGATAAACCATTATCAAACCGCAAGCAACAAAAATCTAGCTACAGCGAACAGCAAATTCAACTCCCAGCACAAGTAACAGCAGCCCTACAAACTTTTGCTAGACAGCATCAATTAACTTTAAATAATTTGGTACAAGCTACTTGGGCAATGTTGCTTTGTCGCTACAGTCGAGAAACAGATGTAGTTTTTGGTGCAACTGTTTCCGGTCGTCCACCTGCGCTGACTGGTGTAGAGTCAATGGTGGGATTATTTATTAACACCTTGCCAGTGCGAGTTCAAGTTTCACCAGAAACTCAAGTGCTGGATTTGTTGAAAGACTTACAGACACAACAAATTGAATCTGAGCAATTCTCCTATAGTTCATTAGTAGAAATTCAAGGTTGGAGTGAAGTACCTAGAGGAAAATCTTTGTTTGAGAGTATTGTTGTCTTTGAGAATTATCCTGTTGATGCTGCATCTGCGACGCAATTAGCAAATCACGGTTTCTCAATAGATAATATTCACGCTGTTGAACAAACCAATTATCCTTTGACTGTAGTTGCTATCCCTCGTGAGCAATTCTTAGTAAAAATTAGCTATGACACTGGCAGATTTGATGATGCAACAATTACCCAAATGTTGGGACATTTTCAAATATTGCTAGCAGGAATTGTCAGCAATCCAGAAGAGAGGATTTGGCAATTACCATTGCTAACACAGCCTGAACAACAACAGTTATTAACTCAATGGAATGATACTCAAGCGAATTATCCCTCGGATAAATGCATTCATCAATTGTTTGAAGAGCAAGTTCAACGTACACCCGATGCTGTAGCAGTTGTATATGAACAGCAAAAACTGACATACCATCAATTAAATACTCGCGCTAACCAATTAGCACATCACCTCAAAACATTGGGTGTAAGTGCAGATACTTTAGTGGGTTTGTGTGTAGAACGCTCATTAGAAATGATAGTCGGACTACTAGGCATACTTAAAGCAGGTGGAGCTTATGTGCCATTAGATCCAGACTATCCGGCTGACCGTTTAGCATATATGCTAAATGATTCACAAATACCAGTTTTATTAACACAAGAAAAATTACTCAACACCCTACCAGAACATAACGCCAAAGTAGTTTGTTTAGATAAAGACTGGCAAAATATTTCTCATCAAAGTAGTAAAAATATTATTAACAACTGCACAATAGAAAATCTAGCCTACATCATCTACACATCAGGTTCAACAGGGAACCCCAAAGGTACATTAGTCAACCACTACAATGTCGTGCGGTTATTTGCTGCTACAGATGCTTGGTATCACTTCAATCAAGACGATGTGTGGACAATGTTCCATTCCTACGCCTTTGATTTCTCTGTGTGGGAAATATGGGGAGCATTATTATATGGTGGAAGATTGGTAATAGTTCCTTATTTAATTACTCGTTCTCCAGAATCTTTCTATGAGTTATTGTGTCAAGAAAAAGTCACAATTCTCAATCAGACACCCTCAGCATTCCGTCAATTAATTCAAGCGGAAAACTCAGGAATAACAACCGGAGAATTAAACTTACGCCTAGTCATATTTGGTGGAGAAGCCTTAGAAATTCAGAGTTTACAACCTTGGTTTGAGCGACATGGAGACATCAAACCGCAATTAGTGAATATGTACGGAATTACAGAAACTACTGTACACGTTACCTATCGTCCCTTGAGTAAAGCCGATTTACATAGTACAGCCAGCGTTATCGGTCGTCCCATACCCGACTTACAGGTGTATGTGCTGGATGAATATCTTCAACCAGTCCCTCTAGGCGTTCCCGGTGAAATGTATGTCGGTGGTGCTGGGGTGACAACAGGTTATTTAAATCGTTTTGATCTGACAGCACAAAAATTTATTTTAAATCCCTTTAACCACAACTCAAAACTATATAGAACAGGGGATTTAGCGCGTTATTTACCCAATAGCGAGTTAGAATATTTAGGACGCATAGACCATCAAGTTAAAATTCGTGGTTTCCGGATTGAGTTAGGAGAAATTGAGGCGTTATTAGCATCTCATCCTGATATTTGGGAAACTGTGGTATTGGTGCGCGAGGATGAACCAGGGGATACTTGTACTGAGCGTTCGCGTAGCGTCTCGCAGAGAAGTCGAAGTAAACGTTTAGTTGCTTACGTAGTAACTAAAGAACAATCTCCCACCGCTACAGAACTACGCCAATACCTCAAAGCAAAACTACCAGAATACATGGTTCCCAGTGCTTTTGTGATGCTAGAGTCTTTACCCCTCACCTCTAACGGTAAGATAGACCGCAAAACCTTACCCGCACCTTTTCAAAACAGTAATTCAGACAGATTTGTTGCACCTCGTAACCAATTAGAACTGCAACTAACACAAATTTGGTCACAGATTTTAAAAGTTGAGGAAGTAGGAGTAAAAGATAGCTTTTTTGACCTTGGCGGACATTCTCTGTTAGCTCCCTATTTAAGCGCCAGAATAAAACAACAGTTTAGTAAAGATATTTCTATAGCCACCCTCTTCCAAAACCCAACTATTGAACAGCAAGCGACAATTTTACAGCAAGATTCAGATAGTGCAAATTGTTCTTGTTTAGTTGCAATTCAACCAGATGGTTCTAAACCACCTTTGTTTTGTTTACCTGGTGCTGGTGGAACGCCTTTTTACTTGTCTAACTTGGCGCGTTGTTTAGGACAAGACCAGCCATTTTACAGCTTTCAAGCAAATAACCTTTCTGGAGAATTAGAAGCAATTACCCAAGTTGAAGATATAGCCGTCAATTACATTCAAGAACTCTTAGCTATTCAACCGCAGGGGCCATATTTTTTGGCAGGACATTCTTTTGGCGGTAAAGTAGCTTTTGAAATGGCGCAACAGTTGATTTCCAAAGGTCATGAAGTAGCTTTAGTTGCCATTATTGATAGTAAAGCACCGTTTGAGCAGGAAAACCTCATAGGTCATGACTGGGATAATGCTAAATGGTTAGTAGAATTTGCTCGTGCAACAGAATTAGTTTTTGCAAAAAACTTGGATATTGCTGACGATATTCTGCGATCTTTAGTTTGGGAGGAGCAACTGAAATACGTTCTACAGCGTTTAAAAATGGTTGATATTCTACCTCCCGATGCTGAAATTACGCAGCTAAATAATATGGTGCAAATTCTCAAAGCTAACTCTCTAGTTAATTATGTACCACAACGGTTTTATGCCACCCACATTACTTTGTTACGTGCTAATGAAGGTGCGGTTGAAAAACCTGATAGTGAATTACATTCTCAGATTTTGCAAGATTCAACCTGGGGTTGGAGCAAATTTTCTACTAAACCCGTAAATCTCCATTTTATTCCCGGTAATCATATTACGATGATGAATCCACCCCATGTCCAAGCTTTAGCTGAATGCTTGAAAGTTTGCATAAAGCAAGCACAAACAAATATCTAAAGACAAACATACTGATTAAGTAAAATCTCAGATTATTTCGAGCAAATGACAACCCAAGTAATTCAAAATCAAACTTTAAAGAAAGATACTTCTGCTTTTACTCAATTTTGGGATGATGTAAAACTAATTGCAGGCCCTTATTGGTATCCAACTAAGGCAGGTGAGAGAGCATTTTCAGACGTAATTCGTGCGTGGGGAATGCTCTTTTTGTTAATATTCTTAATCATTG
Organism: Halotia branconii CENA392; assembly: GCF_029953635.1. Taxonomy (NCBI): domain Bacteria; kingdom Bacillati; phylum Cyanobacteriota; class Cyanophyceae; order Nostocales; family Nodulariaceae; genus Halotia; species Halotia branconii. The sequence continues at coordinate 5,825,194 of NZ_CP124543.1, read as the reverse complement.
CCCTTGTATCTACAACTGTTTTTAATAGCTTCGTTAATCGCTATTTGCTCGATACTATCATCATAGATAAAGACCTTTCTAAGTTTTTTGATACTTTATGGCTTTATGGTTTCACTCTTGTATTGGTAACACTCTTGGTAGGGTTTTCTAAATTTGTCAGAAAACAAATTGCCCTTGATTGGTATCAATGGCTAAATAACCAGATATTATCAAAATATTTAAGTAGCCGGGCTTATTATAAAATCAACTTCAAATCTGATGTAGACAACCCAGATCAGCGTCTTTCACAAGAAATTGAACCGATTGCCAGCAATGCTCTGAGTTTTTCAGCTACTTTGCTAGAAAAAGTACTGGAAATGACAGCTTTTTTAATCATTCTTTGGTCAATTTCTCAGCAAGTTGCTGTGATTTTAGTGTTTTATACGGTAATAGGTAATTTGATTGCCGTTTACTTAAATCAAGAATTAAATAAAATTAATCAAGAAGAACTAGAATCAAAAGCTGACTACAGTTATTCACTAACTCATGTACGCGATCACGCAGAATCAATAGCTTTCTTTCAAGGAGAAAATCAAGAATTAAACATTATCCAAAAAAGATTTTTGCTTTTGATTAAAAATGCAAAAAGTAAAATTGATTGGGAGAGAAATAAAGATATTTTCAGCAGAGGCTATCAAGCGGCGATCCAAATATTTCCATTTATAGTATTTGGCCCTTTAGATATTAAAGGTGAAATTGAATTTGGCGAAATTAGCCAAGCTGCTTTAGCTTGTAGTTTATTTGCAACTGCGCTAGGAGAATTAATTAATGAATTTGGAACTTCCGGTAAATTTTCCAGTTATGTTGAGCGTTTATCTGAATTTTCAGATGCTTTAGAAGCAGTCAATAAACAGCCTGAAAATGTTAGTACGATTAAAACAATAGAAGAAAAGCGCCTAGCTTTTGAAAATGTCACCTTACAAACTCCTAATTATGAGCAGGTAATTGTTGAAGAATTATCTTTATCTGTTCAGCTGGGAGAGGGTTTATTAATAGTCGGCCCCAGTGGTCGAGGGAAGAGTTCTTTGTTGAGAGCGATCGCAGGGTTATGGAACGCCGGAACCGGTCGTCTAGTCAGACCTCCCTTAGAAGAAGTGTTATTTTTACCCCAACGACCTTACATCATTTTAGGTACTTTGCGCGAACAATTACTCTATCCGCATACAGACCGGAAAATGAGCGATCGCGAACTCAAGGAAATTTTGCAACAAGTTAATCTCCAAAACCTATTAAATCGAGTCGAGGGTTTTGATACGGAAGTCCCTTGGGAAAATATTCTCTCCTTAGGAGAACAACAACGTCTTGCATTTGCACGTTTAATAGTTACTCAACCTAGTTTCACTATCTTAGATGAAGCCACTAGTGCTTTAGATTTGAATAACGAAGCCCATTTATATCAACAATTACAAGAAACAAACACAACATTTATCAGCGTGGGACATCGAGAAAGTCTGTTTAATTATCATCAATGGGTGCTGGAATTATCACAAGATTCTAGTTGGCAACTTTTGACGGTAGAGAATTACCAACGCCAAAAATTAAATCCAATTGTTACTAGCCCTCCTGAACAAACTGCACCCAATCATGAATCTCCCAGCCAACCAGAAGCATCAACAGAAATAGATACAATTGAAGGGCTATCTCACCAAGAGATGCAGAAATTAACAAACTATTCACTCGGTACTGTGAGAAGTAAAGGCAGCAAAGGGCAAACGATTACTACCAAAGAAGGCTCTACCTACCGCTATAATAAAGACTCAAAAGTATTAAGGTGGATGAAAGTTTAGCTAATAAAATTTGGTAGAAAAACAGATCCAAATACTGAAGGTGCATTTTTGCTTATATCAATGCATCTTCATAATGATTTTTGTCCCTATAACTAATTCCTCTTTATCTCTAATCAGGAATTGAGAATCATTAATTCTCATGACCTCAAAAATTTCTGGCATAAACACAGAATTGATAGTAGCTAAAATATCGGCGAGAGAAATTTTTAAAGCTAGTGGGATTCTAAAGTTAAAAAATGATTTAGGCATATTTCTAACATTTAAATATAATTTTTTTTGACTTACGTACCATACACCAGTAAATTTATTTCCGGTGATCAGTTCTTTAGTCCTAGATAACAGCAATGTTTGCACCTTAGTTTGTTCATAAGTCATATCATCTTTAAATTCGATAGTGATTCTTTCTGAGGAAGTATTAAACCGCCATTTTCCTAGAAGTAAAATTTCTATATCTACATCAGAATGTTTGCTATTATCCATATCTATCCTTGAATGAATTTTATTCTACTTTTTTCTATTATTAATAGATGTGCAATTGACACATAATCCAGTTGCTTGACAAGTTTTGACGCGAGAGAAAAATAAGTGCATTTGCCAAATTAACCAAGACTTGACTCGCCAAGCCGCCATTGAAAGGTGTGCTGTAGATTTTGCGGATAATTCAACAATATTTTGGTCATAATGTAACCATTTGGCTGGTAGGTGTCCCATTGGTGTCATTGGGGATAATTCAAACGTTAGTTGCTCATAATTTAACCAGTTTCCCTGTTTACGCCAGCCCAGGCGATCGCCTAATCTTTTTTCTGTTTCATAGTCAACTTGACCGCCCATTTCGCTCCAGATAGTTTGTTGAATACTGAAGCCAAAATAACCGTAACTATAATGTTCCCACAGTTGATCAATGATGTGAATATCGTGACAAGGAAAGTTATCAATATCTGCTTGATAAACTTCATGCCAATAGTTCTTTTTTAGCACTGTCAACATCAATTTACTGGTTTCAATATCAGCCCGTTTCCATTGATTTTGTGCCAGGAGATTCTGCAATTGGCTATAGTCAATATCTTGATTAACAAGAAACTCTTTTGTGAAGGTAAAATTATTATTAGCCAGTCCCATCAAACCTGTTTTTTCAGTAGCAGCTAGAGACTCTGTAGAGATACAATTTACTGCTGCTGTACCAAGTAACTTTCTTTGCTCCGTAAACTGCTGGCAGAGATAATTTGATATTATATCAATACCCTGTTCTAACAAAAAACCATTTTCATTCAAATCAAAATTATCGATTTGTAAATTTAATAATTGAGATTTAATCAAGGCATCTTTTAATCTAGCTTTTTTCTCATAGCCTGTTACCATAAAATCGAGAAAAGTATCGGAAATTGCCCCATCTGCTTCAAAGTTAAATAAATTTGATTGATAGTTTAAAATCTGATCACCGAGATTTTTGATATCCTCGACGGTTGTGTAAAAATATTCATCTACTTTCACAACTTCATCGATTAAAGATTGAAAAGGATTAAAGTATGCTTGTAAAGAATCCTCAAAATTGACAGCACCATGAGCAATTTTAGCAATTTCTTGACGAACCTTACGAGCTTTACTTTGATATTCGTAAATTTCTTGATAGACTTTTAAATCTTTGATTATTTTTTCAACTAAGTCTTTTTGTTTTTGGGTATCTTCTGCGAGTTTGATAATTCCTTCACTAATTAAGCTGATTTTCTCTAAAATTAAAAAATAAGCGTTGCTTAATATTAAAGCAGCTTTCAAGTTTTCTTGCTTTTCTCTTGTTAGTTCATCTAATATTTGCGGATGCTGATGATTTTTTAGCTCTAATCTACTTCTTTCATCTTCTAAATGTTTAATTTCTAGATATTTTTGCTGAAATATTTCTTTTAAATCTACCGTCAGATTTAATAAAAAATTATGATAATTACTCTTATATTTTTCCAAAAACTCAATAACATAAATATAATCATTAATAAATAATTGAATCTCATTCAGGATTTCTCCCTGATTAATTGCTTTTTTTCGCTTAATTATGCCAGCAAATTTGTACTCATAACGAACACCTTCCTTAATTACTTTTTGACGTTCTTGAATTTTCTTTTGAACTATTTTTACCGCTTTATTTTTGATAACTGGTACTTGGTAATTTCGTTCATAAATTGCAATATTTTCATGAGTAATTAGTTGTCTTGGCTGTCTTGTTAGCATAACCTTGATTGGTAACAAATATAAATTTTGGTTAAGTTATTACCCATTTCAACACCTTGGGATTTTTGTCATAGCGGTAGGTAAAACTATCCTTAGCAGTAATAGATTGACCTTTACTGGCTTTACTTCTTACAGTACCCAATGAATAATTTGTTAATCTCTGCATCTCATGGTGAGACAGCCCTTCAATTGTATCTATTTCTGTTGCTGTTTCCGGTTGGCTAGGAGATTCATCATTGGATGAAAAATCTATGGTTATTTCTTCAGTTTGAGGAGGATTAATTGTAGTTTCCGGTTGGCTGGGAGCTTCATCATTGGGCGAAGAATCTATAGTTATTTCTCCAATTTGAGGAGGATTAATTGTAGTTTCCGGTTGGCTGGGAGCTTGATTATTAGGTGAAATATCAATTGTGATTGCTGAACTATCGGATGAATCATTTACAATTTCTTTCGCTTTTTGCAGACGATAATCTTGTACAGTTACAAGTTGCCAACTAGAATCTTGTGATAATTCCAAAACCCATTGATGATAATTAAACAGGCTTTCTCGATGTCCCACACTGATAAATGTTGTGTTTGTCTCTTGTAATTGTTGATATAAATGGGCTTCGTTATTCAAATCTAAAGCACTGGTGGCTTCATCTAAAATAGTGAAGCTAGGTTGAGTAACTATTAAACGTGCAAATGCAAGACGTTGTTGTTCTCCCAAGGAGAGAATATTTTCCCAAGGTACTTCCGTATCAAAACCATCTATGCGACTTAATAAGTTTTGCAGATTAACTTGTTTTAAAACTGCTTCGAGTTCGCGATCGCTCATTTTCCGGTCTGTATGCGGATAGAGTAATTGTTCGCGCAAAGTGCCTAAGATGATGTAAGGTCGTTGGGGTAAAAATAACACTTCTTCGAGAGCAGGACGTACCAAGCGACCGGTTCCGGCGTTCCATAAACCTGCGATCGCTCTTAACAAAGAACTCTTCCCTCGACCACTGGGGCCGACTATTAATAAACCCTCTCCCGGCTGAACAGATAAAGATAATTCTTCAACAATTACCTGTTCATAATTAGGTGTTTGTAACGTGAAATTTTCAAAAGCCAGTCGCTTTTCTTCTATTGTCTGAATCGTACTGACATTTTCTGGTACTTTATTAATAGCTTCTAACGCATCAGATAGTTCAACTAAACGTTCTACGTAACTAGAAAAGCGTCCAGAAGTGGCAAATTCTCTAATTAATTCTGCCATTGCATTAGCAAAGAGATTACAAGCTAAACTAGCTTGAGCGATTTCGCCAAAATCAATTTGACCATTAATTTGTAAAGGGCCAAATACTATAAAGGGAAATATTTGGATAATAGCTTGATATCCTCTATTAAAAATATCTTGGCTTCTTTCCCAATTAATTCTACTTTTAGCATTTTGCACAATTTTATGAAATCGGCGCTGAATGATATTTAATTCTTTGTCTTCTCCCTGGAAAAATGCTATTGATTCAGCATGATTGCGAACATGAGTGAGGCTATAAGTATAGTCTCCTGTAAATTCGAGTTCTTCTTGTTTAATATTATTTAATTCTTGAGCTAAATAAACAGCAATTAAATTGCCAATTACGGTATAAGCCACTAATGCAATTGCAACCCATTGGGAAAGAGTCCAGAGAATTATGACAAAAGTTGTCATCTCCAAAACTTTTTCTAGGAATGTAGCTGAAAACGAGAGGGCATTTTTGGTTAGAGGTTCAATTTCTTGAGATATTTGTTGATCGGGATTGGCAACCTCAGATTTAAAATTGATTTTATAATAAGCACGATTGCTTAAATATTTAGATAAAATATGATTATTTAACCATTGATACCAATCAAGGGCAATTTGTTTTCTGACATATTTAGACAATCCAACCAAGAGTGTTACTAAAACTAGAGCAGCACCATAAACTAATAAAGTATCTGTAAATTTTTTTAAATCTTTTTCTTCAGTAATCACATCAAGTAAATAGCGGCTAACGAAGCTATTAAAAGCAGTTACGCCTACCAGTGCGACAATTAATAATATTAGTAGAATCAGCATTCCCCATGTCTTAATGACATCAGCAAATGGTCTACCGTTTGCTGATGTAGGATACCAATAAAGCCCAAATATTGCTTTAATATTTTGCCAAAATTGGTTAGCAGATGGAGCAGCGTCATGTTTTGATGATTTACCAAGATAAGTAGTAGCTTGCATCTGTTGAATAATTATTTTAGTCTCTTGAGGCTAATTACTTGTCAAACTTCAAAACTCAGGAGGAAAAACCAGAATTGAGCAGCAATCTAATAATGCGTCAATATTTTCCTAAGTCTTTAAATATGATGAATTATGATTTGTAAATTTTCACAATCAATTATTCAAAGATACCATTTTTCCATAACTCTAATACTTCGTTAGCAGTAAAATAGCGTTCTTGTTCAGCAGCCAGAGATTTGATGACAGAACGCATTTTTTCGTACTGCTTTCTGGGTTGAGGATTTTGCAGTTGCTTTTCAAAGAGATATTGAAAATTACTAACTCCACTCCATTTACCAAATACAACATCTATCTTGTTGTGGGTAAAGATAGCATAGCTTTTAGGATCACGAAATAAGGAATTAACATGAATACCTGATTCGTGGCGTTGTGCTGTTTGAGAATAGGGAGGCGCGGGACGAATCCCCATTTCTTCAATGTAATTAGTCACAGCTGCGATCGCATTATAGTCGATTCCCTCAACTTCAATTCCAAAACGGACTCGTAACCCATTTAAAACTTGTTCTAGAGCTACATTTCCGGCTCGTTCCCCTAAACCACAAAATGTCCCTGATACTAACGTTGCTCCCGCCATCAGAGATTGAAGCGTATTTTCTAGACCCAATCCCATATCATTGTGGTAATGTACCCCCAATGGTACATCTGTAGTGGATTGCAGCAAATCGTTAACCCAGATATAACTCTTTTCTGGACTGAGAACCCCCACCGTATCACACAGTAGGAAATGTTCAATATAAGGACTGCATGAGCGAATACATTCAACTAAAAAGTCAAAATCAGATCTAGAAGCATCCTCCGCCGCAAAAATCACTTTGAGTCCCGCAACTTTTGTAGCATAGTGCAGATTTTCGACAATCACATCAATCGCATTTTGCCTAATTCTATTGATTACCTGAGATGGGATATCGTCATCAATAGTTTTTCCTTGTAACTCTTGCATAAAACGAATGTGAGAATCTCGTAAAAACAGCAGGCGATCGGAAACAGCATGGAAGAGAATAATCCGCTTCACTCCATAGCTTTTCGCTTGATCAATGTGCTGTTTTCCCATCATCGTCGAGGCATTAATTAAACTATCCCATCCCTCTGATATTAAGGATGTGACAAGCTCTGCTTCTTGCTCACAAACACAAGGCATAATCGCCAGTCCATCAACTCCTGTTTGAGCAATTAGATGGGCGAGTTTTCGTTTAGTTTGATAAGAAAAGAAAATGCCTACTTGTTGTTCTCCATCCCGTAGAGTTTCATCAGAAATTTTAATTGGCAGAGTTTTCATTTTTTTATACATATTTAAAAATGGGCATAGGGCATAGGGCATGGGAAGATGGATTTTTATTGTTATTCTGAAACTATTATTTTTCTGTGTCCTCTGCGTCCTCTGTGGTTTAATTTTCCATAACTTCTGCTCTTACTACTAAGACATAACCAACCGTAATTGAGAGGCTAATATTTTGACATTGGGTTCATAAAGCATTCGTCCATGATTGCCAGGAATAGATATCACTTTGACAGGGTTTTGACTGTAAGTTTGCCATCCCCAATCAGGTAAATTGTAATCAGAAATAGCTTGAAGTTCTTGCAAAACAATTTCATGTACTTCTTGAGCGCGGAATAAAATAATCGGTGCAAAAATTTGATAATGAGGCTGATAATTGGCGTAATTAAGCGTTAGCACTTTCATCACCTGCATATTGTTTTTTAATAACTCAAGACTTGAGTGTTCTGGTAGTACTTTATGTTTATATAAATATTCGGCTGCTAAATTCCAACGTGCTAAATCGTTTATTTGAGCAGCTAAATCAGCATATTTCAAACCTAAATCAACTTCCTTTAAAGCTTCGATTCTTTGGAGTAATTGCCAAATCCAGTCTAGTTCTGTTCTATTAGTTAAATGTTCCGATTGGAAAACTAATCCAGCATCAAAAATAGCTAGTAAACTAACCTTTTCGCCTTGCTGTTCTAGTTGGGAAGTCATTTCAAAAGCCACCGCACAACCTGATGAGTATCCGACGAGAATGTATGGACTTTGGGGTTGTTTTTGGCGTAATATCTCAATTAGTTGACTTGCGTGAAGTTCTACAGAGTTTGGTAGGTTGCTTAATTCATCTCTCCCTGGAGTTTCTAACCCATAAACAGGATAATCATTTCCTAAATTGTTAGCTAAATCTTGAAAATAAAACCCATGTCCGTTTGCACCAGGAATACAAAATATAGGGGTTGCATTTCCTTGAGGTTGGAGTAACAGTAAATCTGGATGGGACTGTTGTAATTCAGTATGACAAAGTTGTTCTGCTAGTTGAGCAATCGTAGGATTCTGAAATAAACTACTTAAAGAAAGTTGTTGTCTAAACTCCTGTTGAATATGATTAAGTAATTTTATCGCCAATAAAGAATGACCTCCTAAGTCAAAAAAGTTATGATGAATGCCAATTTCTGGACGTTCAAGAACAGCAGACCATAATTGTGCTAGCTTTTGTTCAATTTCATTGCGTGGTGCTGTATATAAACCTGCAATTTCAATATTAGGAGTAGGTAAGGCTTTGCGGTTAATTTTACCGTTGGGTGTTAAAGGTAACTCATCTAAGATAATGATTTGAGCAGGAATCATGTAATCGGGTAAGCAAGATTTGAGGTAATTTTTCAAGTCTCTACCTAATTCATTGGTGATTCCTGTTACGTATGCAATTAAACTTTGGTTACTCTCGGTTTTATATAAAGTAACAACAGCTTCTTTAACTGATGAATGTTGTAGTAATAAAGATTCAATTTCTGCAAGTTCAATTCTCAATCCTCTTAATTTCACTTGCTCGTCAATCCGACCCAAATATTCTAAGTTGCCATTTTTATCCCATCTGGCTAAGTCACCAGTTTTGTAAATTCGCTCTGTTTTACCGCATAAATTAATTTCAATAAATTTTTGGGCAGTTAATTCTGGACGATTCAAATAACCTCTGGCTAAACCAACTCCAGCAATACATAATTCGCCTGGTATTCCTGGGGGTAATGGTTGATTATGTGCATCTAAAATATAGATGCGAATATTAGATATTGGTTTACCAATTAGTGGTTTTTCACCATTGGGTTGACAAAGAGCTATGCTGGCACAAACTGTAGATTCTGTTGGGCCGTAGCAATTAAAAAAACGCCGTTCTTTTGCCCATTTTGTTACTAATTCTGTAGCACAAGCTTCACCACCAGTAACTAAGATTTGCCAATCAGGTAAGGTGGCTTGAGGTAAGAGAGATAATATTGAAGGAGATGAACTGAAATGGGAAATTTTGTGTTCAGTTAAAAAGTTCACCAAGTCTTGGCTTGGTAACAAGGTTTCTTTCTTAGCTAGATATAAACAAGCACCTGCACCCAGGGTAGAAGCAATTTCCCAAATAGAAGCATCAAAGCTCAAAGAAGCAAATTGCAGCACGCGACTTTGGGGTTGAATTTGCAAAAGTCGCTCAACTACCAAAGTTAGATTTAGCAGTCCTCGATGCTCAATCATTACCCCCTTGGGTTTTCCTGTAGAACCAGAGGTGTAAATGATATATGCTAAATTATCAGGTTTACTTTGGGGATTGAGATTTGTTGTTAATTCTTCAGTCAGATTTTCCTCATCTAAACAAATTATTTGAGAATTTTCTCGATTATTTAGTGGTAATTTATCTAGCAGGAAACTTTGGGTCAGCAATACCGATATCCCCGAATCTTCTAACATGAACTTAATCCGTTCTTGGGGATAATTAGGGTCAATCGGTACATAAGCTGCGCCAGCTTTCAGAATACCGAGTACACCAATAATCATTTCCAAGGAACGCTCAACGCAGATACCAATTAATGTATCTGGTTTAATTTGATGATTTTGAATTAAATAATGTGCTAACTGGTTGGCTTTTTGATTTAGTTGTTGATAAGTTAGCTGTTGAGATGCAAAAAATAAAGCAAGATTATGAGGATGTTTTTCTACTTGTTGTTCAAATAAATCAACTAAAGTTTTATCTTGCGGATATTCGGTTTGAGTTTGATTCCATTTTTGAAGTTGTAGCAGTTCGGCTGCTGTCATCAAAGGTAGAGTATAAATTGGTTGTTGCGGGTGATCAATAATTCCCTTGAGCAGAACTGCAAATTGTTCCGCCATCCGTTGGATAGTATCTTTCTCAAACAAGTCTGTAGTATATTCCCAAGTGCAATTTAAGCGGTTGTCATATTCCATCATCATTAGGGTTAAGTCAAATTTAGCGATCGCACCTTTGACTCCCAGCCATTCAATATCTAATCCTGGTAAACTCAAGTCTGGACTTTGATTATTTTCCAGGGCAAACATCACTTGAAATAATGGGTTATAACTCATGCTGCGTTCTGGTTGTAGCTTTTCTACCAGCAGTTCAAAGGGAACGTCTTGATGAGCATAAGCATCTAAACAAGAGGAGCGCGTTTGTTGTAAGAACTCGATAAAACTTTGCTCAAGATTGATTTGCTGACGCAGTACCAAAGTATTGACAAAAAAGCCAATTAATGCTTCTGTTTGGCTATGGGTGCGGTTAGCAATGGGAGAACCAATACATAAATCGTTTTGGCGACTGTAACGAGCCAGCAAAATACTAAAAGCTGCTAACAAGGTCATAAATAGACTTACACCTTGTTGTTGACTGAAATTTTTAACAGCAGCAGTTAATTCTGGCGTGAGAGAATAAATAAAGCGATCGCCTCTGTAACTTTGCTGTGCTGAACGAGGATAATCGGTAGGTAGTTCTAGTAATGGCGAAGCACCGTTCAGTTGCTGTTTCCAGTAATTAATCTGGTTTTCTAATACTTCGCCTTGTAACCAATTGCGTTGCCAAGCTGCATAATCGCTGTATTGAATGGGTAAAGGCGGAAGATTTGGAGTTTCACCTTGAGAATAAGCAGTATAAGCTTGTCTTAACTCACGCACAAATACCCCCATTGACCAGCCATCACTGATAATGTGGTGCATATTGATCAGCAATACATATTTCTGTTTCTGCAATTGCAGCAGCTTGGCTTTAAACAAAGGGCCAGTATTTAAGTCAAATGGTTCTTGAGCATAAGCATCGATTAAATTTTGGGGAATGGGTAATAGGGATTTCTCCACTACTTCTTCCCAATCCCCAGTCCCCAAAGCAACTTGCGGTTCTCCAGCAACGATGGGGAAATACATCCTCAGACTTTCGTGGCGGTTTACTAGATAAGCCAAACTAGAGCGTAGGGCATTAATATTTAAATTGCCGTTAAGTTGGAGAGCGATCGGCATATTATAAATAGCAGATGAGCCTTGGAGTTGTGCTAATAGCCAGAGGCGTTGTTGAGCAAAAGAAAGCGGCTTGAGAGAATCAGCACTTAAAAGCGGAATTTCTGCTATGGTGATAGCTTGTGTTTTAGCAGCTTTCAAAAAAGCGAGAATATCTGCTTTGTGGTTTTGAATTTCTTGCTTGAGTTCCGCAGTTAAGGCATTTTTGCTAGTACGTAGCCGTAATTTATCATCTTCAGCCCAAATTTTGCAGCCCACGTTCTGCAAACGAAGCATTAAAGAAACTACTTGCTGATTTTGTGTCATAGTTCTATTTCCTCTTCGTCTGAGTTTAAAGGTTGCATATCTGCGCTATTGGCATTAACCCAAATACAGCTATCTATATAATTTGCTAATTCGCTGAGGATAGGAGATTCAAAAACTTGGCGCAGTGGTATTTCTACATTGAAAATGTCGCGGATGCGGTAGCAAAGTTGAGTGGCTAATAAAGAATGTCCCCCCAAATTAAAAAAGTTATCTTGGCGGGAAATAGCTTCATATTTCAGCAGCTTTACCCATAGTTGAGCTAATGATTTTTCGGTTGCTGTTATCGGTAATTCAATGTCTTTATTGACAACTGCTTTATCTACATTAGGTAAGGCTTTGCGGTCTATTTTGCCATTTGGTGTGAGTGGTAATGTTTCTAAAACAATAAAATGGCTTGGAATCATATATTCAGGCAGATTTTTAGCGAGAAAATTTCGCCATTCTGCTAATAATGCTGCATCAACTTGATTGGGACGATATTGTAACGGTTGATTGGCGTAATATTGCCAAGGTTTCTGTCGGAAATTTGGGCGTTGATTAAATCTTGATATTGTTTCTTGTCCGGGGATATTTTTTTGTAAAATAACATCGTAATTAGCAAAGCTTGTAGAACTATATTCAATAAAAGCTGTATAAGGTAAATCTTGGGTTAAAGTTCGGAATGTTTCTGGTTCTATGCCTGATTTCACTTGTGATATTGCTGCTTTTAAATCTGCAACATTACTATCTATTTGCGTAATTTTATCTAACAACGCCATTTCTGAAGTAAGACGGGCATTGGGAATATTTTGAATGCTGAATACATCAGGTTGCTGAGTTGTTAAAATTTCCTTGATTTTTACCAAATTTAAATTTTGGTCTTGCCAATCTAAGTATTGTGGTTCGGTAACAGAATTATCTTTTTTATCTAAATATAAAACCACATCATAACGAAAACGGCTCATTTCCGTATGACTGTAACCTCGTTTCAATTGAATTTGTACGTGACTAATCCGAGGAAACTTTTGTTTGAGGGCGATAAAGAAATTTGGATCAATTAGCAATTCGCCTTCGGTACTGATGCTTTTTTGAATTTGTTGGCGTAAATCTTGAATTGATAATTTATCAGGAGACCGATAAAATGCAACGGCGGTGTGGAAAGCGGCTAATAATTGGAGATTACGCACATCTCCAATCAATATTTTTCCTTGATGGCTGACATTTTTAATTACCCCTGCAATTACTGATAACAGGTAATCTAAAGAAGGAAAATACTGAATTACAGAGTTTAAAATTACCAAATCATAAGCGTTAGTTTCAATATCTTCAAACTCATGAGCCGCCCTAGCTTTTAAGGTAACTTTCTCTTTGAGAGACTGCTGTTTTAAATGCTGTTTAATATATTGCAATCCACTCGATGCCAAATCTGTACCGAAATAACTTTGACATTGGGGGGCAATTTTAAATAATAACATCCCTGTACCACAGCCAATTTCCCAGACTCTTTGGGGTGCAAGTTCGAGAATTTGGTTAACAGTTGTATCCCGCCATTCTTGCATCGCTAATGAGGGAATTGGTTCTCCTGTGTAGCTATCTTTCCAACCTGCAAGATTTAGCGTTGGATCGTCGGTTGGGGTTGTTTGTTGAGAGTAGCTATTATTAAAAACTTGCTCCCACAATTCTACTTGTTCGCTTTGGCTAATAGTATCTGTGGCGATAGGGACGACATAAGCGACTAAATGTTGATTGCTTTCTTCCCGAACTAACACCACCGCTTCTTGAATTTGGGGATGCTTGAGTAAAGATGCTTCGATTTCGCCTAATTCTATGCGGAAACCTCGCAATTTGACTTGATGATCAATCCTTCCTAGATATTGCAGATTTCCATCAGGTAACCACCGTGCTAAATCGCCAGTTTGATAAATTCGCTCAGTTTTACCAAATAATTCTAATTCTCGGAATTTTTCAGCAGTTAAATCGGGACGATGCAAATAACTCTGTGCTAAACCCGCGCCAGCAATGCAGAGTTGTCCTGGTATTCCTGGGGGAAGGGGTTGATTGTAGTTATCTAAAATATAGATGCGAGTATTGGCGATCGCTTTTCCTATACTTGGTTCATTCTCAGCATTTTTGGCAACTTTGGTAAATGTCGAATAAGTTGTATCCTCAGAAGGGCCGTAGAGGTTATAAACTTCTTTGACAGATGTATTTTGATATAAAGCCTGTACCAAACTATTTTTTAATGGTTCGCCAGCTAAATTAATTACCTGTACAGTGCTGGGAATCGCATTCATATTCAGCAGTTCCGTCGCCGCACTCGGTACAGTATTAATTAAAGTTATTGGTACAGGACTTTGATTTGCTTGCTCAATGTAGAGTGCATTTTCTACTACAATGACACTACCACCTTGAGTCAAGGGAACGAAAATTTCAAAAATCGAGAGGTCGAAACAAATAGAGGTGGATGCTAAAACACCTGCAAGTTGTTCTGCGCTAAAGACTGAATGCGCCCATTTGACAAAGGCTACAGAATTAGCATGGGCGATCGCAACTCCTTTGGGTTTTCCTGTAGAACCAGAAGTATAAATTACATAAGCTAAATCATGATAATTACTGAAAATATTGGGGTTATCTATCGGCTGTTTAGTCCATGTTTGGTCATTTATAAAGACTAAGTGAGCAGTATTTGGGAGCTTTTCTAAAGGCAGTTGCTTTGTCAGCGCTTTAGTTGTTAATAATACCGCCGCATTACTATCTTCCAGCATTAAATGAATGCGTTCTGGGGGATAACTCGGATCGATTGGTACATAAGCACCACCAGCTTTGAGGATAGCTAAGATACCAATTAGCATTTCCCAGGAACGATCCATACAAATCGCCATCAATGGTTTATCAGAGAGGTTTGGAAGTTGTAATAGATGATGCGCTAGCTGATTAGCTTTTTGATTGAGTTCTTGATAACTCAGACTTTGATTTGCAAATACCACCGCAATTTTATTGGGTGTTTTTGCTGCTTGTTGTTCAAACAGCGTCACCAAAGTCTGATGCTGAGGATCATCTGCGTCTGTTTGATTCCAGATTTGCAGTTGTTGGCTTTCTGCTGGGGTGATGATGGGTAGCTGATAAATTGGCTGTTGGGGATTTTGGCTAATTGCTGTCAGCAAAACTGCAAAATGTTCCGCCATGCGCTTAATTGTTGATGCGGTAAATAAATCTGTGGCATATTCCCACATACAATGTAATTGCTCGTTTCTTTCGCACAAATCCAGCAACAAATCAAATTTGGCGAAGGGAAAGCTTTGTTCTAAGTATTGAATATCCAGCCCTGGTAAACTAACATTCACCCCCGCCCCAGATGCGTTTTGCAGCACCATCATCACTTGAAATAAGGGATTATGGCTGAGACTGCGTTGCGGTTGTAGTTGTTCTACCAAATATTCAAAGGGAATATCTTGATGAGCATAAGCATCTAAGCAAGTTTGGCGGGTTTGTTGGAGTAATTCGATAAATCCTAGCTCTGGCTTGATTTTGCTCCGCAATACTAAGGTGTTGACAAAAAAGCCAATTAACCCTTCTGTATAGCTATGGGTACGGTTAGCGATCGCAGAACCCACACATAAATCTTCTTGGCGGCTGTAACGCGATAGTAAAATATTGAAAGCAGTCAACAGAGTCATAAATAAACTTACGCCTTGTTGTTGACTAATCGCTTTTAGTTTTTGAGTCAGTTCTTTACTCAAACAATATTCTTCCCGTTCACCTTGGTAACTTTGCTGCGCTGGACGGGGATAATCGGTAGGTAACTCTAGTAACCGAGGCGCATTGCTTAGTTGTTGTTGCCAATAATTTTCTTGAGTTGCTAAAATCTCCCCTTGTAACCAATTGCGTTGCCAAGCTGCATAATCACTATATTGAATTGGTAAGGGTGATAAATTGGGAATTGATCCGACAGCAAACGCCGCATAAGCTTGTTCCCATTCCCGCTTAAATACACCCATTGACCAGCCATCACTGATAATGTGGTGCATATTCATCAGTAGGATATTTTTGCGATCGCTCAATTGTAAGAGTTTCGCTCTAAACAAAGGGCCAGTATTTAAGTCAAAGGGTTCTTGAGCATCGATATCAGCTAACCGTTTTACTGCTTCCGTTTGCGTCTTGAAATCGAGTACTTGTAAATTGACAATTTCTAGTACTTCTATACCTTCTACATCTTTAACTACAACTTGCGGTTCTCCCGCCAAAGCTGGGAAATAAGTGCGTAAAGTTGTATGACGTTGCAGCAAATAAGTTAAACTCTGCCGTAATGCTTCTACATTGAGTTCGCCATCAAGTTGAAGTGCGATCGGCATATTATAGGTAGCGGAAGTTCCTTTACCTTCAAGTTGAGCTAAAAACCAAAGTCTTGATTGGGCAAAAGATAAAGTTTTCGGCTCATTTTCTGACTGGGGTGTAATAGCAGGTAAAGCAACACTCAAAGATGCTTGATCAATTTCTCGCGCTAATTCAGATAAAATACTTTGCTCAAATACCTTGCGAACCGATAATTCTACCCCAAAACTATCACGTATCCGGGCAACTAATTGAGTGGCTAAGAGCGAATGTCCACCTAATTCAAAAAAGTTATCAAAGCGACCAACAAAAGTAATTTTTAATAAACCTTGCCATAAACTAGCTAGTAGTTCTTCTGTGGGAGTGACGGGGATTTCTAAATCTGTATAAGCAGCTGTAGTTGGTGCTGGTAATGCTTTCTTATCTAGTTTACCGTTAGCAGTTAAGGGAAACCGATTCAAAACCATAATTTGGCTAGGAATCATATAATTAGGCAGACTATTTTTTAAGTATTCCTTAACTTCAACTGCTAAATTTACAGATTTTCCAGCCTCAATAATATAAGCTATTAATCTATGATTGCTATCAGCATTATATAAAATGACTACAGCTTCTTTAACTAATGGATGTTGTAATAATAGGGATGTAATTTCACCTATTTCAATTCTAAAGCCGCGTAATTTTACCTGCTCGTCAATCCGACCTAAATATTCTAAATTGCCATCAGTACACCATTTTGCTAAATCACCAGTTCTATAAATTCGCTCAGTTTTACCGCATAAATCAATTTCAATAAATTTCTCAGCAGTAATTTCGGGACGGTTGAGATAACCTCTCGCTAAACCAACGCCCGCAATACATAATTCTCCTGGTATACCTGGGGGCAAAGGTTGATTATTTGCATCTAAAATATAGATACGAAGATTAGATATTGGTTGACCTATCGGTGGTTTTTTACCAT
This sequence comes from Halotia branconii CENA392, assembly GCF_029953635.1. Lineage (NCBI taxonomy): Bacteria > Bacillati > Cyanobacteriota > Cyanophyceae > Nostocales > Nodulariaceae > Halotia > Halotia branconii. Next base: position 5,808,032 of record NZ_CP124543.1, on the reverse strand, counting down.
TAGGTTGACAAAGATAAATAGCCGCATTCACAGTCGATTCTGTCGGCCCGTAGCAATTATATAAATGTTGTTCTATTCCACATTGACTAACTAATTCAGCAGTACAAGCCTCACCGCCAACAGTAATACATTGCAAATCAGTAAAACTCGCTTTTGGTAAGACAGATAAAGCTGAAGGTGATAAAAAACTGTGAGTAATTTTATGTTGAATTAAAAAGTTAACTAAGCTTTGACTAGGTAATAAAGTATCTTGATTTCCTAAATATAAACAAGCACCTGTAGATAAAGCCGTCGCAATTTCACCAATAGACAAATCAAAACTAAAAGAACCAAATTGCAGCAATCGGCTTTCAGATTTAACTTGAAATTTTTCAGCCCAAGCTAAAGCTAAATTGACAATTGCTTGATGCTCAATCATCACCCCCTTTGGCCTTCCTGTTGAACCAGAAGTGTAGATAACATACGCTAAATTATCCGGCGTAATTTTCGGAATAATATTTCTTTGTACTTTTGTTTTTATAGATGAGGCATTATCTAAATAAATAACGTGACAAGGCTTATCTAAATTATTTAAATGTAATTTATCTAATAAAAAACTTTGTGTTAATAATATTGATACCCCCGAATCTTCTAACATGAAGCGAATCCGTTCTGGGGGATAATTGGGGTCAATCGGTAGGTATGCACCACCAGCTTTTAAAATACCGAGTACACCAATAATCATTTGTAAAGAACGTTCCACAGAAATACCAATTAAGGTATCTGGGTGAATTTGGTAATTATGAATTAAATAGTCAGCTAATTGATCGGCTTTTTGATTGAGTTCTTGATAAGTTAAACTTTGAGATTCAAAAAATACAGCCTGATTATGGGGATTTTTCTGAACTTGTTCTACAAATAAATCAACTAAAGTTTTATTGTGGGGGTATGCTGTTTGAGTTTGATTCCAGATTTGTAATTTCTGACGTTCATCCTCTGTCAGCAAAGATAGAGTATTAATTGATTGCTTTGGATTATCAATAACTTGCTTCAGCAGAACTTCAAAATGTCCCGCCATGCTTTCGATAGTTTCAGCCTCAAATAAATCAGTCGCATATTCCCACTCTCCAATTAACCCTTGAGGCGTTTCGCGGAAAATCAACGATAAATCAAACAGCGTTATGGTATTTTCCCACTCAAAACGGGTGAGAGTTAAGCCAGGAATTTCTATTTTCTCTGGCGTTCCACCTTGCAAGCCAAAAGCAACTTGAAATAAAGGATGATGAGCAAGCGATCGCTCTAATCCCAATTCATCAACCAACTTCTCAAAAGGTAAATCTTGATGATCGTAAGCATCCAGGGTGACTTGCTTGACTGTTTGCAGTAATTCTGTGAAACTGGGATTATCTTGGAGGTTTATCCGCAAAGCCAAAGTATTGACAAAAAAGCCAATTAATGCTTCTATCTCCCGACGGTTGCGGTTAGCGATCGCAGAACCAACTACAATATCTTCTTGTCTACTGTAGCGCGACAATAACAGCGCAAATACCGCCAGCATTGTCATAAACAAAGTAGTTCCAGACTCCTGACTCAAACGCTTCAACTTCTGCGTTAAATCTGCATTAATTTCCAAAAACTCACTCCGCCCTTGGAAACTTTGCATTGATGGGCGTGGTTTATCTGTCGGTAACTCTAACAGTGGCGGAACATCGGCTAATTGTTTTTGCCAGTAATGAAGTTGATTTTGTAGTACCTCTCCCTGCAACCATTGCCTTTGCCAGTGAGCGAAATCGGCGTATTGTAGAGATAATGCGGGTAAAGGTGACGATTCTCCAGCACAGCAAGCCTTGTAAAGAGCGAACAATTCCCGGCGTAAGATATCCATTGACCAGCCATCACAAATAATATGATGGATAACCAACAGCAACAGATGGGATTTTTCTCCCACTTGTAACAGCTTAACTCGCAGCAAAGGCGGATTTGATAAATCAAAAGGCTGTTGTAATTGTGCGATCGCTAAATCCTGCGCCTTACTTAACTGTTCTGCTTCTGGAACTTCTCGCCAGTCTAGCACCTGGATTTGCAGTTGGGAATGAGCGTGAATCACCTGTATTAGCGACTCATCAACAACAGAGAAACTAGTCCTTAACACCTCATGACGTTGGATAATTTCTCTAATAGCTCTTTCCAAAGCACTGACATTCAGTAACCCGTCAATTCGCCAGAAAAAAGGGACATTATAAACACAATTTTCGCCCTCTAACTGGTCAATAAACCATAGTCTTTGTTGAGCAAAAGATAGAGGAAGCGCTTGTTCCCGCGATACAGGTTTGAGGAGAGGCGATTTCTGTTGCTGCTTTAATTTTTGTAGAACTAATTCTCGCTTTTCTGGAGACAGGTTTTCAAGACGCTTTAGCAAATCACTCATAATATCTATTGGAAAAAATCGGTTTTTAAATAAAGAATAAATGTATAGGAAACACAAAGTAAAAATATTTTTAGACTTTAATCATGAAGACTAAAATATTTTATATTTTATACTGCTGGTCTAAAAAAATAGCTACGTCGAGTTTTGAATTTACCATTTTTAAAAGAATAAACATCCACGAAACGCTCATTAAGTTGAGAGCCATTTTTATGTATACCAATAAAACTCCCCCAGCAAGCACCATAATTATTGTCAATCACAATATATTCAATGTAATGTTGACCAGAGGCAATAATTCTCTCATACTGATAAAATCTTAGGAGTTTATCAAGCCCAATAAAAGGCTGGTAACCGGGACGTTCATAGATAATATTTTCATCAAAGCAATTTTTGAGTAAATTCCAATCAGAAGAATCAACAGCAGCAAAGAAGGTGACAATTAATTGCTTTTTGTCAGTAAGATTAGATAAAGTAATGGTTGTTGACATATTTTTACTCCTGGGAATTTTGCATTCATCTACTTCATATTGCTATGACGAATTATCAAAACAGTAATTGCTGTGTCACCTCCTCTTCTGATAACTGATCCACCTCTGCCAAAATTCTCGCTAAATCGTCATTTTCTGCTTGCTCAATTTGTTGTTCCATCACTTTTTGAGCCAGTTCAGCAATAGTTGGATTTTCAAACAAATAACGCAAAGAGAAATCTAGAGCAAAAACCTCTCTTAATCGAGAAATCGCTTGAGTAGCCAGTAAAGAATGTCCTCCTAACTCAAAAAAGTTATCGTGAACTCCCACCTGTGTTAACTTCAAAACTTCAGTCCAAATTGTGGCTAGTTCTTTTTCAATTGGTGTGCTAGGAGCAATAAAATCAACCTCTAGATTTCTTTGCGTAATATCGGGAATAGGTAAAGCACGCCAATTTACTTTACCGTTAGTAGTTAGGGGTAAAGCAAAGATAACTACAAAAGCAGCAGGAATCATGTAATCTGGGAGCTTTTTTTTCAGAAAGTTGCGTAAGTTGCTGCTAGTTAGCGTGTTATCTTTTGCGACTACATAGGCTGTTAATAATTTCTTTCCTGGTTCATCTTCTCGCGCAATCGCTACCACCTGTTGAATATGAGGATGTTGAATTAAACTTTTTTCAATCTCTGCTAATTCAATACGAAAACCACGAATTTTTACTTGTGTATCAATTCGTCCAATAAATTCTAGATTCCCATCATTGAGACGACAGACTAAATCTCCGGTTTTGTAAAGGGTATCTCCTGCAATAAAAGGATTAGGAATAAATTTTTCTTGAGTTAATTGTCGCTGGTTTAAATAACCTCTAGCAATACTCGCACCACCCACATATAGTTCGCCAGGAACACCAACTGGAACTCTATGTAAATTTTCATCTAGTATGTAAGCTATTCTATCGCCAATGGGTTGACCAATGGGAATGGAATTGGCATTTTCAGAAAGTTTTTGAGGAATAGGATAACAACAAATAAATACGGTACACTCTGAAGGCCCATAACCATTGATTATTTGAGTTGCTGGTAGTAATTCTAAGGCACGACGAACATGATTTATAGATAGAGATTCTCCACCAATGAGCAGTTGTTTAACACACAATAAACTTTGGGGTATTTGATCAATGATTAAATTGAAAAATGCAGAAGTTAGCCATAGGATGTTAACTCTTTGTTCTTGAATAATTTGGCTTAAACCTTCTGGTGTCGGAATTTTGTCAGGATAAAGTACACAGCGTCCACCATACAGCAATGGTGTCCACATTTCTAGCGTGAGTCCATCCCAAGAAATAGATGAATGTTGTAGCCAAATCTGGTTTGCATCAAGTTGAATATAATCAACCCCAAACATAAAACCAAGAATGCTACGATGGGTAACTTCTGTACCTTTTGGTGTTCCGGTAGAGCCAGAAGTATAAATGATATAAGCTAAATTTTCTGGAGTAACGTCAATTGATAAATTATCTTCTTGATATTGAGTTATAACTTCCCAATTTTGATCAAGATTTACTACAGTTTGATTATTGAGTGGAAGCCTATTTTGTAAATGAGTTTGGGTGAGTAATATAAGTGTTTGTGTATCTTCCAGCATAAAAGCTAATCTTTCAGCCGGATAAGCGGGATCTAGTGGTACATAAGCCCCGCCAGCTTTAAGAATAGCGAGTATCCCAATCACCATTTCTAAGGAACGCTCAACACAAATTCCTACACGAACTTCTGGTTTCACTCCCAAGGATTTTAAATAATGAGCTAATTGATTAGCACGGTGATTTAATTCTTGATAAGTTAAAGATTGTTCTTTATATACAACTGCTATATTATTAGGGGTTTTCTCTACCTGTGATTCAAATAAAACATTAATACATTGATAATTAATAGAGTCTTTTGATTGATGATTTTCCAGCGAAATTAATTCCGCTTCTTCCTCTGCGCTGAGTAAAGATAGCTGGGAAATATCTTGTTGGATATTAGCTGTAATTCCTATGAGCAATGTTTGGAAATGCCCAATCATTCGGGTAATTGACTGCCGATCAAAGCAGCTAGTATCATAAACGATTCTGCCAGCTAATTCTAAACCAGGATTAATTACCACAGTTAGAGGATAATTTGTGCGTTCAAAACAACTAATATTACTAATTTTTAAGGTTTTCTTGATTTCTTGTTTATGAGAATCTAACGGATAATTTTCAAATACTAAAATACTGTCAAATAGTGACATTCCTGTAGGAATATCACTCATTTGTTGAATATCTGCTAAGGAACAATAAACATACTGTTCTTGTTCCAAAGCTTGGGTTTGTAACTGCTTAAGCCAAGCTAATAATTCTGTTTTGGCTGTAACTTTTGCACGGATGGGAAGAGTATTAATTAATAGTCCCACCATTGAGTCTACTTGCTCAAGGGTAGCAGGACGACCTGACACAGTTGCACCAAAAACTACATCGCTTTCGCCACTATAACGGGAAATTAGTAACGCCCATGCACCCTGTACCAAATTATTCAAGGTTAAATGATACTGTCGCGCTATAGATTGTAATTTTTCAGTTAACGTTTGAGATAATTGAAAACGTTGCTCGTTATATATTCCTTTTCCCTGATTACCTGCCAATAAAGTAGAATTTTCTAACCCCTGAAGAGTTTTTCGCCAAAAGTCCTTCGCTTGCTCACTATCCTGTTGCTGTAACCACTCAATATATTCTCGATAAGGGCGAACAGGTTGGAGGCGTAAATTTTCACATCGATGATTTGCTTCATACAAAGCGAGAACTTCTTTGAGGATAATCTGCATTGACCAACCATCAAAAAGAATATGATGGTGACTCCAAATAAATTGGTAGGTTTGCTCCCCTAACTGAATGATTGTAAAGCGCATCAGAGGAGCTTGAGCTAGATCGAATCCCTTTTGGCGATCGCTTTTTAACCACTCCTCTAGCTGCTGCTGTTGTTGATCAGGTGTGAAATTTTGCCAGTCTAGCTTCACCCAAGGAAGAACCACGCGCTTACTCACCATTTGTAAAGGCTTTTCTATCTCCTCCCAATAAAACGAACTGCGTAACACAGAATGTCGCGCTACAACCTGTTCCCAAGCTTGTTGGAAAGCCGGAAAATTCAAATCCCCACAGAGAATGCAAAGCAACTGCTCAAAATAAACTTCCGATTCAGGTGCATAAAGGGTATGAAACAACATCCCCTGTTGCATAGGTGAAAGTTCATATAAGTCTTCGATGTTTTGCATTTTTACCTCTTACTTGGGAATTTTTGTACAGACGCAATTCATCGCGTCTCTGTAAATTCTGACTAGTTCTTGTTAATTTTCGCCAGGAATTTATCTAGCTGTGTTTGATTGATTTTTGCTGCTGAAAAGTCTGATGGAGTATAGCTTTGAGAATCTTTTGATTGACAGTGATTAATGAGAGTTTTTAACGCCGCCATAAATCCTGACGCTAACTTTTCAATAGTTTCTCGCTTGTGAATTTTATCGCTATAAGCCCAAGTCATTTGCAGTTTTCCCGCACGAATAAAGCCACTAATTCCTAATAAGTGACTACGTCTATTTAGTAAGCTTTGCTCTGATTTGAATTGTTTAGCTACACCCAAAACTTGGTCAAATTGTCCCAGGTAATTAAAACTAACTTGTGCTGAAGGTAGCGACTGTAATTGTTCACGAATTGTCGGATTTTCGCTTAAATATCGCAATCCACCATAACCAATTCCTCGGTTGGGAATGCGTCGCAGTTGTTCTTTAATGGACTTTAAAGCTTCTCCTGGATGGTTAATTTCTTGTAGCTGTAACCCAACAGGGAATAATGTTGTAAACCAACCAACAGTCCGCGACAAATCTACATCCTCAAATAAGTCTTCCCGTCCATGTCCTTCTAAATCAATTAGTAAAGAACTTTCACCTGTCCACTGTGTAAAACTTTGTACCAAAGCAGTCAAAAGTACATCATTAATTTGCGTGTTGTATGCAGAAGGTACATCCTGTAATAAAGCGCGTGTCTGTGCTTCAGTTAAAGCCAGGGATACAGACGCAGTTGCAGATACGATGTTATTTTCGTCACTTAATGCATAGTCTAATGGTAAAGCTGTAACCGGAATATTAGATTGACTTAACCAGTAATCTAACTGCGTGACAGCTTGTGATTGAGTATATTCTGTTAAGCGATCGCTCCAATATTGCCAAGAAGTTGTTTTCGCTGGTAATTTAATCACCTCACCCCGAATAATTTGTTGGTAAGCAGTCGCTAAGTCTTCCAATAAAATCCGCCAGGAAACCCCATCAACTGCTAAGTGATGGATGATGAAGAGTAAATAATTAGGGCGATCGCTACCTAATTGGAATAAGGCAAATTGTGCAATTTTTCCCGTAGCCAAATCCAAACTAATCTGTAGTTCAGCATCCGTAGTTGCGATCGCTGTTTGCTGTTCTGCTGGCGAAAGGTGCGACAAATCAAAGACGCTCAATGGTACAGATTCCTGAACAGAAGCGTTAATTTGTAGCCAGTTTTCCCCTTCTTTTACAAACCGCAAGCGCAAAGCATCGTGATGTGCTAACAACTGTTGTACTACTTGCTGCAATAATTCAGGTTGCAAATCTGAGGGAACTTCTAGCAGTGCTGACTGGTTAAAGTAATCAGCTTCGGGTAACTTCTGCTCGAAAAACCAATGTTGAATCGGTGTCAATGCAACAGAACCAGTAACTAACCCTTGTTCAGCGTTAATTTGACGAGTCATACCTGCTACAGTCGCTAACTCAGCAATGGTTTGATATTTAAATAGCTGTTTAGCTGCAATTTGAATACCCGCCTGATTAGCTTTAGAAATTAACTGAATGCTGAGAATCGAATCGCCACCCAATTCAAAAAAGTTATCGTGAATGCCAACATTTTCTACTCTTAAAACTGCCGACCAAATCGCCACTAGTTTCTCTTCTATCAGTGTGCGTGGAGCAATAAATTTATCTTCCGTACTCCGAGAAAAATCGGGTATTGGTAGCGCACGATAGTCTACCTTTTGGTTAGCAGTCATCGGTATGCTTTCCAGCAGCATAAACGCCGCCGGAATCATGTAATTTGGTAGTTTCTGCTTGAGAAAATCGCGCAGTTCATCAATAGTTGGTGGCACTGCTTGCGGTACTACATAAGCCACCAGCCGCTTACTTCGGCTTTGCTCAGTACAAGTTTGTCCGGGGATTTCCTCATGTGCGATCGCCGCTAGGCGTGCCGTAGGTATCGCAACTGTTTGTAAAACTTGTGGATGTTGTCGCAATACCGCTTCAATTTCCCCCAACTCGATACGGAAGCCGCGAATCTTCACCTGATTATCAACTCTACCCAGGTATTCCAGCTTGCCATCGGTACGGAATCTGACTAAATCCCCAGTCTTATATAATCTACATCCTTCCGCCTTCTCAATAAATTTCTCATTGGTTAATTCTGGACGTTGCCAATATCCTCTCGCTAATCCTGCTCCCCCAATATGCAATTCTCCGGGAACGCCTATCGGTGCTGGTTGCAGATATCGATCCAAAACATACACCTGAGCATTACTAATCGCTCGTCCAATACTCACAGAGGTAGCTGCTGGGGTTAAGCGTTCTAATGTGGTGACAACCGTTGCTTCTGTCGGCCCGTAAGTGTTGAATAATTGCGGTGCTGGGGAAAGATGAGCCACACAACTATGCCAATGCTGGACTTTTTCTAGTTGAACGGCTTCACCACCAATAATTACAGTTCTTAAATTTGCAGGAATACGGGAATCTTGGGGGTTCAGTTCCGCGACTAACTGATGCCAATATGCAGTAGGTAAATCCAAAACAGTTAACTGCCATTTTTGACAACACCGCCAAAAATCCTCACTAGAGTTGAGCATTTCTTCGGTGCGTAAAACTAAGGTTGCACCGACGCACAAACAAGGAAGGATTTCTTCAATGGATGTATCAAAGCAGATTGAGGCAAATTGCAGTACCTGATCGCTAGCTTTGATGCCATATTCCTCAATGGCGGTGTTCACAAAATTCATCAATGAGCAATGTTCAATCGTTACCCCCTTGGGTTTACCTGTAGAACCAGAGGTGTAGATAATGTAAGCCAAGTTATCAAGTTGAACTTCGCTAATTGGATTGGCTGTACTTTGTGGCGCAATTAATCGCCAATCCGTATCTAAACAAATGGTTTTACCGCTATAAACTAGCAATTGATCACTGAATTTATCTTGGGTTAGCAAAAAGCGCAGTTGAGTATCTGCAAGAATCTCCGCGATGCGCTCTTGAGGATAAGCTGGATCGAGAGGAACATAAGCACCACCAGCTTTGAGAATCCCCAATAAGCCAGCAATCATCTCTAGGGAACGCTCAACGCAGATACCAACCAGGGTTTCTGGTTTAACTCCCAAACTTTGCAAATAGTGAGCTATTTTGTTAGCGCGATCGCTCAATTCGCGGTAAGTCAATTTTTGCCCATCTTGTTCCACAGCTACAGCATCCGGTGTTAACTCTACCTGTGCTTCAAACAATTTATGGATACAGTTTTTCTCGGTATATTCCCTATCAGTCTGATTCCATTCTCCTAGCAATTTTTGTTGAGATGGAGTAACCAGAGGTATTTGAGCAATTTGTTGTTCTGGGTTAGCTACCATCTCAATGAGTACCTGTTCATACTGCTCTAGCATCGCTTGAATGGTTTCAGCATCGAACAGGTCGCTGTTATATTCCAAAACTAGGGTAATTCCTTTTGCGCCTGTTTTCGCGCCATGCTGTACGCTTTGTTCAAACCTGGGGATAACTAGGAAATCAAGATCAAATTTTGCCGATTTGTTACTAGCTGGTTCCTGCAAGGTGATGTCCAAGCCAGGGAAATTTAAATGCGGCTTGGCGGAATTATGGAAGCTGAACATCACCTGAAACAGGGGATTGTGGCTTAGGTTGCGAACTGGTCTAATCGCTTCGACCACTTTATCGAATGGTACATCTTCGTTGGCGTAAGCTTCCATTGTCACTTGGCGTACACGTTCGAGTAATTCCCGCACTGTGGGATTACCTGAAACATCAGTGCGTAACACCAAGTTATTGACAATCATGCCAATTAACTTCTCAACTTCCTGCATCCGGCGATTAGCAACCGCAGAACCGACAAAAATATCGTCTTGCCCAGTATATCGATGCAACAGCACTTTAAAAGCTGCCAACATCGTCATAAATAAGGTGACACCTTCTTGATGGCTGAAAACTCTCAGAGATTCGCACAAATCGACCGGAAGCTCCATCCTGATATGATCGCCATTGTAAGTTTGCTCTTTGGGTCGCGGGCGATCGCAGGGTAATTCCAACAAAGGCGGAATACCTGATAACTTTTGTTGCCAATATCTTAATTGGGCTTGAGCTGCGGCGGTTTTCGCCCATTCACGCTGCCAATGAGCATAGTCTGCAAACTGCAAACTGAGTTCTGGTAATGGGGAGGGTTGACCAGCACAGAAGGCGTGATAAAGTTCCACCAACTCACTCAAAAAGACGTTAAAAGACCAACCATCATGAGCTATATGATGTTCAACATGGGTCAATATATAGTCTTGGTCGTTTAACTTGAAAACAACCCACTTAATTATCGGTAGTTGCGTCATATCCAAGTGCGTTTGCACTTCTGCATCTACCAATTTTTGTGCAGCTGTTTCCCGTTCAGATTCGGGGAGTGGTTGGAGGTCAATGACAGCAAAACTGATGGGTTCGTGTGGGTTAATTACCTGATATAGCCTCCCATTTACCTCTTGATAAGTCGTGCGGAAAATTTCATGTCGTCGCACAATCTCATCAAGAGAGCGTTGTAATACAGAGACATCCAGGCGACCTTTAAATCGCATTGTCGCCTGGAATTGGTAGGCGCTATTTTCTGGTGCTAATTGTTGGATAAAGTAGATTCGCTCTTGAGAAAAGGCAACTGGCAAGAGTCCTTCATGGGGAATTTGCTGGATGACTGGACGTTGACGTTGTTGTTCTTCACTTGCAATCAGTTGAGCCAGAGTTGCGATCGTCGGGTGAGTAAATATCTGTGGAAAGAATAATTCAACTGCAAAAACTTCCCGGACACGCGCCAGCATTTGAGTAGCAATTAGGGAATGACCGCCCAGATGGAAAAAATTATCGTTGACTCCAATGACATCGAGTCCCAGTAACTCAGTCCAGATAGCCGCTAACTTTTCTTCAATCGGGTTACGAGGTGCAACAAAGGTTTCTGCTAAATCGGGGCGCGTGCGCGCAGGTGCGGGGAGATTACGACGATCAACTTTGCCATTAACCGTCAGGGGCAAAGAGTCGAGAATCATCAAGGCAGCTGGAACCATGTAACTCGGCAACTTTTCTTCCAGAAAGCGTTTTAAGGTAATGGTGTTTGTTGCCAATTTTTGATGAGGAACAATATAAGCAACTAGCCGTTTGTCACCAGGAATATCTTCGCGGACAATTACCACTGCCTGCTGTACATCCGGATGTTGGCTCAAAAGTGTCTCAATTTCGCCTAATTCAATCCGAAAACCGCGAATCTTTACCTGATGATCAACTCGCCCCAAAAACTCAATATTACCGTCTGGTAAATACCGCGCTAAATCTCCCGTTTTATATAAAGTTAGAGACTGGGAACAAGGAGACAAACAAGAATCATCAATGCCCCATGCCCCATGCCCCATGCCCAATTTAATAAACCTTTCCTTCGTTAACTCTGGACGGTTTAAGTAACCTTTTGCCAAGCCGTCACCGCCAAGATAGATTTCGCCAGGAGTACCAACGGGAACTGGTTGGAGTTCAGAGTCTAGTAGATATATTTGTGTATTAGATATTGGGCAACCAATGGGTATATTTGTTACTCCTTTTGCAACATCCTTAACTAGATACCAACAAGAGAATGTTGTATTTTCCGTCGGGCCGTAAACGTGCAGTAAGTGCTGTGGTGCGCCATTCCTCAGAACTGCTTTCACTGATTTGGGATCTACCGCCTCGCCGCCAAACAGCAAGTAGCGCAGGCTTTGAAATGCTTGCGGTACAACCCTAGCAAACTGATTAAATAAGGCTGTGGTTAAAAATAAAACGCTGATTCCTTGTTCGCGGATGTACTCTGCAAAATGCTGGAGTGAAAGTACAACATTCTGAGGAACTACTACCAAAGTAGCTCCATGTAGCAGCGCTCCCCAAATCTCAAATGTGGATGCATCGAATGAAGTATTTGAAGCTTGAGCTATGCGATCGCTTGCTGCTAATTGTACGTAATTAGTGTTGCATACTAGCCGATTTACAGCTCGATGCGGTACAGCAACTCCCTTGGGCGTACCTGTAGAGCCAGATGTGTAAATTACATAAGCTAAATTTTCTGCCGTTACATAGCTATTAGGATTATCTTGGCTTTGCCGATCAATTAATTCCCAATCCGTATCTAGACAAATCGTCTGTACTTTGCTTGCAGAGAACTCTGTGACAAACTTCTGCTGAGTTAATAACACTTGCAATTGTGCATCCGCCACCATAAACGATAAACGTTCTTGGGGATAGGTTGGATCTAAGGGAAGATATGCACCACCAGCCTTGAGAATCCCCAATAAGCCAGCGATCGCATCTAGGGAACGTTCTACACAAATCCCTACCAGAACTTCTGGTTTAACATCCAAAGATTGCAAATAATGAGCAACTTGATTAGCTCGGTGATTTAACTCTTGATAAGTAATTTGCTGTCCATCAAAGACGACTGCAATATTATCTGGTGTTTTTTCTACTTGTGATGCAAATAATTCATGCACGCACAAATCTTGATGATAATCTACCTTTGTATCATTCCATTCCACTAATATTTTATGCAATTCCTGCTCAGTTAAACCTGGATTTTTTTCGACAGCACGATTTGAGTTAATCACCATTTCTTCCACAACTTCTTATATAAATCGATGCTTTATTTAATCAATACTAATTACCAATGTATATGACTAACTAATATTAACTTCCAATTTAGTATTTGATGATTTTTACATATTACAGGTAAAAATTATCAACCTGTCATTGATTTAATTTTTGCTCAAAAAAATGCAAGTGCAAAGTGCTTTCATAGTATAGAAAAGGCCTTTGAGAGAATAATCCGTTGAAATCGGACTCATAGGCCATTTTCTATTCTTATCGTAATTTTGATAATGCCACCAAAACTAGCAGTGAAACTATTTATTCTTCGACGATTTCGACTGTCCGTGGCCCTTCAACAGTTTCGGCATAAGTAGTATGTTCTGGACTAAGATGGTTTTTCAGTTTGAGTTTTAGCTCGTCAGAAATTGGTAAATCATTAATTTCTTTGAGGAGAACTCTTACAGATTCGTTTTTGCTCCGTTCTGAATAAACAGCTTTCAAAATAGCTTCAACCCCGAATCCAGAGATAGCATCTCCTAACACTCCAGCCAAACCAAGTAAACCTATCCCGCCAATAATACCTAACGGGCCTCCTACTGCTGTGAGAGCAGCAACAATAGCAGCATTGCTACCTGCTGATGAAGCTGCCAAAACTACAAGAATTATGCCAGGAAGACCTAGACCAGCTAGTTTTTTTACGAGTTCGTCCATGTGAATTACCCTATGTCCTTGTATTGTTGGTTAAAACTTTTCTAGTTGTATGAAATTGGCATCTTTATGGATATAGATAAAGCAACCGATTTCAAAATCTACACTAAATTAAATAAAAGACACTCGCGCTTAAATAAAGCTAAATTTTTAACATTTTTCTCCTGGTTATATCTGCATTTTTAATCTAGAAAGTGGCTAATTTTACCTTTTACGGCTGATATCGCCACTGTTCTTGGAGAAGCCAAATAGTTTTTGCCTGTAGGATCGCCACTGCGTCCTTTAAAGTTGCGATTGGTTGCATAAACTCCCGTTTCTTCTTTGTTCAAAACCCCAATTCCAGAATTGATACAAGCGCCACAACCTGTCTTCAAAATCTTTGCGCCTGCTTGAGCAAAAATATCGAGATAGCCTAATGTTTCAGCTTGCTTGCGAATTTCTACAGAAGCAGGAACAATAAATAAGTCAACTCCATCTGCGAGTTGACGACCTTGCAAAACTGCCGCAGCTTCAGCTAAATCGTAAAGTTTGCCTCCTGTACAAGAGCCAATAAAAGCTTTAGTAATCGGAGTTTCTTGTAATTGGCTAATCGCAACTACTCGATCTGGTTTTGGAGGAAGGGCTACTTGTGGTTCTAGATGAGTGAGGTCAAATTGATATACTTTTTCGTACTCAGCTTCAGCATCGGCCATAACTTCTGCAAATTCTTGGCTAGAGCGACTCTTGACGTAATCCCGCATCATGTCATCAGGCACAATTAAGCCACAGATAGCGCCACATTCAACAGCCATATTCGCTAAAGTTAAGCGTTCATCAAAGGGTAGCTGTTCTAGGATTGACCCGCTAAATTCCATCACTTTACCAGTAGCGCCAGCACAGCTGATTTGTCCCAGAATAAACAGGATAATATCTTTAGCACTGATATGGGGTGGTAAAGTTCCAGACAACTCAAATACTAATGTTGGCGGAACGCGAATCCATATATCCCCCATTGCAAAGATATTAGCCATATCTGTAGTTCCAACCCCAGTAGAAAAGGCTCCTAATGCTCCATAGGTGCAAGTATGGGAATCTGTACCAGCAATGATCATTCCTGGACGTACAAATCCTTTTTCTGGGAGTAAAACATGACAGATACCTGCTGCTTCACCTGGGGAAACTAGGTCAAATAAATAACATCCTTGGTCTTTGGCAAAATCAACCATCTGTTGATACATGAGATTGGCTTTGCGGTCATTACGGATGTCATTAACTTGAATAAAGTGATCTGCTACCAAAACCACCCTTTGAGCATCCCATAATTTTGCCTCTGCTCCATAGTGCTGATAAAATGTCCTGGCTACAGGCGCAGCTACAGCATCATGAGATAAAGCTAAATCAACCTTGGCAAAGACCACTTCTCCTGGTTGGACGTAGGGATTACCGGAGGCTTGAGCGAGGAGTTTTTCGACTAAAGTCATCGGTCTTTTGGATGTAACGCTCCCAGGAATGGTAATTTTTCCTTGACGACGCATCTGATTAAAAGGGATTAGTCCTCCAGCTTTGGCGATCGCATCTACTACCGGATTTTCTGGTTTTGCTCCTAAAATTTCTAGGGGTAGCCCAATATTGATGCTGTTGCGATAAAAAATTTCTGCAAATGATTTTGCCTGAATCTTTTGAATACCAGCAGCTTTGAGGGCAATGGGGGCAATTTCTCGACTAGAGCCACAACCAAAATTTTCTCCAGCTGCGATCGCATTGTATTTGAGTAATTCTCCTACTCCCACCACGTGTTCTAAAGCATAATATTTTAACGAGTCAGGATCGTCTGCCGTGGCTCGATTGGCAGGAATAATATCATCGGTATTAATATCATCTCCTAACTGTAAAACTTTATCTAAATGACTCATGAAATACCCCCATTTCAGAATTTTGTTTGCTATCAATTTCTGCTAATAAAAGGTCAATTAATTCTTCAGTATTGACCAATATTTCTGAACCTTGGGTATACAAATCTGCTGTCCGATATCCTTTGGCTAAAACTCGCTCTTGTGCTGCCATAATTCGTTGTGCAGCTCTTACTTCACCCCACTGCTGGAGCATTAAAACACAAGCTCCCAAAGTTCCTAGAGGATTAGCAATTCCTTTACCAGCAATGTCTGGAGCTGTACCGTGAATTGCTTCGTATAGTCCAAATCCATCAGCATTTAAGCTAGCTGATCCTAACAAGCCAACAGAGCCAACTAAAGCACCACCAATATCGCTGAGAATATCTCCAAATAAATTACCTGCCAAAATTACATCAAATCTCTGGGGATTCATCACCATTTGCATGGCTAAGTTATCCACTAACATTGATTCGACAACAACCTCTGGAAAATTGATGGCTTCTGCTTGTACTAGCTGCGTCCAAGGTAAATTAGGTAAGGCATTTTCTTTGTGGGCGATGGTGAGTAATCCTCGGCGTTGTTGGGCTTTTTGCAAAGCTTGACGAGCTATACGCCGAATCTCTTCATCGTAATAAAGCATAGTATGGTAGCCATAAGCTCCCTTTTCATCTGTCGCACGTCCAGCTAGGCCAAAATATATCCCACTGACCAATTCACGAATTATCAGTATATCGAGTCCTTGTACTTTCTCTGGTTTCAGGCTTGATTTATGCACCAAACTTTTAACCATCCGAATTGGACGGAGATTGCAAAAAAAATCATAGTGCTTTCGCAGTTCTAGCAGTCCACCCTGAGTAACCGCACCAAATAGAATCCCATCAGATCCATTACATAGCTCAACCGTGGCTTGAGGAAAATCACTACCAAATTTTTCTAATGCTGTTGCGCCTAACCAACCATAATCTACCTGCAAAATAAATTCTTCTAGTTTAGCTACTTGTTGTAAAACTTTTAAGGAAGCTGCTACAACCTCTGTGCCAATTCCTTCTCCAGGAATAGCAACAATACGATAATACGGATTATTTAAAGACCTCATTTCTCCGCTAAAAATTAAACCTCAAATTAAAGCCTGAAAAATCAAGTTTAGACACTACATATAAGGTAATTAAAAAAACAATACTCTATAAGACTCATATTTGATTTAGAGAAAAAACTTAGTACACCCTGAAATCTCTTGTTCCCTGCGATGCACTGAGCGTACTTGTGCTGAGCGCAGTCGAAGTAGCCGAAGTGTTCTCCGTTTACTCCTTATGCAAATATATTGATTAATCAAATCGGGTTGCTATATAATACGTCTTCCAACTTACTGTAATCAGATTTAAAACATTTTTTGATTAATTAAATTTTGCTCTTAGATATTCTCATGTTAATTATAAAAATACAATAACAGTTAAGACAGTTAAGATATTTAAGTAGACAGTTAAGACAGTTAAGAGAATGTTTGAAAAGTCAAAAAGGGTGTAAAAAAGCTCGACAGAATAACAGTCAAACACAGCTATTCTCGTAAGAGTAACCACTGATGCGTCTATGTGGTAACTTGCGGCAAGCCTTTTGGTCTACGTTTTTTCATAATTTTGCGTCAGTCCTGAGGTTGAATCATAAAACCTCTGTGTAAACCTCCGCGCCTCTGTGCGTTTAAAAAAATTCTCATTGACAAAAGCCATTTATTTTAAACTCTCACAAATCCTCAGAGTCCTACTTGCACATCTTCAAGAATGCCAAGTGCGTCAGAAACTAGGACAGCTGCGGAACTTCATTTTTGATTATGGTAGATGAATTTTTAGATATTTATCCTGTTTTTCTAAGTTTTCATAGTTATAAAAAAAGCAAGATGTAGATAAAAGCAGTTAATAAAACAGCCGAAAATTGAATTAAATAATTAAAAGAAAACTAAGACATTTAAGACAAAAAAATTAAATTTAAAAGACAGTTAACACTGTTAAACAGATAATTAAAAGATTGAAGATAGTTATTAAAAAATCATTACTAATTATTAATATTTTAAAACTCATAAACTTTTTGCTCTATTATTATCTCATATAATAATAGAGCAAAGTTTTATAAACTCCTTCTGGCAAATTGTATAACCTAGAAGACAGTTTTTGTATTTGATCTTTTGCGATCGCTTAATTTTACCTTTTTAGGTTAGAAAACAGAAACTAATGTAGTACTTTGTCTTTTGATAAAGAGCCACACCCAAAAGTAGCTTATTTACTTTCCTTGGCTCGACGAAGCTACTGAATTTTCACTTGTTTCTGCAACAAACCCAACTTGCTTGATTACCCTTTGACCCTGGTCAGTCTCCAAAAGTCTGGCATAAGCTTCTCCTGCTTGCTGCTCCTGTCTTTGGTTTTGCTTAATAATCACAAACAGTCTAGTGGTGATAGGATAACTACCATTCTTGATTACTTCCGTATTCAGCTGATTGCGATTTTGCGGACACTGATTTGAAGGTACTAAAGGTTCTTGGTAGGGGGGAACTAACTGTGCGGAAGTAATACCCAAACGTAGAGGCTTGACCATACATTGATACACTACTCCACGAGCAGAACCATAATAAAGACCGCCAGGAGTTTGGTTAACACGACGCAGAGCCTCAGTCGTGGAGTATACATACTGCACATTAGACCCAAGAATTTGCTTGTCTAAAACTTCCTTGCCAGAAACTAATAGCAAATCTGCATTTTCTGGATGCTGAGAAAAGGGGGTAATAGCAAGGTCTGGCCCGCCCACTTGTTTCCAGTTGGTTATTTTACCTAAATAAATCTGCTGCAACTGTTCAACAGTTAAACCAGTTACTTTTAGTGCTGGGTTAACTACTACTGCTATGGCATCAATACCAACCTGACGTTGCTCTAAAGTAAAGCCTCTCTGCCGAGCTATATTTCTTTCTGCGGCTGTCAGGGGGCGAGAAGACTGAGCAAAATCTAATTTCCCGTCAAGCAACATGCGAATACCTGAGCCATTACCAGGGCTACTATCAGCGGGATTCACGTATTGCAGCTGAAACTCTGGACGAGTCAGCTGAATCTGAGAATCTACGAGTTGTCTAATGGGTGCCCAGGACGTACTTCCACCATAATTAAAATAACCACTAGGCACATCTGTCACATCTTGAAAGGTAGACATTGCCCGATTGTTAGAGGTGTTTGTTACACTTACAGTAGGCGAAGGAGTATTTTGAGCTACTTGGAGGCGAGGTTTCAACCATAACCACAACAGCCCACCCATGACTACTAATGTAACTAATTTACCAATTATTACACCTCTGATCAGTTGCATGGCATCATGACTCAGTGGTATGCTTTTTTTGCTATCGTTAGCCATTTGTTATATCTTCCAGTGGTTTATTTCGTCTTATAATTAAGATGAAAAAATTACTTACAGTAAACTTACGGTTTACTAAATTATTTCTTAATTATGTCCAAACTTCTCAAAGTACTAAATGAAGTTTTTATGAAGTTTAGTTAAGGCTTCTAGAAATCTACGATTAGTTCTCTTAGTAAAGAACATAATATTAAATTGATTATTTTATAGATAAATATTTTTAAGTAAAATTACTTAATACAGTTGTTAGGGACAGTGTAACATGTTAAGCAGCAAGTTACTGGGGGATCGCTACCAAATTATTCAAGTTTTGGGTCAAGGCGCATTTTGTCAAACATACATGGTTCAAGACACTGACCTCCCTTTTTATCCCACTCGTGTAGTCAAACATTTCTTACCTAGTAGTAGATACTCTATTTCGGTAGAAGTACGCAGACGGCTATTTACGCGAGAAGTAGAAGCGCTCAAAAAATTGACCAATTATGACCTTGTGCCCCGTATTTTAGATTCTTTTGAAGATAATCTTGAGTTTTATTTAGTGCAAGAGTTCATTGAAGGATATCCCCTGAGTGTGGAACTATCGGCTGGTTACTGCTGGTCTGAAGGTAAGGTTTTTCAACTACTGCAAGAGGTTTTGGGTATCTTGAATTTCATTCACGCTCAAGGACTGATCCATCGAGATGTTAAGCCGAATAATATTATTAGACGAAAGCAAGATAATCGGTTAGTACTGATTGACTTTGGAGCTGTCAAGCCTTGCGATGAATTGGTCAGAGGTCAAGGAAATACTTCAATTTTTCTACCTCTTGAACAACATACTACGATCGCTATTGGTACACCCGGTTATATGCCTAGTGAACAACAACGAGGCAAACCACGCCCTAGCAGTGATATTTATGCTTTGGGCATAATTGGCATTCAAGCCCTAACAGGACTACACCCGACACAATTACCAGAAGATGCTAATACAGGCGAAATTATCTGGCAAGACCGCGCCCAAGTAAGCGATGGTCTAGCTGCGGTACTCAATAAAATGGTGCAATATCATTTTCAAAACCGATATCAATCAGCGAAAGAAGTTCTAGAGGCGTTATTGCCCCTTACTAATCTTTACCCACCAAGACAAGAGTTAGACCCTAATGACCCTACTATTTTATGGTCTCAGCTTCTTTCACCTGGGCAAGATACTAAGGAAGTTTTAGGAAGTAAGACATCGTCACAGCAGTTAGACAATCAAAACAATGATATTACTCTACCAGAGGAGTTGTTACCACCCAGAAATCTCTACCCACTAAAACAAGAATTACCTTCTAACTCTCTACCAGTAAATGTAACGACAGTTCCTCAATTTCCTTCATCAGAAAACGATACTAACGAAGTTCTAAGAGAAAAAGTATCATTAATATCAGAGCAACAAAGTACCATGACTACGATTACTGCTTTTCCACGTAAATCGGCTTTGCTAATTGGTTTAATGGTAGGTACTATATCGGGATTATTTCTGATGCTTTTGAGTTATTGGTCTATGCAGGTCATTTCTCCCAATCCTCACCTAGAAAATTGGCAAATTCAACTACTCAAGAAATTCCGTTAAGCTACTCTCAAACGAAGAATAAGATACTTACGCAAATGAATGATACAGTCGTGAAGAGAGATTAATCTAATAGCTGCAACAAAGATTCTAATATTTTGTAACCCCATTTGAGCGTCATCAATCCGCAGATGATTGTCAGTCCTATACAGAACATGATACCTTTCGCTAACGGAATCGAATTAAAAAAATAGGTATAGCTGCACCATTGTATTACACCGATTATTAGTCCAATTGCCGCCCCAGCACTAAAGCGCTTAATCAATATGTTATCACTTCCTGGTTTTGATTTCGGCTGGTTTAGTTGGGATTCTACTGGTTTCATAATCAAGCTTTGATATTTTAAATAACAATAAAGATCAACATTTTCTAATTGTACAGTGATAAATTATTGTCATTAATAATTTGTCACTCATTATTCATACTGTCACGTATGCTTTGCTAGTTTTTAGATGGTTGATTGTGATGGAATCTAATTCCTAGAAAAACATCATAAACAAACTCAAAAAAATCCTTTTTTTGCAATAAACCTGAAGTTTGATAACATCCTTTTTCATCTAAAAGTGGCTTCATCACATAGTATGCAGGCTGGTAATTATACCAGGGGATAGAAGGCCATAAATGATGAATTAAGTGATAATTTTGTCCCATAATCAAAATATTCAAGATGGGGTTAGGGTAAACGCGGGCATTTTTCCAGCGATCGCGTTCAACAAAAGGACGATGGGGTAGATAATCAAAGAATAATCCCAGTGCTATACCCACCAAGAACGCTGGAATGAACCAAAAATTGAGCAAGTATCCCAAAAAATGATACTGAACTGCAATATAAACAATCACACCCACAATTAAGCGGCTAATAAACCATTCCAATAGCTCATATTTACGCCATAGTTGCCGTTGAAAGAAAAATACTTCGTGGTACAAAAACCGTACCGCAATCAACCATAATGGCCCACCTGTAGAAACGTAATGATCTGGGTCGTCTTGAGGATGGTTAACATGGGCATGGTGCTGTAAATGCACCCGCGTAAAGACTGGAAAGGCAAAAGCTAATATCAGGGCGCTGCCATGACCTAACATTGCGTTAATCACCCGGTTGCGATGGGCAGATTGATGGCAAGCATCATGAATCACTGTCCCAGAACAATGCAAAGCTAGAGTGTTAATGCTAAAGCATAGCCAGTGTGGCCATAGCCACAGCCAATAACCAAAATTAGATAACACCAGCATTGCCACTGCTGCTAAAAACAGCAACAGTGTTGGATTTAAATCACCAGGAGGCGCTAAGAATTGCTTGGGTGGGACTTTTAATGATTTTTGTGCCTCCAACGTGAGCATTTGTAACTCCTTTTTAATCAAATATTAAGAATATACGATAAATATGAGGGAATAATAAACTTTCGTTAACTTTTGTCTAGCAAGATTTATCTACATCTTTACTTATAAGCAGACGAATAACGCTATGATTCCAGACGAAACCCAAGTTTTTGTTGCTGATTAGGGTGTGTCAGCCAAGTAAAAAAGAAATGATGTGACAAAATCTCTCTGAGGGAGGATGGAGCCAAGATTGGTGTACGATAACTACTCTATCCCACAACTCTTAGGGAGAATGATGAGGAAAAACAAATAACTCCCAATCCAAAATTTAGTTTTCAAAATCCCATTTTTTTGTAACTGCTTAAGTCATTGACATAGCATTGACTGAATACTAAATCTTTAATTTAGTAGACTTCCCAGATAGCTCCCTAGAATCAGCCCTTATGCAATTAAGAGATTATCTACGCCGGACAAAAATTGTCGCTACGATTGGCCCCGCCACCAGCAGCCCCGAAATGCTCAAGGCGATTATTGAGGCAGGTGCAACGACGCTGCGGCTAAACTTCTCCCACGGTACTCATGCTGACCATCAGCGTAGTATTCGCTTAATTCGGCAAACTGCTTTTGAACTAAATCAGCCAGTGGCAATTCTCCAAGACTTGCAAGGGCCAAAAATTCGTTTGGGACGGTTTGAAAATGGTTCTATAATTTTGGCAAAAGGCGATCGCTTCACCTTGACAAATCGTCCAGTTATTGGAACACAAGATATTAGTTGCGTCACCTACGATTATTTGGCAGAAGAAGTTCCCGTAGGAGCAAAAATTCTCCTCGATGATGGACGAGTAGAAATGCTTGTAGAGGAGATTAACCGTGACAAAGGTGATTTACATTGTCGTGTTACTGTAGCTGGCAAGCTATCTAATAATAAAGGCGTGAACTTTCCTGGAGTTTACCTATCGATTAAAGCCATGACCGACAAAGATCGTGAAGATCTGATGTTTGGTTTAGACCAAGGTGTAGATTGGGTAGCACTTTCCTTTGTCCGCAATCCTCAAGATATTATCGAAATTAAAGAGCTAATTTTCAGTACAGGCAAGCAAGTACCAGTGGTTGCCAAAATTGAAAAACATGAAGCTATTGAACAAATGGAAGCAATTTTAGCTTTATGTGATGGCGTGATGGTTGCCAGAGGCGACTTAGGGGTAGAACTACCAGCGGAGGATGTGCCTGTACTGCAAAAACAGTTGATTGCAACCGCAAATCGTTTAGGGATTCCCATCATTACAGCTACCCAGATGTTAGACAGCATGGTGAGTAATCCCCGTCCTACTCGTGCTGAAGTGTCGGATGTCGCCAACGCAATTTTAGATGGTACGGATGCAGTGATGCTTTCTAATGAAACTGCTGTTGGCAATTATCCAGTAGAAGCTGTAGCCACAATGGCACGAATTGCCGAGCGCATTGAGCAAGAAGAAGCACACTCAGCAACACGTCAACTCAGAGATGCTAGGCGTTCTATTCCCAATGCTATTAGCCAAGCTGTGAGTCAAATTGCCGAACAACTGGGAGCAGCGGCAATTATGACCTTAACCCAAACTGGGGCAACAGCTCGTAATGTCTCTAAGTTTCGTCCTCAAACACCAGTTTTGGCAATTACACCTCATGTAAATGTGGCACGACAGTTACAGATGGTATGGGGAGTCAAGCCATTATTAGTACTAGGACTACCTTCTACTGGTCAAACATTTCAAGCTGCAATTAATGTCGCTCAGGAAAATCAATTGTTATCTGAGGGCGATTTGGTAGTGATGACTGCTGGCACACTCCAAGGCATTTCCGGTTCAACAGATTTGATTAAGGTTGAAGTGGTGACAGCGGTGCTAGGTCAGGGAATTGGATTAGGACAAGGTTTAGTAAGTGGTCGCGCTAGAGTAGCTCATACTGGAATGGAAGTGAGTAACTTTAATCCTGGAGATATTTTAGTTGCACCCCGCACTAGTGCTGATTTTGTTGAGGCAATTCGCAAAGCTGCCGGAATTATTACTGAAGATGAGAGTTTGACAAGTCATGCCGCGGTAATTGGCTTGCGTCTTGGTGTACCAGTAATTGTGGGTGTGAAAACAGCAACTGAAGTAATTCGAGATGGGGCGATTTTAACGCTCGATCTGCAACGGGGTTTAGTTTACTCTGGGGCGGTAGGAACACCATAGTTAGGATGAAGTGTGAAGTATAGATAAAAGGCTTCACACTTCATTTTTTCGGGTCAAAATATGATGTCCGCGATCGCTTTCATCCAAAATCGAATAAAGCAGAGACAGAGTTACACTCTATTCTTGGGCTAAAATTGCTAATTTTTGAAATATTCAGGTGCAAATGTCGTCTGATTATAATTCCAGTCTTTATATCTAAAAAATATTTTGTTTAATCTACAATTCCTTGCTAATTTAACTAGAGATTAGAAGATATCCTAATCTCCGGTTGCTTTTTATAATAATTTGATGAAATACAAAATATACGAAGACCAGCTATATAGACAATAAAAAATTTATGAAGTCTACTATTGACATAAAAATGTGATGAAGACCACTCAGTAGATCTTGCATACTTCTAGAAGGCTATGTAATTCTGTAGAAGTAAAGAACACGGTATCTACTGAATACTGACAGTAAGAGTCTTCTACCAAATTGGTTAATATAACCAATCTATTTAGTTTATGAACAAAATGCTTTTTAGAGTTTACTTACTAATTGATCTCTATGTTCATAACTAATTAAACAATACAGAAAAACACAATAATCCCCTCGGTCTCGTAATTATTTATAGGAGCCTTAAATGATAATGACTACTTTTAGATCTAAAGTCTTAAATGCAGCTTTTGCAGTCACTGTTGCAATTCCTTTAGCTGCTGCTGGAACATTTACCTTTGCTAATTCTGCCGAAGCGGCTGCATTAAAAGGCGATTTTCAGTTAATTGGTGGCTTAACTACTAGTCCTTTTAGCTTTAGCCTTGTTGAATTATCAAAAACATCTCTAACTTTCACTCCTCAGCCAATAACACCTATTGGACTTGCTCACACCACAGGAAGTTTTACATCTTTCAATTCAGGCAATATAGGTAATATTATCCAGTTTTCTGCTTTGTCTGCGGATAATCCCTTTATTGACTTTGGTCAATTGACCATACCTGGGGTGATTCAAGCTGGAGATAATACTGCCTCGCTAGTTGATAAAATCAATACTTTTACTTTGCAATCTGCTAGTTATTCGGTCGCACAAAGCGGTAGCAACGTTAGTATAAATGTTGCACTTAATGGTTTCTTCACTAGTGCCCTTGGGGAAATATCTAAGGGTTCAGGCAACTTAACTTTTCAAGCAAACAATACAACAGTTGATAGTGTCAATTCAACTCTCAATAGCGGCGGTTCGCTTAAAAATATGTCTTTTTCTGGTGGTTTGTTTGCTACTGTTCCTGAACCAACTACAGTGCTGGGTTTAGGGATAGTTGGCGCAGCAATGGCTATCTCTCGCCGCCGCAAAATTAAAGGTATCTGATGATTAGTTTAGGGCATGGTGAGACAGCGCTGCGGGAGGGTTTCCCTCCGCAGGCGACTGCGAACCCGAAGGGGGCATAGGGCATAGGGTACTTATACTGAGCGTTAGTTGCTGAGCGCAGTCGAAGCAAGCCGAAGTATGGGGCATGGGGATTATTATTCTCTCCTTCCCCATCTTCCTTGCCTCTTCTTTATGGCTTGATTGATCTCTGCAAAAGTTAACTAAACACAAATTTAAACTGACTGCAAAGATTTTTTGGCTTCATTTGATATGGCTTCTACTTCATCGTTCGCCAGGGTTTCTAATACAGATTTGGCATCTGCACCACCCAAACGAGTCAAGGCTTGGACAACTCTGTAACGGATTTGCCAATCTGAATTTGTGGCGTAAGGAACTAAAAGCGGAACGGCTTGTAAGTCTCCTAAATCGCCAAGGGAACTAATAGCAGCAGTTTGTACTAATTCGTTTTCTGAAGAAAGCGCTTCTTTTAGTAATTGAAAACCTCGCGGATCGCCTAACTCTCCTAATGTGGCGATGATGCTAAACTGTACCAGCCACTCTGGGCTTGTATGATATAAATGCTCTAAGTCCTCAAAAGCAGTATGTAGCTTTAAAGCACCCAAACAATCTGCGGCGGCTGCTTGCACATCAGGTTCAGGATCATTGAGCAAGCGATCGCGTAATATATCCAAAGATAAATCTAAATCCTGGGTTCCGAGAGTATCCATTAGACTGACTGCTGAATATCGTACTCTGGAATTACTATCACCAATGGCAACTTGAATCAGTTCAAAAGCGATCGCTGGTTCTAGTTCACGGGCTTGATTCACACCCCGCAAGCGATCGCCCAAGTCTTCAGAACTGAGCAATTGCCGCACGGATTCAGGAGTAATACTCATTTATGTATCCTTAATATTTATAAAAGTGCTAAAAAAAGAGTTAATAGTCAACAGATGTTTGACCATTAACCGTTGACTATTGACCATTAACTAATCTTAACTGGCTGCCATCGCTCGAATAATATCGCCACGAGTGAGGATACCAACTACTTGACCCTCGCCATCAAGTACTGGTAAGCGGTGAATACTGCGATCATGCATAAGTTGTGCTGCTTCTTTAATGGTTTTGTCAGGGGTAATAGTGACAGGGTTTTTGCTCATCACTTCCCCAACAGTTTGTCCTAGTGCTTTATGCACGTCACGTTCGTAAGTAGCAGGATTTTGTAAATAAATGACACTATCTAGAAACATGATGTAAGCCGGAGGCGTAACACCAGTTTCTTGCCACATCAAATCTGTTTCTGAGATAATGCCCAGCAATTTACCGACATCATCCACAACAGGTAGCCCACTGATACGTCGTTCTGCAATAATTTGGACGGCTTCCTTTAGTGGAGTTTCAGCCCGGACAACAATTGGGCTATGGCTCATCACATCGGCAACGGTTTTAGGCATTTGCTTACTGACACTCTCAATCAAAGTCTCTGGGATTATTGTAGAAAATTGCGGGACTTAACCTGATTCGGTTAATACATTGTTACTGAATTGGGAATAGGGCATGGGGCATGAGAAAAAGGAATTGGGGACAAGGAGAATTGGAGAATTGGGGAAACAAATGTCTCCTTGTCTCCCTGTCTTCCCCTGCTCCCTGCCCCCGGTCACTGAGCGTCTTGTACTGAGCGAAGCCGAAGTAAGCCGAAGTGCTACTCCTCTACTTTTCTTCTAGCCCCTAGCTCCTAATTCCTGTTTTAAGGCTGCAATAATTTGACTATTTGCTTGGGGAAAAGTAAATTTTTCCAAGTCATCCAAACTTACCCAGCGGATTTCATCACATTCTAGGGGTTGGGGAATACCTGAAAGCAGACGGCAGTGATGTACCGTTAGGGTAACTCTTAAGTGGGTATAGGTATGGTCGATGGTAATCAGATGGTCTTTGACTTCAATCCCTATTCCTAACTCTTCATAAATTTCCCTTTGAATACATTCTTCAACGGTTTCACCGGGTTCGATCTTGCCACCAGGAAATTCCCATAAACCGCCCATTGCACCTTCTTGACGACGGCGATCAATTAAAATTTGCTCCCGTTCGTTCCAAATTACACCAACACCAATAATTTTATGAGGTGGTAAAGAACTAGTTTCACTCGTCTTTGGTGGCATGGTTTATGTAAAAAAACGCAGGAAATCAACTGCTTTGGTCTTGTGCATACGCCTAATCTTAATTAAAACTTACACATAATAAAACCCCAACAATGCTAGCATTTGAGATTTCTTTTGAGGATATTGCTAACGTATCGCTGGGGATTTGGGATTCAAGGAAGGTAGACTGTGAGGATTCTAGATGATGCTAACTTTTGGTGGTTTGTTTCTCCATAACTGAGAAAAAACATAAGTCCAAAATAGAATTAAACTTTATTAGTGAAAATTTAAACTTGCTAATCAATTTCACTATTATTTTCGGTTCCTTGCAAAGCCGTTTCAAAGTTCAGTCTCTGCTCAGCATTACGCAAGAAATATCCACTCATCATCGCAGAAGCCAGCAATCTACCAAGACTTTCTCGACTTGTAGTTACAGTTACGCCAAATTGTTCTGAGGGCATATTTCCTAGAAGTCCTATAATGTTGCGCTCCATTACTTGCAAGACTTCGGAAGAGGTGGGTTTAGATAACTGGGTAACTGTATCTGGACTCATTGATTTAACGTATTGCCACAGTAAATTCCCAGTCTCTGATTCGCTATTAAAAAATTCTGAAACTTTATTGGATGGGTTACTCACTTTATACCTCCTAATATTACCACTGCTAGCTACAGTGTTTGTGATTTTAATAATAAATAAACGCCTGTGTTTTATTTGACTTGGCTTCTTATGGAGTGTTCCTATCAAATAATGTAACAAGCTAAGTCTCACATAGGAGTCGGTGTAACCGTACCAAAAACAGCGTGTTTTCTCGCCTTATTTAGTCAAAAGCCAAAGCTTCGACTTCGCACAGCGCCGCACTCAGCCTTGATCCTGAGCGCAATCAAAGGGTCAATAGTCAAAAATTTATTGTTGACCATTGACCATTGACTAACTTGCTAAATATTCATCCATGCTAGCTTTAGATTTGCGAAGTTTGGTGAGAGCTTCGCGCTCAATTTGCCTGACTCGTTCACGGCTAATATTCAAGATTTCGCCTATTCTAGCCAAAGTTAGGGCTTGTCCATCTGCTAATCCAAAGCGCAATGTGATTACTTGCCGCTGCTGAGGAGTAAGTTCTTCCATTAAACGCTCTAAGTCATAGGATAGGGAAGATTGCATGACAAATTCTTCTGGAGAAGCTCCTGGATCTTCCAGCATTTCTCCGAGTTCAGTATCATAGTTATCTCCCAGCCGTAAATCTAACGACAAGGGCAATCGAGCTTTCTCTAGGTACTCGCGTACCTGCTTGGGTGTCAATTCTAATTCTTGAGCTAGTTCAGAGGCAGAAGGCGCTCTTCCCAATCGTTGAGATAAATGACGCTGTGCCTTTTTAATCTTGTTTAACTTCTCAGTAATATGAATCGGTAGGCGAATAGTGCGAGCTTTTTCGGCGATCGCCCGCGTAATGGCTTGACGAATCCACCAATAAGCATAAGTAGAAAATCTGTAACCTTTCGTGGGGTCAAATTTTTCTACACCTCGCTGCATTCCTATACTACCTTCTTGGATTAAGTCGAGTAAATCGACGTTGCGCTTAATATATTTTTTGGCAACAGATACAACTAGGCGCAAATTGGCTTCTACCATTTTACGCTTGGCAATTTCGCCTTCAGCGATCGCCTCGTTCAACTCTACTGTTTCTAGTTTTGCCGCCGTTGCCCACTCTTCTATAGTTGGTTGACGATCCAACTGGGTAGCAAGATTTTCCCTCACTTCGTGCAACGTGCTAGAACGCTGCACTTGTTTGCCATAAAAAATTTCTTCCTCGTGGGTTAAGAGTGGCACACGGCCAATCTCCCGCAGGTAAGTCCGCACGAGGTCTGTGGCTGTTTGAGCGGTCTTCATGGCGCTACTCTTTGGTAATGATGGATTGTTAGGTAGGGTCATTAATTGATAGATGCTCTTGGAGGGCGCTACCCAGTTGAACTGGGAACCCATGATGGTTAGCAAGTTGTGCGTCCGAGAGTCTCGGTGGCTCGTAATTAATCACATTTAGACTCTTAACTGCAAGACGTTACAGTTTTTTATTAGCTTTTACAAGTGTCTTTGGTTAGATAAAAGGTAATAAGATTGACATTTTTTGTATTTAATCATGATTAATAATTGTAACATTTATGAGAAAATTTGGAATACCTGACAACCTAGAATTTTCCATATATTCTAGTCT
Organism: Halotia branconii CENA392; assembly: GCF_029953635.1. Taxonomy (NCBI): domain Bacteria; kingdom Bacillati; phylum Cyanobacteriota; class Cyanophyceae; order Nostocales; family Nodulariaceae; genus Halotia; species Halotia branconii. The sequence goes on along the minus strand of NZ_CP124543.1, from coordinate 5,778,461 downwards.
ATGCACTTGATAATTCTTCTTGATGCTCCATTATCTACTGTCCTGGTCTAAAAACCGTGTTCCTTGCAAACAAGGCTTTTTATTCATTTATTTTCGGTTGAAAGCGTCTTGTTCTTCAGTAAAAATAACTTTTGTCAGAAGTCTAATTTTGCCATGATTTGGAAGCCAATTTATATAAATGTTTCACTAGAGAAAAATAAATTCCTCATATTTGTTAAAATATCTCAATGAGAACAATAATTATTCTTCTATAATAATTGCTTAATTTTTCTTGTAAATATGGCTTAATGCAGATTTTGGAATAGGAAAGGGGAACAACTACAAATTTTCCCCGTAGTTTCCCAATTCTTTAGTAAAATAAATTACCCTTGCTTTCTAGTGGTCTGCCAAGATAAGTTTGCTAGGTTGATGGGATAAAAGTCTAGTTCTTTTTTCCCCCTGCTTCCCCAATACCTTTTGGTTAAGGGAGAAAGGAAAAGGGTAAAAAGGAAAAGAAAAGCCTTTAACCTTTTCCCAAAACGCAATTTCAAGTTAAAAATGCTTAACCGAATAGTAGCGCCTGCTTCCCCTTCTTTTTTTGCCTGCCTCCACCCGTAATTTTTAGGTTGACAGACCACTAAGGTCAGGGCATCACAAAGGTATCGTGCAGTATTCTTGGATGACTTTTACGTCTAAAGTCGTAGTTTGTAAAGAACGGATCGCAGCGACAGTAGCTTTGGCTCCAGCGATGGTAGTAATGATGGGAATTTTATAAGCTAAGGCTGTACGACGGATTAATCTAGCATCAGTCTGAGCTTCTTCGCCTGAGGGTGTATTGATGATAAGTTGGATTTTCTGATTTTTGATGGCATCTAGGACATGAGGACGGCCTTCGTGAAGTTTCAGTATTAGCTCAACGTCTAATCCTTGTTCTTGGAGTACTTGGCCTGTACCAATGGTAGCCATAACGGTGAAGCCTAAGTCAATAAATTCCCTAACTACAGGAACCGCAGCTGTTTTGTCGCGATCGCTCATCGACACAAATACAGTTCCTTGCAGAGGTAAACGCTCACCTGCGCCTAATTCTGCTTTAGCATAGGCGCGTCCAAAATCACTATCAATCCCCATCACCTCACCAGTAGAGCGCATCTCTGGTCCCAATATAGTATCAGTTCCGGGGAATTTATTAAAGGGTAAAACTGCTTCTTTAACGGCAATATGAGATGGAATGACTTCCTGGGTAAAACCTAGTTCCTCTAAAGTTTGACCAGACATAATTAAAGATGCAAGTTTTGCTAATGGCACACCCGTAGCCTTAGAAACAAACGGCACTGTACGCGAGGCGCGGGGATTAGCTTCAAGAATGTAAACTTGAGGAGAATAGCCTTGAGCGCCAACAACAGCAAACTGAATATTCATCAACCCGACAACTGATAGTGCTTGTGCTAGTTGCACTGTCCAAGTGCGAATTTGATTAAGTACCGCTGGTGGTAAAGAAATCGAGGGTAAAGTGCAAGCGGAATCTCCAGAATGAATCCCGGCTTGTTCAATGTGTTCCATAATACCGCCAATTACTACTTGTCCTGTGTGATCGGCGATCGCATCGACATCGACTTCGATGGCATTTTCTAAAAATTTATCAATTAAAATTGGATGTTCTGGTTCCACCTGCACTGCAAAACTCATGTAGCGTTCCAATTCTGTATCAGAATAGACAATTTCCATTGCCCGTCCTCCTAATACATAGCTAGGCCGCACCACTACCGGATAACCAATACGTTTAGCAACAATCAGCGCATCTTCATAACTCCGGGCAATACCGTTCGGCGGTTGAGCAATCTTTAACTGATTGAGAATCTGCTCAAATCGCTCCCGGTTTTCTGCCATGTCGATAGAATCTGGTGATGTACCCCAGATTTTGGTGCTGAGCGTTGATTGATCGCTATTAAGTACTTGTTGGAGGGGAACAGCTAACTTCAATGGTGTTTGTCCGCCAAACTGAATAATCACACCCACAGGATTTTCAGCTTCGATGATGTTAAGGACATCTTCTTTTGTCAACGGCTCAAAGTAAAGGCGATCGCTGGTGTCATAATCTGTAGAGACTGTCTCTGGGTTTGAGTTGACCATAATTGTCTCAAACCCTGCTTTTTTCAGAGCATAAGCAGCATGACAACAACAATAGTCAAACTCAATTCCCTGGCCAATGCGGTTAGGGCCACCGCCTAAAATCATTACCTTCGGCTTTGTTGCGGCTAATACTTCCGTTTCTTCTTCGTAGGTAGAATAGTAGTAAGGAGTAAACGCTTCAAATTCAGCAGCACAAGTGTCTACAGTTTTGTAAACAGGGATAACTCCTAATTGTTGGCGGTAGGCGCGGACTTGATCTTCGGTTGTTTTAGTAGCAAAAGCAATCTGGCGATCGCTATATCCATCCCGCTTAACTCCATACAATTGAGCTTTTGTCAACTGCTTTAATGGTGTCCGCTTGAGGAATTTCTCTACATCCAACAGTTGCTGTATTTTATCTAGAAACCACGGGTCAATACCTGTGAGTTCGTAGATTTCCTCGCTACTTAGTCCCAATTGTAAAGCATGACGCACAGCAAAGATGCGATCGGGGTTAGGTGTTCGTAAAAGGGCGCGAATTTGTTCGCCACTGGGTAATTTTTCTGGTTGGTCGCAACCCCAACCAGCGCGTCCAGTTTCTAAGGAACGCAGCGCCTTTTGGAAGGATTCATTGAATGTCCGCCCAATTGCCATTGCTTCACCCACTGACTTCATTTGGGTTGTCAGCACTGAGTCTGAACCTGGGAACTTTTCAAAAGCAAAGCGAGGAATTTTGGTAACTACATAGTCAATTGTCGGCTCAAAAGATGCGGGAGTTTTCTTGGTGATGTCATTTTTAATTTCATCTAGGGTATAACCCACAGCTAGCTTTGCCGCCATCTTGGCAATGGGGAAACCTGTAGCTTTAGAAGCCAAAGCGGAACTACGAGATACACGGGGATTCATTTCAATCACAACTACATCTCCAGTTACGGGATTGATGGCAAACTGGATATTAGAACCACCAGTTTCTACACCAATCTCGCGGATGATTTTAATTGCCATATCCCGCAACCGTTGGTATTCTTTATCGGTGAGGGTTTGAGCAGGAGCGACGGTAATTGAGTCTCCAGTATGAATACCCATCGGGTCAAGGTTTTCGATGGAACAGATAATCACGACGTTATCTGCTAAATCGCGCATTACTTCCAACTCGTATTCTTTCCAGCCGAGTAGAGACTGGTCGATCAGAATTTGCGAAACGGGGCTGGCATCTATACCTACCTGTGCCATTTCTTCAAATTCTTCTTGGTTGTAGGCTATACCACCGCCACTACCACCCATTGTAAAGGCAGGGCGAATAATTAGCGGATAAGTACCAATTTGGCGGGCGATCGCTTTTGATTCTTCTAAAGATTCGGCTGTACCACTGGGACACACAGCTACCCCAATCCTGGCCATTGCCTCACCAAAAAGTTTTCGGTCTTCGGCTTTTTCGATGGCTGGTAGTTTAGCGCCAATTAATTCAACATTGTACCTTTCTAATACCCCATTTTTCGCTAGAGCGACTGCGATATTCAGGGCAGTTTGTCCTCCCATTGTCGGTAGTAAAGCATCTGGGCGTTCTTTGGCGATGACTTTTTCGACAATTTCTGGTGTCAACGGCTCAATGTAGGTGCGATCGGCCGTTTCTGGATCAGTCATAATTGTGGCAGGGTTAGAGTTAACTAACACCACCTCATAGCCTTCTTCTCGCAACGCTTTACAGGCTTGAGTACCAGAGTAGTCAAACTCACAGGCTTGTCCAATCACAATTGGGCCAGAGCCTAACAGCAGTATTTTCCGGAGGTCTTGACGGCGGGGCATAGTTGTTGGGTTGGAGTACGAGAATACAAATCCTGATTATTTTAAGGGTCTTTACCCTCACTCATATTATTTATTATCAAGTTTTCCAGGTTTGATAACAGACACTAGAGAAATATGATGAGGAGGTTTTTATACAGTTACTCTCTTTGATCTACCTCATATTTTCCATTATCTCTATTTTTGTATATGTCTAATTTTAGTTAATTCCCAAGAAATAATTTCCTAGCTGCTTGCTAATAGTTTTGATTTAAACTAATAATTTTTGCAATAATTCAATATTTATTTTCTACACTTACTTCTAACAGTTATTTTTATATAATCAACTTGAATAAGAAAATTTCCTAGCTAGCTTATTGCCAATAATTTTTAATATCTATCCCTGATTAAAACTATATCTTGTGTTGTTTTATTGATTTAAATTAAAAATGGCAGAGATATGTATCATTTCTCTGCCATTCTTTATATTTTTTTAAGACCTTGGTTCGCCAACATTTTCTTCAGTCTAGAGTCAACCAATCTAGATGATGAGGCTATTAGTTTTGAGCAGGTTGAACAAACCCCAAGGTTAAACTGTCTTTAGCAAGGAAGTGAGCCAGATGATAAGCTCTTTCTTCAGTTTTTAAGAGAATTTTTTCGTACAAATAGCGTGTGCCGCGATCGCCTAAGCTCTCTGCCTGAGCCGCTTGGCGGCGAATCACATTGATGATGGCTTGTTCTGCCGCTAGATCATTTTCTACCATCTTGCGAGAAGAAAATACGCCATCGGCTTCTGGCTCAAAGCAGGTTAATTCTGCTAGTTTGCTGAAACTAGCGGCTGGCACACCACCCAGTCCATTTAAGCGCTCACCAATTTCATGGACATGGTCTTGAACTTCGTCATAACTTTCGTTGAAAAATTCATGCAGTGAGTAAAATTCTGCACCTTCAACTACAAAATGATGTTTTTGGTACTGTAAATAAAGTGCCTGAAAACTAGCTAATACGACATTAAATCCTTCGGTTACCGGAGCAGTTATACTGCGATCCAGCAAAACAGGATTGTCATATACCTGACCAAAATTTTGTAACATAGTTTGCGTATCAGACATTGTTCTCCCTCTTTTTAGCAGTTATGGATGCCAACTGTTTAGCCTTTACATCTTAACATTTTAAAAACAAAAGCAAGACTATTCAATATCATAAAGTTTCGGATTATCTGTCTTTAAAAGTGCAAATTTTACTTATTAGTGAAATGAACACAGAAACAGAGCAGGGGAAGAGGCAGGGGAAGCAGGGGAAGCAGAGGAGCAGAGGGGCAGGGGGAATGAAATCGAATCAATTTTTAATTTTTAATTTTTAATTCCCGAAGGGATGCCCTATCCCCTATTCTGCTTTTCTCGCTTGCAACAGGGAATTATTACGAATTTTTTATATTTTTTTGCTAAACTAATTGAGAATTGTTTGCACTTAAGTTATGCTTAGAAAAGAAGTTGTATTCCCAGGAATGCTAAACGTCGGCGAGTAAAAGCATAGTAGTTACTGCAATTTAGTTGCACTTTGGGGGCTAGTCTTTTGAAATCGTTTAGTTCAGAAGTAGAAAATAAGCACGTTGTTGAGGTTAGTTGGGCAGACCGCTGGCAAATCTATCAACGCTTACAAGAGCTAGATATTCCTTGTTGGTGTGAGGCCAACCAACCATTGAAAGTCGAAATTGGCAATCCTACGGCAGCTTTTCAACTTTGGTGTGTGATGCGACGATTTACAGCTTCTCGTCAAGACTTAATTTGGACTCTTGAACATAGTTGGCATAGTCGTGACCAACACTTGTAATAATTGGCGGCGGTTCAAAGCAGCTCACTTAAATGTCTTAGGCTCACTTTAGTAAAAAATAGGTCAAACAACATGAGTGCATCTCACAATCAGAAAATTTCAGAATTTCGCCTAGAAGGAAGATTTATTGATTTTGTTATTAAAGATGGCTATAAACTCAAAGGCTTGACATTAGCAACTTCTGAAGGTGAGTGCTATGTAAAACTTGCAAAACATTTAAGAGCTAATTTTGACTGGAGATTACCTCCAGGCACTTGGTTACAAGTTGTTGGTGAAAAAAAATATGATAAAAAAAGTGACATAGTGACACTGAAGGCTGAACAGGTAATGGCAGCGCAAAGTGATATGGGGAAAGTTCCGACTCTCACACCAGGACAGCAACCCCCAGAAGATCATCACGCCAAAACCAAACCAGCTAAAACTAAAGCTACGATTTTAGTGTGTCAAAAGTCTGACTGTATGAAACGCGGTGCTAAAGGAGTTTGTCAGGCACTAGAAGCAAGTCTAAGCGATCGCGGTTTAGAAGACCAAGTAAATATCAAAGGTACTGGCTGCATGAAAAACTGCAAGGCTGGCCCCAACATAGTAATGCCAGATAAAACTCGCTATAGCCGGATTCAAGCTGCACAAGTTCCCGCAGTTATGGACAAGCATTTTGCTAATCAAGATAGACATCAAGATTCAGAGAATCTGCGGGAAATAGCAATACCCGTAGCAAGATTCGCTGGGACTGGTAACTAAGTTCCTACTGTATTAATGAGAAAAGTTAATAATAAGTATTTTTATTCTCGTGAAAAGTGTATAGATCTTTTGCTAAAAATTAGCAAAAGATCTATTTTTTGGAGATAAGTAAATTTGTATCAGTTAAGGCTAAAACCCTTTGTCAAAGTAAATTTTTGTAACGTAGATCCGCAAACGGTAAGCCTGTGTCTACGTTATTCAGTCAACCATCCGTAAGTCCTGACTCAATCAATACACATTTACGAATTGGAGAGTTGGAGGTGTGAGATTGACGGGAAAAGATAGCAGTTACTAAAAGTCGCCAAGCAAAAGGAGAAAATAAAGATTTATCTAACATTGATACAAAGCTTTGCAGGTTTTTTTGCTTCAGTGCTACCAAAATCCAATGTAGTTTGAGGTAATTTTTAATATCCTCAAATGCAGGAACATGGGAGCGATGTTTTTCGGCAATTAAGGCATATATTTTTTCTTTCATTAAAATATTTGTCTCTAGCCTTTGAGATAAAGAAAACTTTTGATTATAAGCACCAGGCCAAATAGTCCGGTAGGCAAGGCATTGATTAATAAAAATAGCTTCACCAAATTGAGCAATGCGAATCCAAGAATCAATATCATCACAGTTAGCATCAAGCTGGGAATCCCAACCGCCAGTTTTACAAAAAGCTTCCCTTTGACAGGCGACTTGTACAGGTGTACCAAAAGGCACAACTTCTAAGAGCATTCCATAATGAATATCTGCTTGAGGGATATAACAAGCTAAACCAGACCCTACTTGCGGGGTACGACTTAATTCAACTTCATCAGCATTTACTTGAGCCGCAATACAAGAGCAAATGACAGCCTCAGGGCAAAGTGCGATCGCTTTTGCCATTTGTTCTATACACTTACTATCTAAATAGTCATCATCATCCAAAAATTTAATCCAGTCGCCGCTGGCTTTTTGCACTCCAGCATTGACCGTTGCTGCATGACCTTTGTTAACCTCATTACGGTGGTAGACAACCGACTCACCCAAACTTCTGATATATGTTTCAGTATCTTCACTAGAACAGTCATCAGCAACAACTACCTCGCAAGGAATTGTCTGGTTAAGTGCAGAATCAATCGCTCGGCAAAGCAAATCTAAACGGTTATAAGTAGTAATGACGACGCTAAATTTCATAAATATCACACTTGCATCTCAATCTTCTGCAATATAGCTTCCCTGACTATGCTGCTGTATCGGTAAAAATCTCAATCTTGAAATTCAGTAGACTGAAACAGGATGATCGATTTATGATTAATGATTGTGAGTTTTTAAAGCATACAGACCATGAGCGCTCAAGAGATTATCCGTTCTATTGAAGCGGAACAACTAAAATCTGATCTTCCTACAATTTATGTAGGTGATACTATAAAAGTCGGGGTGAAAATCAAAGAAGGCGAAAAATACCGTGTACAACCTTATGAAGGAGTTGTAATTGCCAAACGTAACGGCGGCATTAATGAAACTATTACAGTTCGCCGCGTATTCCAAGGCGTAGGTGTAGAACGGGTCTTTCTGTTGCATTCTCCCCGGATTGACAATATCAAAGTCGTGCGTCGTGGTAAAGTACGGCGTGCTAAGCTATATTATCTGCGCGATCGCGTCGGTAAAGCTACCCGCATCAAGCAACGGTTTGACCGTTCTTTATGATGTTATATCAGGGTGTGGGAAAAATCTCTACGAAACAAGAAGCGGCGTTTGCCGCTGATTTGTTCTCTAGACAAAAATAGGGTAAGATAAGAATCGCGTTGCGTTAAACTAAAAGTTCAGCGCAATAACTGAATCCAATCCAGCTTGTGCGCTCTTAGTTCAGTTGGTAGAACGCAGGTCTCCAAAACCTGATGTCGGGGGTTCAAGTCCTCCAGGGCGCGCTCAAAAGCAAGAAATACAGCCCGGAACAATAGCACAGCTGCTAACATAGCAGTTAGTGCTAATGATTTCGGGTATAATTATTTAAATAATAATTTACAGCTTTTTTGCTTTTAGGTAAGTAGGATGGATTTGAAGCTGTAAACCTGAGCGCAAATTAGCAAGCAGGATATAGCTGTATAAGAAACGGGGAGATTAACGACTGTGGCCAAAAAAAATGAAGCAGAAATGCCAGAAACCACAAATGGGTTTAGTTTTGTCAACTTCTTTCAGGGAACTAGAGAAGAACTGGAGAAAGTAGTTTGGCCTAGTCGCAAGCAGTTGGTGAGCGAATCAGCGGCTGTATTGCTCATGGTGACACTCTCCGCTTCTTTAATCTATTTGGTCGATGGATTTTTTGGTTGGGCTGCAAAACAGGTGTTTTGATGACTTCCGCAACAGACGAACCACTTAACTCAGGTTTGCAGTCTGAGGAAACAGCAGAAACAGCGCTCAACGAAGCACGCTGGTATGCAGTGCAAGTAGCCTCAGGCTGTGAAAAACGTGTCAAGACAAACTTAGAACAACGCATCCAAACGTTTGATGTCGCTGAAAAAATTGTTCAGGTAGAAATTCCCCATACGCCAGCGGTAAAAATCCGCAAAGATGGCAGCCGGCAGCACACAGAAGAAAAAGTTTTTCCTGGCTACGTGCTAGTACGGATGGTAATGGATGATGATTCCTGGCAAGTAGTGCGAAATACTTCCCATGTAATTAACTTTGTGGGAGCAGAACAAAAACGTGGTAGCGCTAGGGGTCGTGGTCACGTTAAACCTGTACCTTTGGGTCACTCCGAAGTAGAACGGATATTCAAACAGACTACAGAACAAGAGCCGATTGTCAAAATTGACATGGCTACTGGTGACAAGATTATCGTGCTTTCTGGTCCATTTAAAGACTTTGAAGGCGAGGTGATTGAAGTCAGTCCAGAGCGCAGTAAGCTGAAAGCCCTGCTTTCGATTTTTGGGCGGGACACACCCGTAGAATTAGAATTTAATCAGGTTGAGAAACAAAGTTAAACACAGATGGCGAAGAAAATAGTAGCGGTCATTAAATTGGCCTTAAATGCTGGGAAAGCCAACCCAGCACCGCCAGTAGGCCCGGCATTGGGTCAACATGGTGTGAACATCATGATGTTCTGCAAAGAGTACAACGCCAAAACAGCAGACCAAGCTGGAATGGTAATACCTGTAGAAATTTCGGTTTTTGAAGACCGGAGTTTTACATTTGTACTAAAAACACCACCAGCATCAGTACTGATTCGCAAGGCAGCGAAAATCGAAAGAGGCTCAAATGAACCCAACAAAAAGAAAGTTGGGACAATCACCAAAGCCCAACTGCAAGAAATCGCCCAAACAAAAATGCCTGACCTCAACGCCAACGACATAGAGGCGGCGATGAAAATTGTGGGCGGGACTGCTAAGAATATGGGTGTCACAATCACAGATTAGTTATTAGTTATTGGTAATTAGTTCAGTTGTAAAGAAACAACTGACAACTGACAACTGACAACTGACCACTGACAAAAAAAATTTATCGGGGGAGAGGCCAAGCTTCGGAATTACCCCAGGAGAAAAAATGGCAAAAAAAATATCGCGCCGTTTGCAAGCGCTGCAAGAAAAAATAGAAGACAGGGATTATGCACCTTTAGAAGCTTTAAACCTTCTCAAAGAGACTGCAACAGCCAAATTTCCCGAAGCCGCTGAAGCACATATCCGGCTAGGGATTGATCCTAAATATACAGACCAACAGTTACGGACAACGGTAGCGCTGCCCAAAGGTACAGGACAAGCCGTCCGGGTAGCGGTAATCGCTAGGGGTGAAAAAGTTACAGAAGCAAGCAATGCTGGTGCGGATTTAGCTGGTTCAGAAGAATTGATTAACGAAATTCAACAAGGGATGATGGATTTCGATAAGTTGATTGCCACACCGGATGTCATGCCGCAGGTAGCGAAGCTCGGTAAGTTATTAGGTCCTCGTGGTTTGATGCCATCGCCCAAAGGTGGAACGGTAACATTTGACGTAGCAAGTGCGATCGCAGAATTTAAAGCTGGTAAATTAGAATTTCGAGCTGATCGGACTGGTATTGTCCATGTTATGTTTGGGAAAGTATCCTTCTCGCCTGAAGATTTGTTAATCAACTTGAAGGCGTTGCAAGAAACAATTGACCGTAACCGTCCTTCAGGAGCTAAAGGTCGTTATTGGCGCACAGTATATGTGTCTGCCACTATGGGACCATCGATTAGTATCGATGTCAGCGCCCTACGGGATTTGAAACTGACCGAAGCAGCTTAACTTTAGTCACTAGTCAGTTGTCAATGGTCAGTGGCAAATAAAAAACAACTGACAACTGACAACTGACAACTAACAAAACAAAATAAATAAAGCCGGAGACAGCAGGTGCTAATTATTAGCTTAATTTCCTGCCTAGGTTAACGCTCTAATTGCCTACTACCTTTAAGGTATAAATGTGAGTCAGTAAAGAGTATTGCTGCTAAACCCCGGCTAAAATAGCTGGGGTTTGTTGTTTTAAGGTGGTCAGAACAAAACGTATTAAGTAGGGAAAATCGATGATTTTGCCCTTGGAGGTGAAACGAATATGGGTAGAACGTTAGAAAGTAAAAAAGAGATAGTTGCTGACCTCAAAGAAACTTTGAATGAGTCAACTTTGGCACTGGTCATTGACTATCAGGGGCTAACAGTTTCTCAAATCACTGACTTAAGGCAGCGACTGCGTCCTAGTGGTGCTGTTTGCAAAGTGACTAAAAACACCTTAATGGGCATTGCTATTGAAGGTGAGGAAAAATGGCAGCCGATGTCGGAATTGCTGCAAGGTGCTTCTGCCTTTTTGTTAGTTAAAGAGGATTTCTCGTCTGCAATTAAGGCTTACCAAGATTTCCAGAAAGCCACCAAGAAGACAGAACTTCGCGGCGGCGTTATGGAAGGCCGACTGCTCAAAGAAACAGATGTCAAAGCTCTAGGAGATTTGCCATCCAAGGAACAGCTCATCGCTCAAATTGCCGGAGCTATCAATGCTTTGGCTACGAAGATTGCTGTGGGTATCAACGAAGTTCCCGGTTCGCTGGCTCGTGCCTTACAGGCTAAGGCTGACAAAGAACAAGATGGTAGTGCTGAAAGTGCTACTGAAACTGTTGCTGAATAAATTTGCCAAGCCAAGATTTTATCTTGAAGTGAAACTGACCATAAATTGACAAAAAAAATCACATTACAGGAGTTATATCAATGTCTGCTGCAACCGATCAAATTTTAGAACAATTGAAAACTTTGTCTTTGTTGGAAGCATCTGAATTAGTTAAACAAATTGAAGAAGCTTTTGGCGTGAGTGCTGCTGCACCTGCTGGTGGCATGATGATGATGGCTCCTGGTGGTGGCGGTGCTGCGGCTGCTGAACCAGTAGAAGAAAAGACCGAATTTGATGTGATTTTAGAATCAGTTCCTGCTGATAAAAAGATTGCTGTACTGAAGATTGTCCGGGAAATCACTGGTTTAGGTCTCAAAGAAGCAAAAGATTTGGTGGAAGCTGCACCCAAGTCAGTTAAAGAAGCTCTTCCCAAGGATGCCGCTGAAGATGCGAAGAAACGCATCGAAGAAGCTGGTGGTAAAGTAACTGTGAAGTAGGTAAAACTTCATTCCCAGTTTTTGAAAAAGGAGCCTCATTGAGGCTTCTTTTGATTCATATACAGTAGAGAGCTTATTTGATTAAAAGTGCTGGCGATCGCTTATGCTAAATTCAGTTTTATTAAATTATTTTCTGTGAGTAGAAACCGCGAACCGTTTATTAGTCTGGCACTTTACCACGCCTTTAAATGGTCGGTTGTCAGCCCTACGCTTCATGCTTACTTCCGGGGAAAGATTTATGGGGTGGAAAATGTACCCCAATCTCAACCACTAGTAGTAGTGAGTAATCATGCTAGTTACTTTGACCCACCGATTGTCTCTAATTGTGTAGGGCGGCCAGTGGCATACATGGCCAAAGAAGAGTTATTTGAAATCCCAGTTTTAGCACAAGCAATTAAACTATATGGCGCTTACCCAGTCAGTAGGGGAAGCGCCGATCGCACTGCCATTCGTTCAGCTCTAGAATATCTCCATAATGGTTGGGCTGTAGGTGTTTTCTTACAAGGTACTCGTACCCCAGATGGTAGAGTTACAGACCCTAAAAGAGGCGCAGCATTGTTGGCAGCTAAGGCACAAGCACCTTTGTTACCAGTGAGTGTATGGGGAACTGAGAAAATTTTAGCAAAAGGTTCGGCAATACCCCGTGCAGTTCCTCTTACTATCAGAATTGGCAATGTGATTACTACTCCTAGTTCGACAAATAAAGAGGAACTGGAAGCGGTAACACAAAAATGTACAACAGTAATTAATGATATGCACGACTTAGGGCGATAAGGAAATATGCTTTAGGGGGGTAGCGATCGCCACTTGCCTTCTATAAAGTTGAAGATCAACTTACTTTAGCAATTCAGTAAAACTTTGTGCCTAAAAATCACATAGTACTTATCTACCTTTTTGAAATGTAATATGAGCGGCTTCAAAGCCAAGAATATTTGGAATCGGTTGAATAATTTGGCACTAGTCCGCTTTTTACTATTAGTTGCTTCTGGCTGGGCTATTGTTCAGCTTTTGGCTTACTTTGAAACGGTCATAGTTATTTTTACATTTGCCACAATTTTGGCTTTTTTACTCAGTTATCCTGTACAGTGGTTGCGGCGTTTTTTGCCCCGAAGCATAGCAGTAATTGTGGTTTTTTTGACTAGCGTCATCATTATCGGGAGCCTAATTATTACTGTGGGTTTAGGAGTTTTGTCTCAAGGACAACAATTAATTGATAGTATATCTACTTTTTTAAGCTCTTTAGCACCTTTATTAGAGCAATTAGAACAAATTTTTCAAAAACGTAATCTTCAGATAGACTTAAGTGTAATTGAAGAACAATTGCGAAATCAGGCTATATCTTCTTTAGTGACTGGTTTAGCTATTTTGCAACAATTTTTGACTAACTTTGTTACGTTTATTTTAATTTCAGTTGTGGCGTTTTTTATGTTATTGGATGGAGAAAAACTTTGGGGCTTCATCCTCCAAATAGTGCCAACGCAGCGCCGCGCTAGATTTACTCGTATACTTAGACGTAGTTTTTTAGGTTTTTTCCGTGGTCAATTGTTACTTACCTTATTTTTAACAACTTCGACTTTCTTAGTTTTCTTTTTATTAAAAGTACCTTTTGCTTTAATATTGTCTTTAATCGTTGGCATACTAGATATAATTCCAGGCATAGGAGCGACATTAGGAGTTAGTACAATCACTTTAGTAGTGTTATCTCAAAATGTCTGGCTGGCATTAAAAGTGTTAGCAGCTTGTATTGTACTTCAACAAATACAAGACAACTTAATTGCACCACGAGTTATGCAAGATGCGCTTAATCTGAATCCTGTAGTAGTATTTTTTGCTTTGTTAATAGGTGCTAAAGTCGCAGGTTTGCTGGGTGTTTTTATCTCTATTCCTATTGCTGGAGTACTTGTATCTTTGTTTGAAATTGACGAGATGAAAGCAGAGGTTTAGTAAAATTTAGTCGTAGATAACAAAAAAAACGGGGAGTTATGTCAGATTTAAGAGCAGAATTAACAGAAATCCTTGATGAGGCAGAATGGGATTGGTTAATTCCTCATGTACAAAGGGATGCAGTAATTGTAGTAGGGCGGAATTTGGATTTGCTAGATGTAGGAGTAGCGATCGCTAGTGATAATATTGCCTTAGTGCAACAGTGGATTGATCAACAATTAATTGCCAAACCTTCAGAAGTACAGATAGGAGAATGGAATGGCGATGCCCTCAGCGGGTTAAACGAAGATAGTAAACGATTTCATACTCTTATCTTACAGCCTTATGTTTTGATACAAGAAATAGCAAAACAAGATGGGTAAAAGATAAAAACATAAATAAGTTCATAGTCAGAACTTTATTGCTGAGAAGAAAAGGACTCAAGTTTTTATCACAAATTCTCAAAACTATTTTGACTCACTTGAGGTGGTATTTCTTTATTTCAATTTAGTGCCTATTTTTACCTTCATTTGCACCAGTATAACCAGTAGCTACCCAAAGTAAAGCCCTAGCACCATCACGGACAGACTTTTCTACAGGTTCAGACCGAGTTGCTGAAGGAACTGCTACCGATTGAAATCTAATACCCCGACTACCTAAAACTATCTCACCAATGACACAAGCTCTCCGCATGTGGAAATCTGAAGTAATCAAATAAACACTCTTAATACCGCGAACTTGCAAATCATCCACTAAAGTAGTAAAATTTGTAACAGTATCTACAGCTTCATAATCCAGATGTAAACGCTTGGAATCAATACCAGCTTTAGTGAACACCTTTTGAGTAGATCTAGGTGGACTACCACCAGAAATCCAAATTGGTAAATTTGGATGCTGTCGGGCAAACTGGGCTGTAAACCTTTCTCGTTCTAGATTTTTTGTTGAACCGCCTAACACTACTACTGCTTGCGGTTGCTTGTACTCGTTTTGTATTTCTTTTGCTCCTAACCACATTAACAGCGGTAAGGCAAGAACCATAAACCGAAATGATTTACCTGTAAACAATAGATTATTTTTCAAGGCTCTACGACTTCATCGCTATGACAAAATTTTCTCTGAAAAAATATAAACAACTATTGTAGGGTAGCAGATTTTTGTCAAATTTACCCAAGTGTTAATTCGGATTTTTTGTTAATGCAAGTGTAATCGCGCATTAATGTTATCAGCTCTGCTCTGATGGATTATCCTATATTAAATTCAGATAATTCCTCAAAAATCCTGACTAATTTTTAATGTTATGTTTTGAAGACGGGACTGGTGCGACTTGAACGCACGACCTAGCGCTTAGGAGGCGCTCGCTCTATCCAGCTGAGCTACAGCCCCAACTACGAAGCAATATAATAATAGCAGTAGTTTTAGTTAGATTGCCAAGAATCATCCCAAGAATCGCCACCTATTTCTAGTCCACAAAGAGAACTTTGGGCTTTGAGGATTGTTTGAGATTTCTTACCACTAATTTTTCTTAGCTCTAAATCTAGCTGTCCTTGCATGGTATCCCGACAACAAAATAAAAGACCATTTGCCGTCGGCGCACGCAGAGGTGTTCCAGGTAGATGTGTAGTTCCTGTTAACTCAATTTCATACTCTAAAGAACGTGCTTGCATTTGCCATCTACCCCAAGGCTGAATATTCCACTTGACTGTTGAGTTCCAGGGAACAAATTCATAAAATTTGCCTTGATAATGCAAGCCAATCATGGCTACCGATTCCATCCACCACAACACGCCGCGCCGTCCACCACCAGCAGTTAATGCTAAATCTGGTTCGCTATCAAAGCTATTACAGTTAAGCCAAAACCATTTTTGAGGAAAAGCACCACCCCAATTTTTCTCACTATATGCTGGGGCATTAATAAATTCATAAATTTTGCCATTCCAATCAATCCAACCAGTAGCTAAGCCGTGAGCCATCAAAATTTGCCATCCAGGCTCAAAAATTTGCAAAAATGACAGCCAGCCAGCGGTTGATTGCTGAATGTTGTTTTGGTCTCCCCAAAAGTATACAGGTTGAATTTCATATAACCAACGGCAATAATTATTAGTAGCGCGATCGCAAATTATCCCCTGATTTAAGGTCGCTGTAGCTTGATAGCCTTCTTGAATATGACGCTCAAACTCTGGTGGTAATAGGTACAGTGCTTGACTATTGAGGTTGGTTTGACCCCAATGACCCAAACCGAGAACATCTTGAGTACCCCAAAATTTTTTCACATCAGGAAAGGTACGACACAGATATTCATCATTAGGGCCGAGAACTTGAGCTGCACCACCGCTATAGGGTTTATCGCCAATGGGATCTTCAATGGAATACATAAAGGCGAAGGTTTGCCTAATATCAGGTAAAGTTACGCGATAATACCAACCTTCAAAAAAGCGGCGGCTACTACCATCCCAGTGGTAGCCGCTATGAGGCGTTTGGTTTGACCCAAGAGGAAGTACAGGAATAGTTAACATGGATTTACATAGTTGCCTATTTCCAGTATGCGCGATCGCCTTGACATCAATCATGCTTATGAAATTCTAGGGTTAACACCTGGTGCATCCCAGGCACAGATCAAGCAGGCCTATCGTCAGCTAGTTAAAACTTGGCATCCTGATCGCTTTTTTGACCAAAAGCAAAAACAAGAAGCTGAGTCAAAAATCAAAAAAATCAACGCAGCTTACAATACGCTCAAATCTGAACTTCCATCTGCATCCCAACCTGCATCTACTGAAAATCAGTCTTCACCAACAAATCCAAAAAATCCCATCAAAATCTCTGTCAATCGTTGGGATGCGGAAACTTTTTATAACTGGGGAGTAGAGAATGCAACTCAAGGTAAATATTCAGAAGCGATCGCAGACTTTACAAAAGCGATTAGTTTGAACCCTCATTATATTGAAGCATATAAATACCGTGGGTTAGTTTGCTCTCAACTAGGATATGAATATCGAGCCGCTTCAGATTTAAATAAAGCCGCAGAACTAGAAGGAGGTTTTAACATTCAAACAACTGCTTCCACATCACGATATTCAAGAAAAAGATATTCATCAAAGTCTAGATATCTTGTAGAAAAGTTATGTCAAAAAATTAAAAATTTATTGCGGCTAAATCGGCGTTGGCGGTAATATGCAAATTTTTGATTTATCGACAAATCTCAATTAAAGTACGTTATAGCTTACTTTTAATGCACTACCGTATACAGTTAATTCACTTTTGCTTCATGAATTACTAACATTTACTTCAACCAAAATTAGCCTAATCTTCATAAAATAAGTATTTATTCGGATGAATCTTGATAATTGAAATTACTGAGACAAAAATCCATATTAAAAACCTGTCAATCAGTTATCTCTTAACCCAATAAGCTAAAAAACAAGCTTCAACAATCATTCTTTTGATGGATTTAATAATCCATCCTGACGATAGATACAGATGATTAATGAAAGAGGTTATTCTTGAGCATATCTAAAGTTAACTAACAAATAAAACTTTAGATACATAAAACGTTTTCAACCAATTAAAACCTTTTGTATTTTTCAAAAATTAAATTGAGGAGTGAAATCAAAAGTTATGACTATTCCTAATAATCAAGAAAATAGAGAGATCAAGCAAGAAACTTATACAGATAGAGACGGTAATACCCGCGCTCATGTAACGCGAACAACTGAAACAGTCAAAAACAGCACTGTTAATCCCAACTCTTACCAGAATGGTTACGTAAATGGCCGCAACAGTGAGCGTAATTACCAGCAAGCTAATTTAGCTGAGCGTGATAATAACAATGCTTCACGGGGTCTACTGTTAGGTATTATCCTGACTTCTTTGGTTAGTTTAGTTGCAGGTGCTATTTGGTATGTCAACCAACGCAACAACGAAGCTGTTGATAACACCACACCAGTTTTGGTTCCTGTACCCAGTAATAGTAGTCCTGCCCCCAGCGCGTCTCCTCAACCACAAACTACAATCATTGAAAGAACTAGAGAAGTACCTGTTCCAGTTCCACAACAGCAGGTTTCGCCTCCAGCTACATCTTCTTCACCAGATATTAATATTACTGTTCCACCCCAACAGCCTAGGACAGAAACACCGCCTGCTGCAACTCAGACAATTCCTGGAAGAATACCAAGTTCAAGTAGTCCAGATAGTAACACTTCTAGTCCAGGCGCAAACAGTGATACCTCTACAACCACTTCGCCCCAAGGTACAGACCAGTCCAATGGTACATCTAATAGTGGTTCTTCTACCACTGACGATAGTAGTACAGGAGGCTCTGCTCAGTAACAATTTCTGAAATTTTAATTAAGCCCCTTCTCTACGAGGGGCTGCGCGCCAAGTAGCCCCGAAGTTGCTCCTCTTGGGGAGCAACTTCTGTCTTAGTGGGCGAAAAAATCCTTGCATTTGGGTCAGGTAAAACTCCAACGCCCTTCGGGTGACACTCGCAAGCTCGCTACCGCTACGCTAACGGCAGTTCCTCATGGGGGAAACCCCCTCTGAGCGACTGCCTCACCAGTTCTCTCAAGTCGGGAAACCCGCCCACGAGACTGGCTTCCCCTTGTGAGCGGCTTGGCTTTTCTGTTGCCTGTTGCCCGTTCCCTGTTCCCTTTTATTTACGTGAAATACGCTGTAGAAGTGCGTACCAATTAAGACAATTCTTAAGAAAAATTTCCGAATTGTTGCGACAAATTAATGCTAGTCAAGTTTAGTAAACACAGGAATCAGTTTAAAAAAGAGAATGCTACATTAAGGACAAGGTACAAGAAGGTTAAAGCTTCATTAAACCTAAAGCCTTGAAATTAGAGCCTGTACCTCCTGCTCTAGTGTCCTCGCAATCTCTATCTCATTGCTGCATCTTTGTGAAAGTGTTTTGATCTTAAAGTTTATTTGATTTTTGGAGGTTTTTGAACGTACAGCCAGATATGCCTGCCTATTGGAATTTTAAAGATGCTCAATGCTAAAGATGATGATTGCAAATAGTGTCCACCTTATTTGAGTTATTTTCTTCTGTTTTCTAAAACGATTGCATATTTAATAACCGCCCTAAGTTACTGATACTTCTCCATCGTAGCTTTCGGCGGTTATAATTTTTTCAATAGCTGTCGCCTCAGCAAGCCCTACTTAGCGATCGCATCCTGACAGAAATATTTGAAAAAATTAAATAATTCATAAGTAATGTTAAGATTGTCACTAAATTGAATAACATAGAGAAAATTTACGTATAAGAGTATTAAATGGAGCCATTACAAAAGCAGATTCTGACTTTGAGCCATAAACTAGATGCTCTCTGCCAGATAATTGAGCAGCTTGACATTAAAGTTGCTCAAACTTTTTCAGAGTGTTCTTTAGCAAACTCTCAAGCAAAAGATCATAATTTAGAACATAGCGATGGTAAACACTACCAATTAAAAGGAAAAACCAATTTAAATCCAGAAATGGAACACAAGGATGTATTGACAGATAGTATTTATCTAGATATGAATCCTCAAGACAAAGACAAAATTTTAACACCCGAAATTCAAATACAACGACTGACCGCCCAGTTAACAGCCGCATATAACCGCATTGCGGCTTTAGAAGAACAATTACTTAGAGATAGAATCCACTAAAATTCATTAACTATTCAGTAGTCAATATTCCCAGAATTTGCCGTTAGCTCTATGAGTCCGGTCTTTTTATTATTGACTATTGAATCGGCTCAGGCGCTGAAATTGGTCTTCAATAGCTGCCAAAAGCTGATTTTGCTGCCAATCTTGGTAAAGATGGGCGGCAATACAAGCTGCACCAGCGCCGACACCTTCTTTGACAAAGCCTCGTTCATAAGCTTGAAGTTGGGGGTAACGAGAATTAGCCAAATTCAACTGAGTCACCAGTAGGGGAGGATTTTTTTGATTTAAATTGGTGGCTAACTCAATAGTACTACCAGTTGGATCTTCTGCTACCCAACGGGTTGTACCCACGACTACTTCGTGAGGTTGCCAAAATAAATTATAAGCTTGAGCGATCGCCCAAATCAAAGCATAAACTGCCAGCATTTGTGTACCACCCCCCAATAAAACACCACAACTACGACTAGCAGCGATCGCCATCCCAGCTACTACCACTTGCATGGGATCGCCTACTGCCGCTACGAGTTCTAAAGGGTCAATTATCAGTTTTCTGTGGGAAAATGCTCGTTTTAGTCCTGCTTGCACTACTGCCCATTTTTGCTCATGGTTACAAACAGGATGACTACTGTTAACTTTTCCCACAGCATTGATTCCTAAGCCTGTTAAAACCGCTAAAGCAGTTGTGGTTCCTCCAACAACGCACTCACTTAAAATGAGATATCTTTGGGGAGTTTCAGCCGCCAGACGCTCACCCCAAAGTAATCCTTGCTGAAATAGGTGATGGACGATCGCCAATTCCATAGCTTCGCCTTTGCTTACACACTGAGCGATCGCCCCCCCCAAATCAATGATTGGTATAGCAGGGAACTGAGGTAAGCCAGCATTAAACAAATACACAGGAATTTTCAGCGCCTCAACTACAGCGCGAGAAATCAGCACAGGTGACGCTCCATCGGCTAACGGTGGTAGAGAATATTGGGGCTGGTGTTCTGGGCCAGAATATAAAAACTCAGCATCAGCACAAGCAGTATATTGGCGATCTGCGGGAGTGCTACCTGCTGCCGAAATTCCTGGAATTAATCCTGTTTCTGTAAAACCTAAAACACAAGCAAAAATCGGCAAACAACCGCGATATTTAGCAGTCCATGCCTTACCCTGTTCTATTTGGGTGTAAACATGAATCAAGTCACTCATAATCCATCAAGACTTGCACCCAACGCGGCGGACGGGGGATAGGATTTCCCAGCCGATCTAACAACAGCCATGCTGCTAAATGGACTATAAATAAATAAATCAAGTTATTGAATATAATTAAAGCGATCGCCCCTAATTGAATCAAAAATACATTAGGAATAGCTA
The DNA here is from genome assembly GCF_029953635.1 of Halotia branconii CENA392. Taxonomy (NCBI): domain Bacteria; kingdom Bacillati; phylum Cyanobacteriota; class Cyanophyceae; order Nostocales; family Nodulariaceae; genus Halotia; species Halotia branconii. Next base: position 5,757,518 of record NZ_CP124543.1, on the reverse strand, counting down.
ATAGTTGCAGCTTTAAAAAGATCCACTCAGTTAGTTCTGTTACCTGATTAATTAAATAAATCCACAGATCCTCACCTGATAAAACAGATAACAACCACAGCCTAAAAAAGACTCCCAAAGTACCCAATAATGTACCTAAAATGATAGAAGCAATCCAGGGTACACGCCGATACCACGTTGCTCCCAAAAGTACTCCCATAAAAGCGTAGGGCATAACAAATAGTAAACTGCGAATTGGCCCCATTAGTACCGATAGTAATAACCCAGAGGTAAGTGCTGACATCCAGGCTGCACGTTTGCCCCAACGCAGATAAACTAAAGCGATCGGCACAGGAAAAAATATCCGTAAAATTGGCCCTAAGGGAAAATAAAAATTAATGAACCAAATTAGGCTAGCAGTACTAGCTAAAAACGCTGTTTCCACCATCCTCAAGGGCGCATCAACTTTCAATTGAGGTGGCTTTAATTGCTCGTGTTGATCTAACCATCCATTGAGAGGGCTGGGAGATTCAGGCGATGGATCTGATTCTGGCTCGTCTGGTGAAGAATCTAAAATGCTCATCTTAGAGAAGTTGTTAAATGATCGTTCTTTCCAGTGCTAACAAATCAGGAATACAAATAGAGTCTTGATCCCGTTTAATCAACCCTTTTTTTTCTAATCTTGTCAATACTCTTGTAACAGTTTCCCGCGCTAGTCCGCTTAAACTACTCAACTCTCGATGAGGTAAATTAGGAATTTCGGTTCCTGTCTGTCTCTGTTTGCCTTGTCCATCTGCCAAAAATAACAAGGTGTCTGCTACCCGTGACTGACTATCAGATTCCCGCAAGCGCAGTCGCCGATTTACTTGTCGCAAGCGTCTAGCCATTAGCTGTGACAACCGGACTCCTGCTAATGGCTCTGTGTAAAGTAACTTAACAAAATCTTGAGATGGTATACTGCCAATAATTGTAGGAGTCAGGGTAATCACATCCGTTGATCGAGGTACTTCATCTAGCGCCGCCATTTCACCAAATAATTCCCCATTGCCAATAATATTTAGTGTTACTTCTTTCCCTTCTAAATTGTAAGTACGAATTTTTACCCATCCTTCGAGGATAAAATAAACTGAGCCGCCCCAGTCATTTTCTAGCAAAATTACTTGATTAGCTGGGTGTGTGCGGGTAACAAGATGGGTGAGGGCTATTTCCACAGCAACTTCTGGCAACCCTTGAAAAAAGGGAGTTGAGAATATCCAGGGATTGATCGAGTCTTCCATTACGGCATCTTTATTCCAGCGGCTACATACACAACAGACAAAAGCCCTACCTTCAGCCTAAACCATCTCAGTACTGCACAAACCATGTAAAACCAGAAAATGACAAGAGCGTTGTTGATCAATAATCTTCACCTATGCTTCAAAACTAAGTAAATTCTTTTATACACAGTAGTTTATAGCTTCAGTACAAGTGCGCGGCAGTTGAGTTTCGACTGCGCGGTAATCGAGCGAAGTCGAGATTCAACTACCACTAGCCGAAGTGTGATGAGTAGCAAAAACAACTGACCACTAACACCAAATACCGCCTCTTCCAAGGGTGAGATGAGCTTTATCTACTTTGCAATAGCTGTAAAGATTTTTGTCCATTTACTTAATAAATACTGAAAAACACTGAGAACCAACATCAATAATACTGAATAAAGTTAATTTTTGCTAACTTAAAATTACAGCAATCGAGAATCAAGTAAAAAAATGCCATCTTGCCATTTAGTCACTCGTTAGTTACATTGATTGCTCGTGTGGGTGCAAAGTGGAGGATATTTGTCTTGTAAATCTGGTATCTGTGGTCAAGAGTTCGTCTAACCCAAACTATCTACTTAGGTGTTGCATTTTTCTATGTTTTTTATAATATGAAGCCGAGAGGCTGTAACATCGCCTGTATGGTGAGAGGGCACAGCGCCTTGTAAACTACCTTGTGCTGACAACTGCTGACAACTTCGGAATACCTTTTGTATCCTTAGACTTCAATTAGCTGTCAAGCTAATTTTCTCAGACAAGCGCTGAGCGCGATCGCTACGATTCCTAGTCATTGGAGTCTCAAGAACAGTTTCTCACCTCGGTACTTTCAGTAATTGCTAAGTAATTCCCATCCCAGTTGACGTACAGTTCTAGCTAAGGTAATTCAAAGTGACTTCCCGCGAAGATGAAATTAAAAAACTGATTGCAGATATTGATAACTTGCTGACTAGCAGTGGTAAACGCTTACCTAGGCTTTTGTCTAATCAGACACCAGAGCCAAAAGAGGTTTTAGAGCGAGTTCGCAACTTCCTAGTGCAGATAGAAGAAAACGATCGCCTAAACAAGTCTACAGAACAACCGCTGCGATCGCCTTTGTTGGCAAAATTTGTTGACCAATCTTCAACAGGACAAAATCAACCAGACCAAGAACAAAATAATTTTATATCCCAACAGTTAAAAAACGAATTTTCGGCACTTATACAGCCTCTGCAAGCAGAATTGACAGCGATGTTGCAAGAGCGAGCTACTCTTGTACAAGAAATTAGACAGCTAGAACAAAAGCGACTGCACCACTACTCTTTAAGCCAGCAGTGGGAAAATCAAGAGCAGATGATCTCCGAGTTTTTACAAGTACTCATGACTCGCCTCATCCCAAATTTAACGCCGCAGCTGGCCGAGAATTTGGTAAATTCTGCTAGTTCTTTGCAAACCAACTATCAAGACGAAAACATAGAGCTAACACCTCCTACAACTACGCCATTCTTAGAATCCTCAGATCAAACCGAAAGGTTAACCCAACTGGCTAGAGATTTAGATCAACGCTTATTATCACTAGATGGCACTGTAAATGTTGTATTTGATGCCTTACAACGCAACATTAATACTTATCACGAGTCTTTGTCTCAATCTCTAGCTAGAATGCACAGTACGGGAGTGCAAGGCGAACAGTTGATGGAGATTTTCCTCAACAATTTGACACAGTATTTGCAGCCGCAATCTGCGACTTCTCTAGGTAAAGAAAATAAACCGCTGCCATCACTTAATACTATTGCTTCAGAAACAATACAGTCAGATTATACAAATGCTGAGATCGAAAGTCAGCCTTTAGAATTTATAGAACCAGAGATCGAAAGTCAGCCTTTAGAATTTATAGAACCAGAGGCTGTATCGGCTATTGATCCAGAAGCAGAAGATATAGATGCAATGCTTTTGGAGTTGGGTGTAGATGAGGCTAAACCATTGGGTTTGCAGTCAGATAATGCGACGTTAATGGGTGATGCAGATGAAGTAGATCAACTTTACGCTAGTTTGTTTGGCAATAGTAGCTTTAATAAACCTAGTGTTGAAGTCAACCCAGAAACAACAGATTTATCGCCGTCGGATATTGCAGATACTACACCTACAGTTCCCAGTAATCAGGAATCACCATCGAGTATCCCTGACACCGCGCCTACTTCCCCTGAAGATTCTACCTCAGGATTGCCAGATCCTTGGCTCGACAAATCAGACCCAAGTTTTTTGGAGCAAAGCCAAACTAATCTGCCAGAAACGCTAAATGATGCAACGCAATCTATAGACTTATCACTAGAATCATGGCAAGCATTGTTTTTTGATGAAGATACTGACTTAGCTAAACCTACGGATTTGTCAATCTCACTAGAAGAAGAAGTTTTAGATGCGGACAGTATTCAGCCTAGAAGAATTGACACAATTACAACCTTAAGTGACTTAAGTGACCTCTTCGCTGATATTGAAGAGCAGTTACCGACAGAAACACCAATAGAGCAAACTGTTACTCAAAATTTAGAAGTAGTAATTAATGAAGATGAACAGCAAGAAGAGTTTTTAGATAACTACATTCCAGCTTCACCCCAAGAGAATTTACTCTCACCAGAAATCAACCAACCTGCCAACGTACAGGATATTTCTTTAGACGAACAGCAATTGCAGCAATTGCATCAAGATTTGGCAAATTTTGATGAACAGTTAAATCCGGCAATGAATGTTTGGGATAGTGCCGAAAGTTGGGTTGAAGACAGTAACCAACCGCAACAAACCACAGAAAATACACCTGATGTTGCTTTTCCTCATGCAGAAGTGCAAAAGATTACGCCTATATCTTTGCCTCAAACAGAAGCTGATTTAGACTTTAGCCCTACAGTTGAAAAAAAAAATGAAGTTACAAATTCTGAGTCAGATCAGTCTATAGTTGCAAATTCCAACTCTCCAAATAATTCAGAAATTGCAATCGGTGTTCTTGACTCAGTATGGTATTTAGGAATTGATTTAGGTACAACTGGAATTTCTGCGGCTTTGTTGAATCGCTCTAGTTGTGTTGTTTATCCTATTTATTGGTCAGCAGAAAACCAAGTAGGAACTACTTCATTTCAACAATCATTTCGTTTACCAGCTGAGGTTTATTTACCTACTGCTTCTGTGCCTCATGGAGAGACTGAAAGCGCACAAGATCAAGTAGCTGAAAATCTTACTAGTTCCGAATCAGCGATCGCTCCTCAAAAAAATCTCTATTCAGCGCAATTAAAGCCATATTTACAGATAGCTATTCCCTACAAGAGTAGGCAACAAAGATGGGAACCTGTATTGCAATTTAATGAATTTTCGGCAGGGCCTTTAATTTGGGTAGTGCGATCGCTCTCAAAATTATTATTAACTCTCAAATCAGATCGCCATAGCACCACTCAGGGTTTAACTGCTACGGCTGTTGGTTTTAATGCCCCAACTTTCCACAGTATTATTAGTAATATTGCTGGTATTATCTGCACTTGTCCATCTAACTGGTCAGAACAATATCGCTTCAATGTGCGGGAAGCTTTACTAACTAGCAAACTCGTTCAACATCCCCAACAAGTATTTTTTATAGAAGAAGCGATCGCCAGTCTACTGGGCGCACTTGATGGTGAAAATGGCGAAACAGTCCAACTAAGCGATCGCCAAGGTTTACGTCCAGCCAAAACTAGCGATCACCCCCAGGTTGGTAACACCCTTGCCATTAATATTGGAGCAAGTGCAACCGAAATGGCGCTAGTCGATTTGCCAGAAAATCTGCTGCCATTAGCACACCAAGACTTCATGCTACACGGTTTTGCATACGCTAGTAAAGGCATTGAGCAAGATATAATTTGCCAGTTACTGGTTCCACCCAAGTATCGACAATCACGTTTTACCAGCCAGGGAAATGACAAAACAATGAGTAATCCTTGGCAATGGCAAACTGCCTTTCCTGGTATAGACCAAATGTATTGGCAGAGTCTGGGTTTAGAAGAATTAGATTTACCCAGAGTCGGAGAACCAGATATTGACGCTCGGATTCGCCTCCAGCAGCGTCTAGAAAGTTCCTTACTAGGACAAGCTGTACTAGATGCAGCTCTAGCTTTGAAGCTAATTTTGCAGCACCAAGAATCTTTTACCCTTGAACTGGCTGATCAACGGTGGATATTCCAGCGGCGAGACTTGGAAAGTCAAGTATTTATTCCCTTTGTGCGTCGCTTGAACCGAGAACTTAACAAGTTGTTGGTAGCTCGTGGCATTCCTACAGAAGCAATCAATCAAGCTATTTTGACTGGTGGGGTGGCTTCCTTGGGAGTTGTCAACAGTTGGCTGCGGCAAAAACTTCCTAACGCTAAAATTATTCAGGATTTATATCTAGGTGATAATGGCGCTCCTAATTGTAGTCGGGTTGCCTACGGTCTCGCTATGCTACCTCTACATCCTCAGGTTTTAGAAGAATCCAGACAACAGTATACTGACTATTTTCTGTTTACCGAATTGCTGCGGCTTTTGCCAGACAGAACCTTATCTTTCGGTGAAGTTCTTCAGTTGTTCGAGGGTCGTGGCATTAATACTAGTATCTGTCAACAACGCCTGTTAGCTTTCTTAGAAGGTGAATTACCTCCTGGTTTAATACCTGCAAGTTCGGATACTACTTGGCTGACCCAGAAATCTCATGAAAATTCTGACTACCAAGCGATCGCAGCAGCACCATTGTTTGAAAAACAAGGAAATCTCACTTATCGTCCTAATTTACTACAGATGTTGGCTTTGCATCGCTATCTGAATGCTATTAAAGCTAGTATTCAGCAGTCACTAGAGGAACCATACACAGTGAATTTTGCCTCTGTTACTCATTAATCTTTAGGCGCAGTCTTGGATGATTTCTAGCGAAGAAAACACCAATGCTGACGAGTTTTGACTTTGCTCAACTCTCGACTCTTTCGTTGGTTAAGCGAACTTGTACTGAGCGTAGTCGAAGTAGTCGAAACCAACGACTGCGGTAAATTCATTAATGAAATTCACCTTGTAAATTAAACCACTCAACTCACAAGACTCATTTTTACTCCACCTTGAGGAGCCATTAAAAAACCTCGACGTGCTGGAGTCACAGGGACTTTTTCCTCTAATTTCAACTGATGATTTAAGAGAATCGTCGCCAGAATTAATTTCATTTCAAACAAAGCAAATGTTTGACCCAGACATTGCCGAGAACCTCCTCCAAAAGGCCAAAATTCATAAGATGAGTATTTACGATTAATAAACCTTTCTGGTTGAAATTTGTCTGGTTGGGGATATAAATCTTCTCGACGATGAGTTAGGTAAATACAAGGTGTCACGTATGTCCCAGAAGCAACTTCATATCCTCTTAAATTAACAGAGCGTAGAGTAATTCTTGGAAAAGTGAAAAGAACTACAGGATAAATCCGCAAAGTTTCTTGACAAATTGCTGTCAGATAAGGAAGTTGGGCAATTTTGATCGGGTCGGGAGTATTTAAATTTTGTAACTCATGCAACAATTTCTGATAGACTTTTGGTTGTTGGTGAATCCAGTACAAAGCCCAAGCGATCGCCGTAGCAGTGGTTTCGTGACCAGCATTGAGTAAAGTTAAAAGGTTATCTCTTAATTCGTCATTACTCATAGTCTCTCCATTTTCATATCTGGCTTCTATCAGCAAACTCAGAATATCAAAACGACTCGATTGCACTTGTTGGCGACGCTCCAATATTTCCGTCATCAATATTTGATCAATCTGTTGTCGCAAACGGAGATATTTTCCCCAAGGACTCCAAACACCTAAATCTTTCTGTAAAGACGGAAGTAATAAAATACTGGCGCTGAGTGGTGAACTAGTCAAACCCAGCCAAGTTGTCATTAAATTTTTCAGTTTTTCAAATTTTAATCCTTCATCAATACCAAAGACTACTTTTAAGATAATCGTCATGGTAATCTCTTCACTGAGATGACGAGCAATAAAGGTTTCACCTGGGTTGAGGTGTTGTATTACTTGTTGGGTAATCTCACAAATTTGTTGCCCATAATTGACCATCTGTTCCCCATGAAAAGGAGGCATGATTAACTTTCGCTGTTTTTGATGACGTTCTCCATCTTGTACAATCAATGAGTTTTCTCCAAGTTGAGGTTTGAAAATTTCATTAGCAGCACCTGGAGCATTAAGAATTTTGTTTGTGGGGTTAAATAACTTTTGAAGATCCTGGGGATGACTGACAACTAAAGTTTCTAGACTGCCAAAGGAATTAGTAAAAAACAGCTCTCCATAATTTTTGGCACAACGCTCCAAAAACTCCAATGGTTTTAGAGTTGACTCGATTTGTTGGATAAATTTAGGAGTTTTAAGTTTCTCAATTTGTTTAATTGTCATAGGTCTTGGCTGGGCGATGATTATTTTATTTAAGGTTAATTGTCTAAAGTATATTTAATTGCTATCTTACAGCGAATTTACATCAGAATAAGGCTGAAACTCTTACTAAAGGTAAGTCAGCTCTAATATCAAAAATTTTAATGTGGGAAAGGCAAATTTTGGTGTGGATTCTCCTTCCCAATATTACCGTTGTCTTGTCGCGCAGCGTAACGCATTGTCAATAATTCAAGTTGCGATCGCCTCCGGCATAATACTGTTATCTGTTCTTTGACATATCACATTATTCCGTAGCGATAATTCACTAATTACCCCTACTTTGACATCAAATTGCGTAATTCCTGATCAGCTGTTGTATTTCTATTTGAGAAAAAACACGCAAAATTTAAAATACTGAGTTTAACCACAAAGATTATGTAAACTTTGAACTTTCCGTTTTTTTACTGGTTAAAATTTTGTTTGTATGAATACTTAATAAAAACTCAGTACTAACCAGGAAATCAATAAATATTCAACTCAACTTATGTCCATACCTACTTCTACCTCTAATAAAAGAGATTGTGCTGTGAATAATTTAGCTATTTTTACCCATCTTGATTCAGTTAATTGCTCACAACAACCTTTACATCCCTCAACTACAAGTATTACAAAACGAGCAATCGACATTTTAGGAGCAATTATTGGTCTGACAATTACATCCTTGGTAGCAATTCCTGTAGCAGTTGCTACAATTGCTAACAATCCAGGGCCGATATTTTATTCCCAAGTTCGTTGTGGTTTGAATGGACGGCCTTTCCGCATTTGGAAGTTTCGTTCGATGGTGGTTGGTGCTGATAAACTTAAACATTTAGTCAAAAATCAAGCCAAAGGTCACATCTTTAAAGCTGCTAACGATCCTCGCATTACTCCTGTGGGTAGATTTTTGCGATGCACTAGTTTAGATGAATTACCTCAGTTTTGGAATGTTCTAGTTGGAGATATGAGTTTAGTTGGTACTCGTCCACCTACTCCTGATGAAGTCATACATTATGAACCACATCATTGGCAGAGATTGCGCGTCAAACCAGGTATGACTGGAGAATGGCAAGCTAACGGTCGTTCTAGCATCGAAGACTTTGAAACCATCGTCAGCATGGATCTAAAATATCAGCGTAAATGGTCGGTAGCCTATGACCTGAGTTTAATTTTAAAAACTATCTGGGTAGTATTCAAAAAAAGTGGCGCTTGTTAAATATAGTTCAACCTTTAACGCCACTACCAGTTTCTGTGGGTACGATATAACGCTGTAAAAATAAAAACAATAACAGTACTGGAGCTATAGAAATTATTGAGCCAGCCGCTACTAACCGCCAGTCTAAAGAAAATGTACCCGCTAACTTTGCTACACCCAAGGGAAGTGTATACAAATTTTCATCTTGGATGACAATTAATGGCCAAAGAAAGTCACTCCAAGAACCGATGAAGACGAAAATAGCTAGGGTGACAAGTGCTGGTCGAATAGCTGGTAACATAATATGCCACCATAAGCCTAACTCTGAGCTGCCGTCCATACGAGCAGCTTCTTCTATTTCTTTGGGGACACCTATAAATGCTTGTCGCAACAGAAAAATACCAAAGGCAGAAGCTAAACTAGGAAAAATTATTCCCCAATAAGTGTTGACTAAGCCTAGTTGGACTGTCAAAACGAACAGAGGAATCATCACAATCTGAAAGGGAATCATAATTGTAGAGACGATCGCAATAAAAATCCAGTCTCTTCCCGGAAATGATAATCTTGCCAGTGGATAGGCAGCTAAAGCACAAAATATGAGATTTAAGCCTACGGTCAGCACTGCTACTAGAGTACTGTTATACAAGTATTGTCCAAAAGGCAGAGATTGCCACACACGAGAGAAATTTTCTAGTGTCGGTTGACTAGGCAATAGCTGTGGTGGCGACTGCAAGATATTTTCTGTAGGAGATTTTAAGGCTGTACTGACAAGCCATAATAAAGGAAACAGAGTGATAAGTGCGATCGCTGCTAAAACTCCATATCTAACCACAATTTTAAGTTGTGAGTTGCGCCTTAAAGAATTGATCATTGATCTGTGTTGACTAATTTGAAATTTAATTATTGTATCTTCGTCCCAAAGCTACAGAAACTAAAAAACCTGCCAATCTTTTGTTAAAGACTAGCAGGTAGGGTCTTTTGTCAATCGGAGCGGCGGGATTCGAACCCACGACCTCCACTACCCCAAAGTGGCGCGCTACCAAGCTGCGCTACGCCCCGGTCAGAATTTCGATTATATTGCAAATCTCTAAGATAATCAATAGGCAACTTTAAAAAACCTTAAGCATCTCAGCTGCTTGCAATAAACCCGGCACGGCATCAGCATCCCATTTGCCTTCTACACAGCGCCCTGTATTAATTATCAAGCGCAGACTGTAAATATGAGGATAGCCTTCTACTTCCATCCATAATAAATTGCTTTCAGCTTCACAGGCAATTTTCTCTTCAGCCATTAATTCAGCTGTGAGTTGTTTCATCGTGTCTGCTAGCTGTGTTAAGAGACGACAAAATTCATTTAACTCGGCTGCGGTTAACTCAACTGCCCAATCATCTGTACCTACTAAACCTTTAAATTCTTGTGCATTCGGATTCCAGCCAATCCGCCAACCCAATCCACTTTTTAAAACACGTTCCATTATTCATTCAATAGATATTTTACAACATTGACATATAGAATGATAAAATACTAAGCTGGCAAATATTGGTTGTTTACAACGAGTAATTTTTAATAATCATGTAGATATAGAGTAACCCTTTACAGTCTGATTTATTAAAATTTTAATCAACCTAAATCAACTAATTAAAAACATAAATATGCGTTTAATTTCCAAGTTTTTAGTGTTACAAATACTATTATTTTCATTCATAGCTTTCACTTTTAGCTTTCTAATTATTAAAAATTTTACTGATCCTCTGGCTGGTGGTAGTGATATAGATATTTGGGAATATATAGGATTTTATTTAACCAAAAATCTGAGCTTTTCTCCATTACCTACTCTATCTTTTGAGAATAATCAAGTTTTTTATCCTTATGGAACAAGTAGTGTATTTCAGCCTTAAAGTGTTATTCTGTCTTTGTGCTTAACGGGTGACAAGAGGAGTGAAGAAGAGATTTAGTAAGAATTTGAGGAAATGAGGTAGTAAAAAATTTACGCCGCAATCTACTAGTAATGGTCTTAATAAAATTTCTAGCAGTGGATAATTAGGGTACTATTGTCAGTTCAAGTGTTTTAATGCGGGTTAGAACATTTTGATAGTCCTTTTCTTTTCCTTGTTGCTTATACAAATCGGCTGACTTTTGTAAATCTTCAATTGCAGTTTGCTTATTTCCTAAATTATAGCGAGCATTACCCCGGTTTTTGTAAGCTAGTGCATAGCTGGGATTAATTTTAATGGCTTGAGTATAATCTTCAATTGCAGCTTGCTTTTCTCCCAAATTATAGCGAGATACGCCTCGGTTGATGTAAGCATCTGTATAGTTAGGATCAATTTTGATGGCTTGGGTGTAGTCTTCAATTGCTGCTTGCTTTTCTCCTAAATCATAGTGAACAATACCCCGATTGTAGTAAGCATTTGTATAGTTGGGATTAATTTTGATGGCTTGAGTATAGTCTTCAATTGCTGCTTGCTTTTCTCCTATATTGGAGCGAGTATTACCTCTACCATAGTAAGCATCTGCATAGTTAGGATCAATTTTGATGGCTTGAGTATAGTCTTCAATTGCTGCTTGCTTTTCTCCTAAATCGGAGCGAACAACACCTCTGCCATAGTAAGCATTTGCATAGTTAGGATCAATTTTGATGGCTTGGGTGTAGTCTTCAATTGCTGCTTGCTTTTCTCCTATATTGGAGCGAACAACACCTCTGCTATAGAAAGCATTTGCATAGTTAGGATCAATTTTGATGGCTTGGGTGTAATCTTCAATCGCTGCTTGCTTTTCTCCTATATTGGAGCGAACATTACCCCTGCCATAATAAGCCAATGCCAAGTTAGGATTAAGTTTAATGGCTTGGTTGTAATCTTCAATTGCTTCTTGGTTTTCTCTTAAATCACTACGAGCAGCACCCCGATTGTTGTAAGCTAATGCAAAGTTAGAATTAATTTTAATGGCTTGGTTGTAATCTTCAATTGCGGCTTGATGATCTCCTAAATTACTACGAGCTACACCCCGGTTAAGGTAAGCTTTGAAATCGCTAGAGTTGAAATTAATCGCTTCAGTATGAGAAGCGATCGCTCCTTGGTAATCTTTTAATAAAGAACGCACTTGTCCTTGACTACGTTTGGCATCACCTTGATTTCCTTGGGCAACAAATAGTTCTGCGGCTTGACGGAAGTTCTCTATAGCTTTCTGGTTATCTTGTTCTAGAAGCCCTTGCTGATAGTAAGCTTCCGCATATTTAGGATTAAGTTTGATAGCTTGGTTATAGTTTTCTATTGCTTCTTGCTTTTCTCCTAAATCATAGTGAGCATTACCCCGGTTGAAGTAAGCTTTTGCATTATTAGGATTAATCTTGATGGCTTCGTTATAATCTTCAATAGCACCGCGAAAATCTTGATTATTGTATTTTTCGGTTCCTTGACTGTTATAATTTTCAACACTATTATTTGTTGATTCTTGCAATGAATAAAAAACTGTACCAGCACCAATTAATATTAATAACGGAAGAATAATAAGCTGTTTAGGGATAGGTTTTTTCTGACTACCAAAGACAAGTGGTTGAGTCTGTTGTACTGGAGGAGTAACAGGCGCAGTTACTGGTATTGGCTGTGAATCTAAAGCTTGTATAACTTCGGTCGCTGAACGATAACGCTGTTGGTGTTCTTCTTGCAACAATTTATCTAATACACGCCCTAAATCCTGACTGACGCTTTGTTGTAAATGCTGTCTCCAACTTGCAACCCAACCATAACCTTGTCGTTGCCAAAGTTCCCAAGGGTGAGTTCCACTCAACAGGTGAAAGCAAGTTGCACCAACACTATATAAATCACTAGCTGGGTAAGCTTCACCTCCCTGCATCTGTTCTAATGGCGCATAACCAAAAGAACCAATGCTTGTACCTACTTTCGTCATCACCGTTGCTGTCATTTGCTTGGATGCACCAAAGTCAATCAGTACTAACTTGCCATCACTTTGGCGAATGATATTTTCTGGCTTGATATCACGGTGAATAACTTGTTGTTGATGAACTATTTTGAGAATATCTAATAAATCCAGCAGTAATTTTCTGACTTTCTGCTCATTGAAATTACCTTGCTGTTGTAATTCATCTAATAAATTCTGCCCGTCGATAAACTCTTGCACCAAATACAAGCGACTATCTTCATTAAAATACGCTAACAGTGTGGGAATTTGGTGATGTTTTCCTAACTGTTGCAGTCGCTTTGCTTCTTGCTCAAATAATTCTGTGGCTTTGTTAAGTGATGCTGTTCCTTGTACTTGCGGTGCAAATTGCTTGATGACACAATGCTCATTTAGTTTATCGATATCTTCTGCTAAATATGTTTTACCAAATCCCCCACCACCTAATGATTTAATCGGGCGATAGCGGTTTCTCAACACTACTAATCCTGTACCGCAGCTGGAGCAAAACATTGTGCCATCAGGATTGGGTGGATTGTGGCAAGTTAGATTTAGGCAGCAGGTCATAAGTATATTTTTATTGGCAAATGCAATTATTATTGCTTAACCACAATCTACTTCTGACAAAATCCGCAAAATATTCAATAAACTTTGTTTTTTTCGCAATCTGGGGTTCTAAGCAGTGAACATCTGGGTCTTATTATTATCTATGTCACAATTGAGGAACAGACGATAAGTCCTACAAATGATCAAGCACAAGCCTGTGTGCATGTCTGCCAAATGTTATCAAACACTTACAAAGATATACACCTGTTTCGTTTTGAAATCCAAACTAGAGATGTGTATATTTTGGCAAGCGAAAATATTGAAATTATCGTACCCCCTACTGGACTCTGGAGGTTTTGAATGAAACCTAAGTTTGAAGCTATGACTAACAAAGAATTGATAGCTTATATACTGGCACACCGAGATGATGATGAGGCTATTCGTGTCTTGTTTGGTCGCCGCAATCCTCCCGATTCGGAAGCGAGATGGTACGGCCCAATGGTGGCTGAAGATGGTACACCAATTGAAGAAAATATTCGCATAGCAGAAGAAGCGATTAGGCAGCGTGTTGAGCAAGCGGATAAAAAAAGGCAAGATTCTCAAAGTTAAGAATAAAAGATTAGCGAAAAATTATGAATAACACAGAAGTTCATCAGCAAATTAATCAATATTTAGATAAATTATCTTCTGAACGCCTAGAACTGGTTGCTGATTTTTTAGCGTATCTTGCAAATAAAGAGAGTGAAGATGCTACCCAAGAGTTGCTTGATATCCCTGGATTTATTGAATCTTTTGAAAGGAGTAAAAAAGATATTGCTGAGAGTCGGGTAAAAAACTGGAGAACAATTCGGTCTGATGTATAGGGTTGTTTTATCTGCCGAAGCCGAGGAGATTTATGCTACAGCACTAAAACAGAGTTAGAGTTCCTAACTACCAGTAAAAAGAACACACTTTTTCCCACTTTGACGCTTTAATTCATCTTTTAATTGGGATATTTCCTAATGCTATGTTCCAAATACTTGTGGCCAAGTTGTAACTACAAAAACTACAACTGCTGCAACAGCCAATAAACCCTGAATCAAATTTCCTATCAACGAGCCTACCACAATTCCCACACCAGCCTTAGTTGCTAACCATAAATCACGTCGGAAAATAAATTCACCAATAATTGCTCCTAGTAGTGGCCCTAATAAAATTCCGAGTAACGGGCCACCAAAAGGTAAAGTTGGCAATAATCCTAAAAATCCTACTATTAAACCAACGATCGCACCTATTTGTCCCCATTTACTCGCCCCTGCTTGTCTTGCTCCCAAGTAACTAGCTGAAAAATCTACGCCAATACTCAAAAGTAAAACAATAACTGTAACAATAAGTGGTATTTTAATCGCTGCAAAAGAACTACTAACTATTCCCCAAATGATTATCCCAATTAAAATTAAACTGCTACCGGGAATGGCGGGAACTACAGCACCAATTACACCCACAATCATTAAAGCTAATAATAGCCAATAAATAATTTGCATAATTTGTAATTCGTAATTCGTAATCGTTAACTTCTAACTTCTAATTCTTGAAGAGTAACTGCTAATTTATCAGCAATACCTGCAATCCAATTTTCATCTTGTTTTGTGTAACTACGAGGAGCATTCGCCCCCAAAATTAATACACCCTGATTACCAATTGGTTGACAAATTACCCCTTGAGTGTTTTCTGGTAAGTAATCAAATTCGATTTTGCCAGGATATATATTTAGGTTAACTAAATAAACTGGCTGGTGTTTTTCTAATACCCGTTTTAAAATTGACCCTGGTACTAGTTCAGATTTAGTAGCCAGAATACCGCGACGTAACAAAACTTTGCCTTGATAAAAAACTACCAGCGATCGCGTCACTGTATTAGTTAACAATAAATGAGATGCCCAGGCTAATTCTGTTTTCACGGCTTCTGGCAAATCTGCTGCTAATACAAAACCTTGTTCCCCAATTAATTCTACAGATTCAGGCGATCGCGGCTGTACTTGTTGCCAAATCAAACCTGTTAAAATCAACACTGCACTTAGAATTACACCCAGCACATCTCCACGCGATTGCGACTCAGTGAGTTCTGTTGTCAACAAACGATTAATCAACAAAAGTACAGCGCCTAACCCCCCGACAACAATGGGTAAGCGCCGCAAAATTAAATTGGGATCAGATTTGGTCATTGGTTATTGGGAATGGGGCATGAGGCATTGGGCATTGGGCATGATAAAGAGGAATTGGGGCAGGGTGCGGGGTGCACACTTCGGCTACGCTCAATGATCGGGGGATAAAAAAATTACCTATTTCTCCCTGCTCCCTGCTCCCCTACCTCCCCTGCTCACTTCACTCTTCCCCTGGTTCGATAATTCGCTGAAATAAATAACCAGTACCTCTTGCTGTAAGAATTAATTCTGGGTTGCTGGGATCATCTTCCAATTTTGCCCGCAACCGAGAGATATGCACATCTACTACACGAGTATCAACATGGCGTTCTGGTGTATAACCCCATACCTCTTGTAAAATTTCCGAACGAGAAAAAGCTTCTCCAGAGCGACTGACTAGCAACTCTAATAAGCTAAATTCCATTCCTGTCAATCGAATGCGCTCATCGCCTTTGTAGACTTGTCGCTTATTCGTATCAATTTTAATATTCCCCACATGGATGACACCAGAGCTAGGAATCCCAGAAGCCCCAGTTTTGTCTACTCGACGTAGCACTGAGCGAATCCGCGCTTCTAACTCTTTGGGGGAAAATGGTTTAACTACGTAGTCATCAGCGCCCAATTCTAAACCGGTGATGCGATCGGCTACGTCTCCCAATGCTGTTAGCATAATAATTGGGACATCTGACTCTTTACGTAATTCTTGACACACGCCATAGCCATCTAGCTTTGGCATCATTACATCCAAAACCACTAAGTCAGGTTCAGCTTTGCGAAAAGTGTCCAAAGCTTCTTCCCCGTCGCCAGCCGTCACTACATCGTAGCCAATCATGGAAAGGCGCGTTTCCAAAATCCGGCGAATGCTGGCTTCGTCGTCTACCACCAGGATTTTTTCTTTATGACTTTCCAAGTTTCACAATGCTCCTTAACTAAAACTTCTCATGATTAATTTTTAATACCATAATATTAAGATATCATTCCATCAATTGATTGAAAAAAAGCCGTAACTACTACTATTAATTGGATTTTAGTTTTGACCAAACCTTAAGGAAAAATTAAGATTAATTAATAATATTTAAGATTTAAGATTTAAGAATGGCAAAGCCTAAAACTTTTTTCACTTGTAATGAGTGCGGAGCAGAATCTTCTCAGTGGTTTGGTAAGTGTCCAGCCTGTGGTACTTATAACTCTCTAGAAGAACAAATTTCCATCCAATCTTCAGTGGATATACCCAGTCGGGGAATAGTCAGTGGTTGGCAGGCAAACCAAAATAATGGTAAACCTGCTGCTAAACCGGCAAAACCTAGAGCTTCTCTGACATTTGATCAAATTAGCGATCGCCAAATTGCTCGTTGGGAATCTGGTTATGGTGAACTAGATCGGGTGCTTGGTGGTGGGGTTGTTCCCGGTTCGATGGTGCTAATTGGTGGTGATCCAGGAATTGGTAAATCTACTTTACTGTTACAAGTATCAAATCAACTAGCGCAGAGATACCGTATCCTTTACGTTACTGGGGAAGAATCAGGACAACAAGTTAAATTACGCGCTTCTCGTTTGGGAGTTTCCCATTCTCAAGATGAACTAAGCGATGAGGATGGTGAAGTATTAGAAATTGCTGATTTTGAAACATCCGAAGAACATGACCAAGCCCCAACAGCTGATGACGAGAATATAAATGCAGATTTATATATATTGCCAGAAACAGATTTAGAAGAAATTTTACGGGAAATAGAATCCCTGCGACCAAATTTGGCAGTTATCGATAGTATTCAAACTGTGTTTTTTCCAGCACTCACCTCTGCGCCCGGTTCTGTAGCCCAAGTAAGAGAATGTACGGCGGCCTTGATGAAGGTAGCTAAACACGAAGATATCACCATGTTAATTGTGGGACATGTCACCAAAGAAGGAGCGATCGCGGGGCCGAAAGTCTTAGAACATTTAGTAGATACCAATACCTTCGCCAAAAAAAGAGTATGAAGAGAGAGGGCGCTTTGTAGTAGAGTTGTTGTCTTCCCAAACGACAACTCAAAAGCTACAATTCGCCCATGTTGGACATCCTATCACTGTTACAATGCCTGCTACCGCAGATCAACGCTACGACGATGCGCCGAATGAACCAGATCATCATGGCCATGTTAGCAATGAGCGGCCGAGCCACCATGTTGGGAATTTCTCGTTGGACAGACATTGGTGGTAGTTATCGGACAATGTTGAGATTTTTTCATACAGTAATACCTTGGGCAACATTGTTTTGGCTGTTTTTTCGTAAACATTTATGGCGAAAGGATGAAGTATATTTGCTTGCCGGAGATGAAGTTGTAGTCAGCAAGTCGGGTAAACAGACTTATGGGTTGGATAGATTCTTCTCTAGCCTAGTAAACAAACCTATATCAGGGCTATCTTTCTTTGTCTTGTCGTTAGTAAGTGTTGAGCAAAGACAGTCATTTCCGATTCAAATAGAACAAGTAATCAAGAGTAATACTAAAACAAATATTCAGTTGTCAAGCGAAAAAATAAAAACCAAAGAAAAACGTGGACGTGGACGACCAAAAGGGAGTAAAAACAAAAATAAAACCGAAGTGATATTCACATCTGAACTATTGCTAATTAAAAAGATGATTAATTCACTATTCAAGTTAGTAGCTAATTTTATTCCCCTAACATACTTGGTAGTAGATGGTCATTTTGGTAACAACAACGCTTTACAGATGGCACGACAAGTGAACTTGCACATAATTTCCAAGTTGCGCCACGATTCAGCATTATATATCCCTTATGAAAATCCTGACTATCATAAACGCTCTCGTCGTAAATACGGTGACAAACTAGACTATAGTAATATACCTGACAAATATTTATCTAAAAGTAGCATTGAGGATGAGATTCAAAGTGATATTTATCAAGCCACTCTCCTTCACAAAGAATTTGCCCAAGCTCTAAATGTAGTGATTTTAGTCAAAACCAATCTTAAGACTAATGTTCGTAGCCATGTAGTTCTATTCTCCAGTGACCTGGAATTATCATTTGAAAAAATAATTGATTATTACAAACTCCGCTTTCAAATCGAGTTTAACTTCCGTGATGCAAAGCAGTTTTGGGGGTTGGAAGATTTTATGAATCTGAGGCAAACTGCGGTAACTAACGCTGCTAATTTCGCATTTTTTATGGTTAATTTATCTCATCATCTTCTCGCTGATTTTCGCCTCATTAATCCCGGCTCCGGCATTATTGACCTTAAGGCTCATTATCGTGGCTTTCGATATATCCATGAAATTTTAAAAATGCTTCCAGAAATCCCTGAGCCTATTTTATTAAACCAGATTTTTGCCAAGCTTACTTCTTTAGGACGCATTCATCCCGTTTCTACGGGCGTTGAACCCTCGTAATTTGGCAGAGGTATTGAGATACAGTACTGTATTTTGAAGGCGATCGCTTTGCCTCTCATCGGTTATTAAGAACAGTAAAAAACCGCTTTGGCGCAACTCACGAAATCGGTATCTTTGAAATGGTATCCCAAGGACTACGAGAAGTTGCCAACCCTTCAGAGCTATTTTTGGGCAATCGTGATGATCCAGCCCCAGGTACGGCGATTGTAGTTGCTTGTGAAGGTACTCGTCCAATTGTTGTGGAGTTGCAAGCGCTTGTTAGTCCTACGAGTTACCCGTCTCCTCGTCGTGCGGGTACTGGTATAGACTATAACCGTTTGGTGCAAATTTTAGCAGTCTTAGAAAAACGCGTGGGGATTCCCATGTCTAAGTTAGATTCTTACGTCGCTTCTGCGGGTGGGCTAAATGTAGAAGAACCGGCAGTAGATTTAGGCATAGCTATTGCCATTGTTGCTAGTTTCCGCGATCGCATTGTCGATCCAGGTACTGTTTTAATCGGGGAAGTGGGTTTAGGCGGACAGGTACGTTCAGTTTCTCAAATGGAACTACGGTTAAAAGAAGCAGCTAAATTAGGATTTAAACGAGCGATCGTCCCTAAAGGTCAAAAGTTCCCCGATCTTGATATCGAGATTTTACCAGTTGCCAAAGTAATAGATGCAATTATTGCAGCAATACCACACCAAACGCTAGAAGATAGCGATTTAGAGATGGATGAAGATGAGGAGTAATATCATGTTCGGTAAAATACTTATCATTAAGACCGCAGGGAGCAGCACTTCGGCTACGCTCAGTGACCGGGGGCAGGGAGCAGGGAGAAAGAGGTTTTCAATATTTTTGTATAGATGCTCAGAATAATAACTAATCAAGCAAACCTAATATAAAACCTAACTTTAAAACCCTTCTCCTTTAATGAGAGATGCTTATGTAGAACACCTATAGGAAAAACTGCCATGACAGCCCTCACCCAAGACTATCAAATCACTTGGGAAAAACTACCCGATGATTACAAACTGCCAGATGATCCAGTGGACAACATCAACCAACCAGCCTTAGCCGCAGCCCTCACAGAAAGCCTAGAACTAGCTGGAAAACTCCCATCTGATGCACTTACACCAACAAATTACGGCATCTGCGCTAACTTAAACGGCAAAACAGTTGTTAAAGCCCCAGACTGGGCATACATTCCCAAAATTACCGTCAATAGAGAAGAAGTAATCCGCAGTTACACTCCCCAATTAGAAGGAGACATCCCCGTAATTGTCATAGAATTTCTTTCTGATAAAGATGGTGGGGAATATTCCAGCAAACCGACTTATCCCCCTGGCAAATGGTTTTTTTATGAGTGCATCTTACAAGTACCAAATTACGCCATTTTTGAACCAGTTAGCGGCAATTTAGAAGTTTATCGCTTAGATCAAAATACAGGTAGATATAGCTTACAAACTCCTAATAACAATCAACATTATTGGATAGCCGAAATGAATCTTTACCTTGGGGTGTGGCAAGGTACGCGTGAAAATCGCACAGGAAACTGGTTGCGCTGGTGGGATGAAAGCAGACTATTACTGTGGGGTTCTGAATTAGTCGAACAAGAACGTCAACGTGCTGAACAAGAAAAGCAACGTGCTGAACGCCTGGCTGCACAATTGCGAGCAGCAGGTATTGAACCACAAGATTAGACTGTCTGTAAATAATTACAGTTTTGCTAGATTGGCTAAAAATTAGCTATATCTAGCAATTTTTTTTGAGAAATATCAAATTAAAAAAATGATAACCGTTAATATCAAGACGAATTACTATTAGTTAACTGCCGTTCAAACTTGGGAATTGTTAACAATAATTTTGTTATTTATAGTTGACAAGTATAAAATTATACTTTAACATTAAGACATGATAAAGGCGATCGCCCAATCCCGCAAAGATGAATGCGATCGCCCTTATCTGGCCCCTTTATCAGAGACAATTATCATCATGGCACAATTAGAAAATTCCGCCCAGTCAAAATTAGAACAGTTCTTGGGTGAAAATTTAGATACTCCCACTCCCAATCAATCAACTGAAAATCCATTTTCCAACAGAGAACCGATCAAGCATTTACTGATTGGTTCACCCAAAGCTGTTACCAGTACAATTCACTATTTGCAGGTGATTGGCTACGCCAACGTTAGAGATTGGAGTCCACTGCTACCAACCAATAACTCAGATGAAGTGATGAGTATTTTAATCCGTCAAATTTTGATGTAATAGTTAGTTAGATCCCCGACTTTTTTAAAAAGTCGGGGATCTGGAAAGCTATTTATTAGTTTTTGTCTGTTTCCCGTTCCCAGTTTTCGGTTCCCTGAGATTTTTGCGCTTCAGAAGCAATCATCCCATTGATGTAGCTAACAATTATCACTAATTCCCCAATAGCTTCTATCTCAACCGCTTCTTCTGATGTCAGAGAATCAGCGGTTTTTTTATCTACAAGCTTTTGCATTCTAGCTTGCAATTCGTCTGTCAATTTAAATAGATTCAGATTATTGACTTTTTCAATTTGAATACCATTCTCTAGCCAGGATGAGGGTTTAACTAATGCTGATGTCATAAGTTTATTGAGATTGAATATACTGCTTATTGTAGGCTCTATCAAAATTGCCGAAAATATACCTTGCCAGACCACTACTAGCGCAAGGCAGAATTAACAATTAAAAATTAAAAGTGAACACAACTCTCACCTTCACTCATTTCGGCTCAGTTGATTCCGTTGCCTTTAGCCCCTATGGGCGTTGGCTTGCTGCTGGAGATTATTGCGGAATATCAAAATTTGGCGATCGCAGCTAATCTTTCAATAATAGCGCCAAAATAGTAATTAGAACTTGCAAACAATTAATCAGATTTCATAAAAATGCTAGAAATCACCAAAAATTACGTCATGGATGAAAATCAACAACCTATTGCTGTACAAATTTCTATAGCTGACTTTGAAAAAATTGAAGAAATATTAGAAAACTATGGCTTGGTACAGATTATGAAAGAATCGGAAAATGAAGAACGCCTCTCTAAAGATGAAGCTTGGAAATATTACCAACATTTGAAGAATAAGCATGTAGAAAGCTGAATATACTAAAAGGTTTTTAAAAGAACTGGCAGATTTACCAGAAGATGTTCAAAGCCGGATAGAACCCATTGTCTTTCAAGAATTAGAGTCAGAAAATCCCTTTGAATTAGGCTATTTGCAAAAAATGAAGGGTTACGATAATAAATATAAGATCTGCGTAGGTAATTACAGAATAGGTATTACTGTTGACAAAGAAACACAAACATTAATTTGTCAACGAGTCGCACATCGTAAAGATATTTATAAAATTTTTCCGTAATATCAATATTTTACTGAAGCGCGTTTTGTACAAATGCTGAGAACAATTACTAAATATTCATTTCAAGGAAGATTGTAATAACTGGCGCATAGATATAGCTGACTTGTAATTTGGAAAAACAGTTAGAAAAATATCTATATCACGGATAGCCTCACGAATAATATCAGCAGTAAGCCCTACTGATAAAGTATATTTATATATTCTTTCAGCTTGTTCAATATCTCCAGCAGTCAAAAGGTATAGGGCAAGATTGAAAGTATTGCGCCAGTCTTGAGAATCTTTTTGATATTTTTGTTGAGCAGGCTGAATAGCAATATTAAAATCAGCTTTGGTTTTTTGTTCTTTTTGGAGTGCTTGGTAAGCTAAAGCTCGATTTAAGTAGTCAAGCAGAATAAATTACATAATGTCATTGCGAGCAAAGCGTCGCAATCTGGTCGCAATGACAAATTTTGCTTGCGTAATTCCTAACTTAAACTAAACAATCTTTCAGTGCATAAATCACTTGATCTTGTTGTTCATGGGTCAGTTCTGGGAACATGGGCAAAGATAAAACTTCATGACAAGCTAACTCTGCAACTGGCAATTGCCCTGGCTGATAACCCAAATATTGATAAACTGGTTGCAAATGTAAAGGATAGGGATAGTAAACCATTGAACTTACCCCCCGTTCTTGTAACTGAGTACGTACTGAATCTCGATATGTGGTGCTGGAACCGTTTCGCCCTTCGCTGGAGATGCGAATGGTGTATTGATTCCACACGCTAACGCCTTTAGCTAATTCCTGGGGTGCAACGATGCCAGGAAGTTGAGTTAAAAACTGTTGATAATAAGCAGCGATCGCCTGTCGTTGATGATTCCATTGATCGAGATAACGCAGCTTAATTTGCAGAATAGCCGCTTGCATAGTATCCAAGCGACTATTTACACCAATTTCTTCATAATAGTAGCGATTTTTCTGTCCATGCTCTTTCAGTACTCTCAACTTCGCAGCCAGTTCAGGATCGTTAGTCGTAATTGCTCCACCATCACCACAACCGCCTAAATTTTTGGTAGGGTAAAAACTAAAGCAACCCAAATGGCCAATACTGCCAACCTTTTGATTATCCCAACTTGCACCTGTAGATTGAGCGCAGTCTTCAACTACAGCTAAATTGTGAGAAGAAGCGATCGCCATTAATGTTGTCATATCCACAGGTTGGCCAAATAAATGCACTGGGATAATAGCTTTGGTTTTAGGTGTAATCGCCCCAGCAACTTGCTGTAAATCTAAATTAAATGTAGTAGTGTCTATATCAACAAAAATCGGCTTTGCACCGACAGCACTAATCACCTCAGCCGTAGCTACAAAGGTGAAAGGTGTGGTGATGACTTCATCGCCTGCGCCAATTTCCAAAGCGCGCAATGCTAAAAAAAGCGCATCAGTGCCAGAGTTACAAGCTATACAATTAGTAACATTATGATATGCGGCAAACTGTTGTTCAAAAGCTTCTACTAAAGGGCCTCCAATATAACGCCCAGAAGATAAAACCTCTAACACGGTTGCACTCACTTCTGCTTCGATAGTGGCGTATTGTTGCTTGATATCAAAGGCAGGAATAGAATTTATGCTTTGGATCATGAGTTTAATTTTATCTGAAGATACAAAGGATGCTCTTCGACGGTCAATTTTTGCTAATTGAAGTATTCAAAAAGCTGTAAAAGACTGTCGCCCCTGATACGCATCAAAGAAGGGTTTTTACTGAAATTATTTTATGGTAAAGGATACCATTGGTTGGTAAAACAGATGAGACATATCAACCAAGATCTAACACTTGGAATTAAAGTTCCAGGTGTGTATGCTGTTCTGATCACAAAACCCCAGGAGGAAAAGAACTCATGCCAGATTTAATCAAGTTGGACTTAGTTGATTTGGTTTTTGCTGTAGGACTAATGGCGATCGCTATTGGTTTATCTGCTTGGGAAAAATTAGGACTAGAGTTAAGCATAGCGATCGCTACAGGCAGAACCATCCTACAACTACTTGTATTGGGATACGTTTTAGATTTCATTTTTGCTTTAGACAATCCTTGGGCGGTTTTGGCAATATTAGCAATAATGCTGACAATAACGGCGATTGTCGCACGAAATCGCATCAGCCAAAAAATCCCCTATCTCTTGCCTTTGGTATGGGGTGCAATTTTAATTAGTACTGTCTTAACATTGCTTTACACCAACATCTTGATTATTCAACCAGATCGATGGTACGACCCGCAATACGTAATTCCTTTGGCGGGAATGATCATTGGTAATGCCATGAATGCAGCAGCGATCGCTGGTGAACGTCTTGTAAGCACTATTAACACCTTTTCTTTAGAAATAGAAACTCACTTAAGTTTAGGCGCAACTCCTGGGCAAGCAGTTAGCCAGTACCGCAAAGATGCCATTAGAGCTGCATTACTCCCTACTCTCAATCAAATGATGTTGATAGGTATGGTAGCACTACCAGGAATCACCACCGGACAGTTATTAGCAGGAGTAACACCCCTTGATGCCATCTCTTACGAAATTTTGATTATTTTCATGGTTGCTGTTGCCAACTTGTTAACAACAGTTTTAGTTACTAAAGGTTTGTGTCGCCAGTTTTTTAATTCTGCCGCGCAGTTGATTCGATGATATGGCAGAAGGCAATACAAAGAAAATTTTTACTACTTAATATTCTACGACTTCAGCCACATAAATTAAGAAAATGATTAAGTAGAAATGATCACAAAACTGTTATTGTTAATAACAAGCAAATAACTTGATTAAAACCAACAATTACACTGTTATAATCCTCAAAATATTTGTTATCTGATTTGTCAACACGTAAGTTATAACTATATAAAAATTTTATTTGTTTAGTTTTAATTTTAAGTTGGAAATTAGTCCAAAATTCTTGCTAATTAAAGCTTTTGGCTATTATTTTGAGAGTTTTACAATATTTTTTTTGATTAAAGTATCGAACTATTACTACAAAAAATCAGTAATTTCACTGTAATCTGTTAACTGTTTAAGCTGAGAAAAACACAGGATAATAATTCGTTCATATCACAACTCAAGCATACGAAAAGTTTTTAGTTTTTATCTTATGTTGAGTGCGATCGCTGCAAAGATTGTCATTAAAGGCTATTGCAGAGATTGATACCTATGAACAACTTTATCCTGAATATTCTATTGAGCTATTTACTGCATAAATAGTTTCACAGTCGAAATCCACGTTTTTTAGTGTAACCAAATTAATTAATGAAAACTTCTTACATTTTTCAGGCAACATTCACAGCAGTAGCTGGTATAGTATCAGCTCTAGCTGTATCCACAACTGCCAAAGCTGCAACCCTTGTCGATTTGGAACTCTCTTTATTGGTTGACGTATCTGGAAGTATCAGTACTACCGAGTTCAACCTGCAAAAGCAAGGTTATGTAGATGCTTTCGCCAACGCTAGTCTTTTTAATGATTTCATTTCCAAAGGGAATACTGGAAAGATTGCTGCTAATTTAATTTACTGGGCTGGCACAAACCACTTGAGTTTGGACTAATCTGCATTTAGCAGGAATGAAGAGAAGGCAAAAGAAAGTTACCCAGCTTTGTTAGAGGCTGAGTTAAGTGGAATCGTTAAAAAAGAAGCAGAAACTAAGCAGCAGTTAGATTAGCGTTCTTAAGTGATTCTTCGGTTTTAGGTTTTTTAGATGCGTGTTTTTTGACAGTGAGATAACGGGGACGTTGAGGTGGCTGATGCCCTTGGGCACGCCCAGGTGATAACCCTTGAGTTTTCGGGGGTTGAGCAGGAGTGCCAATAGTGGCTAAAATTAGAGGAAAGGCTTGTGCTACACGTCCTGGAGACAGTTTATCCTGAGTCGATTGCCAGGGCAAGGGGGAATCAATACAGGCAACTCTTGCGAACCAGAGTTGCCAAGTTAGCAGGGGCATCAAGTCACTCCATCGCTCTGCGGCCCGAGTAGAACTCAATTGAGGCTGTGTCCAATATAACCTCTGCTTGGCAAATCGATACCAATGCTCTAAAGCAAAGCGGCATAGGTATTTTTGCCAGAGATTCTCTAATGGAGGCATTGTCTGACCCAACCAAGCTAGCCATAAAGGTTGAAACTTCCGATTACGTCCTACTGGTTGGAGTACCTCGACGCGAATGATTTCCATTGCCCGGTTTGGGGACTGAAGGAAATGAAATCCACTCCAACGCATTACTTTCACTCGACCAACTTTCGGGTCTTCAACTTCCAGAGTTTCAGTTGCCTCTGGCCAAGTTTGGGGGTCATTGAGCTTAAACTTGTGACCATGTTTACATGGTGCGCCTCGTCCTTTATAAGTACCGGGTGTACCCCATACACATCGGTTAGATGCTAAACGCAACAATAGGTCTGCGTTAATCTCCTCCGTGGCTTGGACAAATTTGGCGTTGCCGTAGCCTCGGTCATAAGCTGCAAGTGGTCTAGTGCCTAACTCACGGGTGACAAGTTTTAGTTGGAATGCGGCTTTACTCGTTGGCGTTTCAAAGGTGGTTATCCGTTCATGTTTCAACGGTAATGCCCAACTCCCATCCGCCTCTGGTATCCACGCTAACGTACTGTAACTTTGTCCGATGCCTATGCTCCCCCCTCTATCCCCATGAAAAGTTCTTTCTTTTAGTGTCTTCGCTTCTGGTCTTGCCCAAAAGCTATGATCTCCTGCTAGAAATGGCTGTTCATCCGTCTCTACCTCCTGTACCAGTAGCTTCATCAGCAACATTTTCGGTGGACGACTATCATGTAGTGCTGCATAAATGCTCGACCATTGCCGTCGAAATACTGGGCTTTGTGACAAGCTTACAAATGATGGGATACTCGGACTTGTCAATACTGCATCCATCAATTCAAATACTGCATCTTTGGCCTTCCCCAAACTATCGTAGATACCTTGGCGGAATTTTTCTAGTTGTGTCAGGATCATCACGTCAATGATTTATTGATTACTTTCATTGACTTTACGGCAGTCAGTGTTACTGCTGACTGCTTTTCTCTAGCTTTTTAGTCCAAACTCCAGAAACCAGCAACAAGAAGCTGTAGGTTGGACTTTAATCGATAGTGTAGCGTCATTACAGAGCTTTTCTGACGCTATTAATGCAACCACTCGTCCCTTTAGCGGTAGTACTGCTCCTGGTTCTGCAATTAATTTTGCTACACCTCGCTTCTTCGATAATGACTTTGATGGCACACGCTTAGTCATGGATGTGTCTGGTGATGGTGTTCAAAATGTGGGTGCTAATACAGCAGCTGCAAGAGATAATGCTTTAGCATCGGGTATTAATGCAATCAACGGTTTAGTCATTGGTGGCGGAACTGGACTCTTCAATTTCTATGACAACAACGTGAAGGGCGGTACTGATGCGTTTGTTTTGTCAGCCAATAGCTTTGAAGATTTTGCCAATACAGTTGAACAGAAAATTAGGATAGAGGTTAGTAATCCTCCAGAAGTTCCTCAAGGAGTTCCTGAACCAACTCCTTTAATTGGCTTACTAGGTTTGGGCGTTTTCGGCGTAACTACCAAGCTCAAGCAAAGTCAAAAGCAGTCAGTTAAGTGCTAATTTGAGCTTTCCTCTGCAAATATACTGGGTTTCGACTGCGCTCAACCACTGGCTAAGAGTCGAGGGCTGAGCGTAGTCGTAAAGCCTGCGGCATAGCTACGCTTAATACCATTTCACGAAATTATTGATACAAATTACTTTTCTTACTCCCCCTGCTTCCGGTCACTGAGCGTACTTGTGCTGAGCGTAGCCGAAGTAGCCGAAGTGCTGCTTCCCCTGCTTGCCCAAATGTATCAACTTTAAAGTGAAACGGTATAAGGCGTAGCCTATCGTAGAAAAGCCCGATCTTTTGGTACACTATTTGACCGCAAGTCCCTAAATCGCCTCCCAATACTGTTCGGTTAACAAACTGAACCGTTGAGGCAAGCTGTTCTTGAGCAGAGAAAGAAGAATACTAGACAATAACTTCCTCTTCTCCATGCTTCAAGAGCTGATCCAAACCGTATTGACTCGCCTCCTGTATTTGATAATTGACTATTCACTATTGGGACGAAAATTTGGCAGTTCTACCCATGCTAAGGACTTGCGTCCCTTGGGTGGACGCTCAGGATAAACTACTGGTGATAGTGATTGTATTTCACTAGTCAAATCCTCAAAAGACTCTGGAGGTAAATCAGTCTTTGACGGTTCTACATCATTTGATGGTGAGGTTTCTAAGTGATCATTTTCTGGTTCTTCAGCAGTTGTATTGCTTAGAGGTAAGGTGAATGAGACTGGTGAGTAATTTGCGGATGAAACTATAGCATCTTCCCCATCGAAAGGAGTGGAGATAGTTGTAGAAGGATGTATTTCTTCTGCTGATACTTCCAATGGCTCTTGTGATGAAACTTCTGGTTCTTCATCTTCCTCAAGAGTAGTTGCCAAAGTTTCCCAAACAGATGTATCGGGCTGACTGATTTCTACAGTTGCCTCAACAGTTGATGATGACGATGCAGACTCAGAGTTGAAAAACATTTGAATCAAACTATCCAACTGCTCATCTAGTTTTGATGAACCCACAGATGAACTTGTTTCTGGTGCAGAAGAATCATCAATTTCTTTCTCTGAAGAAATGTCTGGTTGAAAAGGGATAGATGTCTCTTCTTTAATTGGCCAGTTCCAAGGAGATGAAGGGTGAGGAGCAGAATTATCGCTTCTTGGGGGTATTGCGGAAGACTGAGTCCAAGGATGATCCTGATTATTAGTTAAAGATTCTGGTTCTGATGACCACGGTCTGATTGGTTGTACATTGGGAAACAAAGACCGAGCTTTTTTAGAGAATCTCGTTTGGTGGCTGGCTATGTGCTGGGAATTGTTTACTGTTTCGTCTAAAGATTCATCGCTAGGGACTGTTGTTTCCAAACATTTTTCTAGAGCCGCTTTGAATTGCAGGGTTTGGCGTTGTTGCCGCATTAACCTAGTACGTAGCTCCCGACAAGCATTTTCTGATTGCAACACCTGCTGAGACTGTTCACTATAGTTTGTTTGCAATAGCGCACATTCTCTTTCTAGCTGGGCAAGACGTTGTTGGCTAATTTGTAATTGTGCTTTATGACTTTCAATAAAGATTTCTTGACGTTGTGCAGTTTGTACAGCAGTTTCTAACTGTTGAAATAAAGATTTAAGTTGTTCTTGGGCAGCGGCAAGTTCTTGAGTTTGTTGATTGAGCATTGACTCAGTGACGTTGGAACGTCTTTTTTGCCACTGTAAAGCTTTTTCTGACTCAGCTAAGTCATCTTTAAGATGTTCTACTTGCTCATATAAATCATTATTAGCAGCACGTAGTTCCTCATTCAACGCCAGCAGTTTTTGAAATTCAGCATTCATCAAGATTTGCTGTTCGTTGTCTGGCTCTGCAACCCAGTCCTTCTGGCTTGCATCTGGTGGGGATTGGTTAGTTCGCACCTCATGCTGTGCTTCTTCTGCCGGTTTTAGGAGTGGCAAATTTGTCATTGCCGTATTTTCAGAAGGCATCACTGAGTAAAAGGGACAGCTTGCCTGCTGTGGTTGTAGCGAATTAGCAGAATTTGGGGATTCCATCACAGCTCTGTTGTTTGAGGTGTCAGCTTCAATTCATCACTCTTGACTCGCCTACATCAAAGTATTTAGCAGTGCTAACCTTGGGCATTACTGAATACGTTCAATTAGGGTTTAATCTAGAAGCCAAGTTAGACTTTCTCTGACCATGAAGAATTAGTCATTAGTTAGTATTCCCTATTTTGCATCCATAACTGATGCCGTTATAACATTATGAGCTTATAGTCCGTCAACCTTGAGAATAACGGAGTTTTTGAGTTTAAATGCTACCAATGTATCGGCTTCAGTACAAATGCTGAGCTAAGGTTTTATTTTGCTTAACTTTGATAAACACTTGTTTGGTAGTAGCTTTCTGGCAGAAATTCACACGCTAGATCAAGATTAGCACTGTATATAATTTAGCAAACACTTGGCTGAGAGAAGAAACTAATTTGATACTAAATTTGACAATAAAGCGCAGGGGAAAATGAGGCAGGGGGGCAGGGGGGCAGGGGAGCAGCAGAGAGAGAGTATCAACGTTTCATTAACCAAGGTGAAGGGTTAGTAATCATGTTCACTAAACTACCTAAAATTTAGTAGGACTTACGCAAAACTAACGCAATTTCGTCATTACGAGCGATAGCGACGTAATCGCAAAAATCCAAGGCAGTTTGATAAACTTTCAAGTATTTATGACTTTTAATTAGTTCTTTTTCCATCTCCCCTGCCCCTCTGCTCCCTTGCTCCCCTGCCTCCATCAAGGCAACCAACGGGGATGAAATCCTACTAAAGGTAATTTTTCTGGTCTGATTGTAGTTATAGCAGCGTCAGCGATGGGCAATAGAGGCATTAACCATAAGCTACTGCTAGCGATCGCTTCTCCATCATCAGTTTGCAAAACCCTGGCAGATGAAGTAGTAGAATCTGTTTGCGGCATTACCTGGTCAAATAACAAGCCCAAACCATCAGGTGATAAGCTCATTTGTATATTTCGCTGTTCAATAGGTAATACCAGTAAAGGTTTCTGATCTCCAGTTTTGAGGTCGATTGCCACTAAATAAGGCTGTTCTACATATTCTGCCTTTGATACTAGCTGAGTTAGCAAGCAGTAAAGAGTAGGTGAAGCAGGATCAAATTGACAGTCGATAATTGAACCTGTGGTTTTTAATAGTGGTTTTTGGATGCCTTGGTTTGTCACCAAAAACAAATCTCGCGTGTAATCGGTGTTAAATTTCACCATCGCTGCTTGGGAGCCATCTTTAGAGAAAGCTTCTACTAGTCCAAACTGTGGTAAAAAATCTAAAGGTTTGTTGGCATCGCTTTGGAGTGGTAATATGGCTGCTCCTTGCCCTTGGGCGACTGCTACAGCTTTACTATCGGGTGTAATCATAAAATCTCCCCCAGGCTGACTTTGCAGACGTTGAGGAGTGGGTTTCTGTACCGATTCATCGTTAGCTGCTGGCATAAACCAAAGTCCAAAGTCACCGGGATTAGCTTTACTCCCTCGCTGAACTACGATAGTTTCACCATCTGGAGATAAGTCAAATTTCAGGTTTTGGTACTTTTTATTATCTAAAATCAAATCAACTTTTCCGGCTGATTCGACTGGTTTTTCTGATCCTCTAGGAATACCTGTTGTCACTGTGTACAACTGGGCTGAAAGCGGGTCTTGGTTATTAGCGGCACGAGCCGAAAATAAGATTTTTTCCCCATCTGGAAATGGCTTAAAATCCATCACAACCAAGTCTTTGGGGGTAAGTATTCTTTTTTGTTCTTCAGTCAAATTGTAGACAATTAACTGTCCTTGATTTTCTGGGTCGGCTCCTATATAACTAATAACGCGATCGCGTGTGTGGAAAGTACCTGTAAAGGGCTGCATCACCCTATTTTTGCCTTCTTGTTGAGAAAACTTATCTTTTGCTTTCTGCAACTGTATTTTATAGTTTGTACCATAAGGTGCTGGTGTTAATAATGTATAAACCATTCGCCGCCCTGCCCAACTGAATTTACCTGCTAAAGGTGGCTCAATTTTCAAATTATCCTCTACACTTTTTGTATCCATTGGACGGCTAAAGTTGAGGCTAAAAGAAATATCTTCTGAACCAATTTGTTGATTTTGCCAAGTAAAATCCCGGACACGAGCCGCTACTACATCGCCTTGCAAGATCATAAATCCAATCAGCAGACTTAGCAGCAGCATTAGGGCGATCGCTATACGATCTAATGGTTGGATAAGTGTTTTATTAGTCATTGATTATTGGGCATTGGGCATTGGGCATGGGGCATTAACCATTGACTACTAACTAATAGCTATAAGGATTTTGCGGTTGAGGAATTTTTTTGAGGGAGTTAGCAGCAATGGTGAGTTGGCGTTTACCTCCCACTTCTTCTGTTATCATTTGTCCTTCTACTTCTAGCCAAGTATCTGGAGAATAACGATCTTGATTTTTTTCTAGTTTGACAGGTAATCCCACAGGGTAGGCATCTGCGGCACAGCAAGATAAAACAAATCGCGCTAAGAACAAATATTTTTTGCCTAAATCTGGTGGATGAATGACGAATCCCTGTACTTTGACTTTTTGTCCTGTGTATGAATCTGGTTCTGGATAGACGTTAAGTGTGCGTACCCAGTCTACAAGCGATCGCTCCTCTGGACGAACAGTAGCCCGAAAGGCTTGAGGTTTAATACGGCTAGTTCCTAATAAATCAGTAGTCACACCCCGTTGCAGTGCCTTGTCGCTGGCAAAAACTTGTGGTGTAATGATAAAACCCAAAATCGCTGCGGTTAAAAGCAAACAACTACCCCAGCCAGGGGCAAATAAACTAATATGCTGAGTATTTGGCACAATGTCACGCTGCCGTCTTCGCCAAAGTTCTTGCGCTTTCAAGCAACCAACAAATATTAAGATGATGCCAGTAACTATCACCAACCCAAAGTAATTTGGGTGAATTAGTAAGTTTAGCTTGCCAGTTAACCAATATCTCAACAGCAAAATTCCCCAAGCTGTAATTGCTAACACATCCAGCCAAGAAATTAACCGATTTGGAATGATAGATTTGGGCTTTGGATTAGTCATTAGTCAAGAGTTAATACATTCTGGAGATAAAAGGGGTTAGGGGCTAGGGGCTAGAAAGATATACTTTATCGAAGTGAAAACTGCTGTTTAGATTTGGACTTCGGACTAGTTTTCTAAAGAACGTGTAAGTTGATGAAAAGGGTGAACAAAAATGTCAATTGGGCTGCTATAACAAACAAGTAAAAGATAGTTCTAGGTTTAAAAATCGATAACATCAAACCAACACTTTTGATGTCAATCATTGGGCCGAATACCAAAAATGCCAACAGAGAACCAGTGCTAAACGTTGAGGCAAAAGATAAGGCAAAAAATGAATCGACTGTAGAGCAAATTGATACTACTACAGCTAATATCAGCATGGTTACGATTGAGCTAATGGGGCCAGCACCGAGACTGAGGATTAAATCACGGGGAGCTAGCACTTGAATAGCAGCAGCGATCGCACTTCCTATAATCATCACTGCTCCCAATTCTCGTAATTCTTGGATGCTGTTATCTACTAATAAACGCAGTTTATCTGCAAGCGGTTTACGAGTGCTGGAATTGGGAGTATTTGCCTCAATTAAGTTAGTCTCTATTCGTGTCGAAAAACCTGCTTTTCCTCCCAAAATATAAGTCCCAGATTGCAATAAACTGGGTGCAGTTGCTTGTTGTTCTATTTGATAACGGTTGCCGCGTTTTTTGCTTGCAGGTTTCGCTGGTGGATTAAACTTGAGATAACGAGCGATCGCAGGTTGAACGATGGGACTCAAGTCTTTTTGAGAACTGAAAACAAAACCGAGAATTGTGGCGATTGATAGGGAAAATACCACTCTTAAAACTACTATTTCTGGTTGATCTCGAAATGCCGACCAAGTTGCCCAAATGACGATGGGGTTGATTGTTGGTGCTGCTAGCAAAAAACCAATTGCCACAGGCGTAGGTACTCCCTGCATCAGTAACCGCCGCGCTACCGGCACGTTACCACACTCGCACACCGGGAAGACAAAGCCGATCATACTACCGACTAAAGCACCCAACAACGGATTTCTAGGCATTCTTTCTACTAATTTGCGCTCATCCACAAAAAGCAGCAGCACACTAGAGAATAAAACCCCTAGAAGCAAAAACGGCATCGCCTCGACTAGCAGACTCAGAAATATCGTGAAACCATTGTTCAGTTGATTCATTGGCCTCGCAGTCAAAAGCGGTTTGAAGTTTTTAGGTTATGCCTTGTCATTCTATCGAAATGGGGATCAAAAGCATCTATGGACAGTACAGCATTATTTAAACATTAAATCGGTATGAGTTTTGTAGTTATGCTTCAGCACCAATCAGCGCTCGTGAATCATAGATAGTCATTTTACCTTAGTGCATTTACTGGCGATCGCTCTTTCTTAGATTGTCCCAATTCCGAAATAGTTCCGAGCTAGGGTAATTAAGCATATATCAGCATGACGTTTAATTACTGAATATTTATACTGACTCTAGACTGACTAGTTAGGATGTGATCTTCCACGGATTTTCATAAAATATTCATAGTTTTTAAATATTCGGGGATCGCCGTTGGTTAATAACCAGGCCTTACACATGGGTCATGGAAAAACTAACCACAAAGACACAGCGAACAGTTGTCATAGCGTAGCGGTAGCGAGTCTGCAAGCGTCGGAGGGTTTCCAACGCCAGTTGCTCATGGGGAGCCACTGCGCCCTTTATGAGTCTTATATTAAGTACAAAAAGGTTTGGCAACAGTCATATTTTTTATCACTAAACTTTGTGAATATAGGTCGCTTTTTTAACGCTAAGTACTTAAGCTGATATTGACCTTTCTGAAATTTACACCGAACACTGTGAAATTATTAATTGACAAAATAAATTCAGAACTGGGAACAATTCTCATTGTCTGTAATGGCGAAAAACTTTGCGCTGTGGACTTTGCTGATTATGAGCAACGCATGGTAAAACTCCTGCAAAAGCGCTACGGTAACTTTTGTTTTCAACAAGTAAAAGATCCACAGGGTTATAGTAGCCGGATTCAAGCTTACCTTAAAGGCGATCGCCATAGCTTAGATCATATTCCTGTGAGTACTGGTGGTACTGCCTTTCAGCAACAAGTTTGGCTAGCACTGCGAACTATCCCTTGGGGAACCACAATTTCTTATGGCGAATTGGCTGCAAAAATTGCCAAGCCAACTGCTTATCGTGCTGTCGGCTTGGCAAATTCATTAAATCCAGTAGCGATCGTCCTTCCCTGTCATCGGGTCATTGGTGCAAATGCTACACTCACCGGATACGCAGGGGGACTAGAACGCAAACGTTGGTTGTTAAATCATGAAGGACTAAGTGAATAAAATAAAGTTAAGCTCACTCAACTTTGTTTATTTTATACTTCGAGCAGAAACTAACAGTTGAGGGATGTCAAAACCGCCCCGAAAAACAAAGTCGGATATGATCCGCCATCCTCTACGACTAAACAACAGTTCATTTATTGATGGGTTAGATTCTGGATATAACTGTCCCCAACGGAGCAGTTCAGAACGAGTCAAAAAACACTCATCCAAACGATGCCAATCGACTGAGAATCCTGTCTTTTTAAGTAGAGTGAATACCTCCTCTTGATTAAACGCATGAAGGTGATACGGATCCATGTGACGTGTCTCTCCTAATGGTACAGAGAGCAGAAATACTCCATCAGGAATCAGAAGATGATGAATGCGTTCAAGAAACTTCTCAGGATGATAGAGGTGTTCTATAGTTTCAAACGATGTTATAAGATCAAAACGTTCTGGCCAATTAAACTGCTCTGCATCAGCACAAATAAACTCTAGATCGTTTTCTTGATAATTTTTCTTGGCATATTCTATTGTCTGTAAAGACACATCTACCCCAACTACAGAGGTTGCTCCTGCAAGCCGAAGTATTCGACTACCGTATCCACTACCACAGGCGATGTCTAGAACTTTTTTACCGCCAACATAGTTTGCAGCAGTTTTGTAACGCCCAAAATGTAAATCAAGAAATTTTTGACTTGCCGAATCATTTGCTGTCTGATTGGGAACAAGACGCTCCCAGGTTAAAGGAAGAATCTCTGAGGTTTCGACTAAAGTAGGAATAGAGTTACTCATGACTGATTGATTTGCAAGAAAGTTGTGTTCGGGTTTCATTAGTTACCTTGCTAAAATAGGGTAGTTTAATACCAAGTCCATCAGTGAAGCGATCAATAATCCAAGGTATGTTCTGCTCAATCCAAATGGGAACAACATAACTAAAGGGAACAATGATCTCTCGGCACGGATGCGTAGCAAGTTTAACTACAGTTCGGGCAATTAACTCAGGCCCTGGCATAGGTAATTTGTAATATGCATTCATCGGAGTCCGAATAAATCCAGGTGATATTACTGAAATAGTGATACCTGTACCTTGCAATTGTCGTCGCAACGCTAGGGAAAAACCACGCAGTCCAAACTTGGTAGCAGAGTAAAGTGGTTCCACGGCAATTGAGCCTCCCACAGAAGCGATGGAGATAATACTGCCTTGCCTACGCTTAAGCATCCCCGGCAATACCACACGCGTTGCTAACATTGCCCCAAGTAGATTCACCTGCACTAAGTGGGTGATTTCTGCCAGCGGAGTGTCAGCTACCAATGTATTGCAGTTAACGCCAGCATTGTTAACTAGCATATCTACACGACCGTAAGTCGCAATTACCTCTTGTTCTAGTTGTATAATTTGATTGACATCAGTAATATCCGTAGGAATCGCCAGAGCAACACCTTTTTCCAATTCAATTTCACGCTGGAGAATTGCAAGTTCTTCTGCACGACGGGCTGCTAATATAACTCGGACTCCACGTCGAGCTAAAAAGCGAGCAGTAACCCGCCCAATTCCTGAACTAGCACCAGTCACGATCGCTACTTTATTGCGAAGTGTTTTCACAATATAAATACCTATGATTTTTAATTAAGAAAAGACTACATTTTTACCTCCCTACCTGCTAAATAGAATTAGGGAGAAATTGGATGTTTAGCACAGCATTATTTCTAGAAATTAGTAGCTTTAGCTTTCACACATTTATTCAGCCAATTTTTACTGTCACCAAAGAATGTTTGAAACTACAGGCTTTTTTTCGCTATCTAATGATGAAATAGGTAATACTTCCAAAGGTTTTGATGCTTGAACAAGCTGATAAAGTTTTTCCTCTAACTTTTCCATACATGTCGACCAATCAAACTCTAAAATTGAGAGACGAGTCTGTCGAGACATTTCTTCTTTCAGGTCAGGATTTGCCAGAATTGTTATTACCTTGTTAGCAAAATCGGTTGGGTTATTAGGTTCTGCTAAAAAGCCATTAACACTAGGAAATATCTGCTCCGATGTGGAGGGTGCAAAAGTAGTAACTACAGGAGTTCCAGAAGCTAGTGCTTCATTGTTAGTAGTGCAAAAATTTTCGGTGACTGAAGGATTGACAAATATATCTGCACGAGCAAACCAACCCAAAAGTTCTGTTCCATGAGACTCACCCCACACAGTAACTCCAGATTTAAATTTTTTGGCACGTCGACGAATTTCTTCATCTTGGGAACCACTACCAACTATTACTAAATGAATGTCAGGGATTTTAGCAGCAATAATAGGATATATATCCAAAAGTTGAGTGACATTCTTTTCTGGAGTAATTCGTCCAACAAATAGCATTGTTGGTCTGTGATCGTCGGGAATGGGATTGTGGCAGATATTTCTAGGATGAAATTTTTGGCAATCTACCCCTTGGTAAGGTAGATAGACACCACGTTGAACTTTCATTTTTTTATACTTAGCCAGCTGTTCTTTAGAACAAAAGAAATTTATGTCATAAGCTTCACTGAACCGTTTGATTATCAAGGGAATAATAGGACGAATTAAACTGGACAATGAATTTCCTAAGAAATATTGGATATAAGCAACGGTATCAGTATGGAAGAGTGATACTATTGGTGTGCCTGTTTTATGTGCGTATTCGGTTCCAAGAGGACGGCCATAGCCTCCCCAAAAAAAGGAGTAAAAACCTCTCATTTGTGTTGCTTCTTCAACTACTACAACATCAGGCTGGAAGTCTTGTAGCAACTTAGTATCGCTCCAATGCCTATGATGTAATGGTTCAGGAGCAGACTTATAGTAAAACAATGGTTTTGTTGGGTATGCATAAGCAGAAAATTTAGGAAAAGATTGCAGTTCATCTAGTCCCAACATGGGGCGATCGCCCACTTCTTTGGGATAATGGTCGTTGATTTGAGGGTGGATTAAAAAAACTTCATGACCTTGCTGTAATAACCAGCGAACCCGTTGGTGTACTGCGATAGAAATTCCCGACAAGAACGGAGCATACAATGCTGTAAAAATAGCAATGCGAAGAGGTTGCTTGTTCATTATTATTAGTGTGTAGTCTGATAACTTATTTAGAGTTGTGAGAAGACTGCCGATTGAAATTTCACTTCAAAAAGAACTTATATTTTCTTTCAAGGTACAATCTTCTACTGCCGTCATCATTGTTTGCAGATATCAGTAGGAATGAGAAACGCAGGTTAAACTGCATTCATTTAGCTAAAAACTAAGATGCTATTTTAGAATGCCATTAAAATAATTATGGCGTTGTGATTTGTATTTATACTATGGCAGTGAGATACTCAACCGCAACTCATATGCAACTCGTATGCAACAATATTCTACGACCAATGTCTTTGAATTTTGGGGTTTCCACAAATCGAACCACTTAACTCACATCGTATTAGATCTGTAAAAATTGCCAAGCCAACAGCATGATAAGCTGTTGGCTTGGCAATCTGTTTAAACTTACCGTAATATCTATCGACAAATATAGGAATCCGGTTTGATTTGGTGAAATTACTTACGTAGATAGGAAACAAGGCTCTTTGAGGTGTACTGAGTTGTTTCAAAAATCAAATATGAGTTTTATAGCTGCGCGTCTGTTTAAGCTCTTTTCTATAATCGTGTCATTGGCGCTAATACTGCACTCGAAAGATATAGTATAGGTATTAGTTATTAACTATCAAAGACTAATTTGTTTACGTTTTTTTACAAAATCAATATTCAGCATTTACCTTACCATAATCCATCTTAATAATCCAATCTGCTAAATAAAAATATTTGTCGTCATGACTTATAACTAGTATAGTTTTACCTCTATTTTTTAACTCTGGTAACAGTTGAGTATAGAAAATTTCTTTAAATATAGGATCTTGATCTGATGCCCATTCATCAAACAAATAAATGGGTCGATCTTCTAAGTAAGTAGTGATTAGGGCAAGACGCTTACGCTGTCCCTGGGAAAGTTCAATTGTAGAAATAACGCCATTATTAACTGTAACTTTATGGTCGAGTTGCAATTGGACAAGATATTTTTGAGCTTGAATATCTAAATCACTCTGATCTAGTCCCAAAAAACGCTCGAAAAGATAAAAATCAGAAAATACTGCCGAGAATTGTTGACGATACCATTCTATATTTTTATGAGAAATAAGCTTATTATCTAAATATATTTTTCCTGCTTCAGGTAGATAAAGCCCAGTAAATAATTTAGCAAGTGTAGACTTACCACTACCATTGCCTCCTACTATAAAAATAATTTCTCCTGGATGAAACTTTAAGTTAATAGGCCCAAGTATGAAGTTACTTTCCTCCCGTTCTTGGTAATAAGTATGTGTGACATTCTCTAATTCTAAACATTTCCAGTCTTGATTTGAATCAATCGAGTAATCAGAACCTAACTCATCTAATTCATCTGTCAATGAAAGTCCCAAAGATTCAACTTTATTTAAAGCAATTAAAGCTTTAGTTAAAGTAGGCATCATACTCATAATATATTCTAAAGGCGAAATTAAATAAATAGTAGTGAGAGTATAAGCAGCTAAAGTTGTAGAAGGAATTTTGTAGACCATTGGTATGATGAATAAAAGTAAACCAATACTTATAAAAAATAAGATTTGTCCCCAACTAGCAGTGGCAGCAAAGATACTCATCCCTATAACGTTATGACGACGATATGTTAAGACCGTGCTATAAAGATCTTCACTAATAAATGCTTTGCGTCGTTGACGATGAAGCTTAAGTTCCTTTGTACCTTGAATTACGGTGCGGAAATGCTTAAATAATTTATCTTCTTGTTCACGAGCAAATTTAAGAAAAGACATAGCTTTTTTCATTGGCATTGAATAGCTCAATATTCCTAAAAACATAAAGCTAATACCTATCATAAAAATGATCTTAGATAAATAACTGAGATAAACTAGGCAAGCTACTACAATAGCAATATTGATACATAAAAAAGGAATAGTAAAAGCTGTGCTAGAAATTGCTTGAATATCTTCAGTGAGAATAGCTAAAAGACCATGATTACCAATTTTTTCTAATTGACGTAAAGGAGAGGCAAGAATGCGATGGCTTAAAAGTATTCGCAAATCTAAGACGGCTTTTTGTGAAAGATGAATTAATAAAACTTGAGAAACAAAATTAGCAATCAGCCTTACTAGACAAAGACCTACAAAGCTCCAAAACAGTGTTGTTCCTAATCGTTGATTTTGATTCAATGTGGTATTAATTAGAGCAATTAAACCAGCAGCAGCAGCACCACTAAGGATTCCAGCCAATACAGCAATGATAAGGTAAATTGTAGAAGTGCGGAGAAGAAGACGAATCAGATTCATTGAAAAATTGTTAGTTAGTTGTGTTGTTAAATTTTGAAAATTGATAAAACTACTTGAAAAATAAAAATTGTAATGATTTTTATTTTTTAATAGCTATTATTGTTATCTGAAAATTATAAATTTTATACTATAATTGTTTCATAGATATTAAATTAATGATTTACTAGTTGTTACCTAAATCCTTACATTTTAAAGTTGATATTTCCATAGAGATATATAACGACGAAAAAATCCAACAACAACATAAGTAGGTTAATTTTAGGCTGTTGGATATAAATATTTGATTTTTCACAGCAATCTTATGTCAGCAAGATAGTAGAAAACAACTTATATGCAACTCTTAAAAAAAGTGTTGCATATAGGTTGTTATTATATTTGATATTGATATAGTATTCAGATAGCTATAACGACTTAAGCTAACACGAGTTTTTGCAGATTTTGTTAGCAATTAGCCTATATAATGTTATGAATTTGAGTTAAACATTTTTAAGTAAATTGCATTTTAATAATATACTAACAAAGTTTAAAACTTTATTGAGTAAGTATTTTATTTAATGTGAATCATTAAAGTTTCATGCAGCATTAATTGTTCATAAATTTACGAAAGAGAACAAATGCAGACTTCTATGATTAATATTGATCATTCATTTAATAGTCTTCAAACTTTTCCAGTCATTGAGACTGAAAGTTATATCATCCGACTAGCTTTCAACCAAAAAGAATTAGAATCTATTTTCCGGTTACGCTTTCAAGTTTTCAATCTTGAGCTAGGTTTAGGATATCTTACTAGTAATCTTACCCAAATGGATCAAGATGAATTTGATGCAGTTTGGCATCATTTAATACTTATTTATAAAGAGACTGGTCAAATAGTTGGAAGTTATCGAATGCAAACTTATAGTATGGCTTCTCAAACATTAGGTTTTTATGCTGCTCAATATTTTAATCTTACTAAGATTAATGATTCTTTGCTTCAGGTAACTGTAGAAATTGGACGCGCATGTATAGCAAAAGAATATCGTACTATTCAGGCGCTTTCATTACTTTTCAAAGGTTTGGCTAATTATCTGGCTTGGAGTGGAAATCAATATTTTTTGGGGTGTGCAACATTACCAACACAAAGTCATTACAAGGCTTGTTGTGCTTATAATTATTTTCAGAATAACGGCTTTATGCACCCAAGTATTTTAGTTGAGCCAAAATCTCAATATTCTTTAGAACTATCTCAAGATTATCCTGATTCATGCAATGTTGAGATTCCTGATATCTTGCAGTTATATTTAGCTAGCGGAGCCAAAATATGCAGCTTTCCCTCTATTGATAGGCAGTTTAAGTGTATAGACTTTTTAACCATGTTTGATGGTGCAAACTTTTCTAGATGGTAATAAAGGTTTTGATATTGCTAGTTCATAATCTGATGTCTAGATAGCGTTTTAATTTGTATTTATATTATGCTGATGGGATACTCAACGGCAACTTATATGCAACTCGTATGCAACAAAGTTAGGTCTTGGTAATTGCTCCTGTGAATACATTCTGATTTTTATCAAGAAGGGGAAGGGGGAAAGGTAAAAACTGTACTTCGTCCCGCTACGCTCTAAGCGTACCCCTGCGGGGAAGTAAGCTACGCGTAGCGTTCATTAGAGAAGCTATGCTGTAGGCTTTACGCCCGCAAGTGGCGCGACCTGTTCACGCCTTTTCCCTTTTCCCTCTGATTTATATGCAAGTGTTGATTGCATTAATGTCTTGCACCTTGAGGGGGATGGGAGACGACCTTTTTAGCTAATCCCAAAGTTTTTAATACTTGGATGCTCCACCAAGTAATATCAATCTCCCACCAAGACAATCCAGATTTCGCCATCTGGGGATAAGTATGATGGTTGTTGTGCCATCCTTCGCCATAAGTTACAAGGGATACCCACCAAAGATTACGAGCGCCATCATTGGCCTCAAAGCTGCGATAGCCCCATAGGTGTGATGCAGAGTTGACAAACCAAGTGGAGTGCCAAAGTAAGACTGATCTGACAAACATGCCGTAAATCACAAAAGACCATCCTCCTAAGGCATACAGCAGTAGTCCCAAGGGAATTTGCAACAGCAAAAAGTAGCGATCAAGCCAACGATAAAATGGTTGTCGCGCTAAATCAGGCGCATATTTTTGATAGACTTCATAATCAAAAAACTCAGGACGCGGGTAAAAAATCCACAGCATGTGACTCCACCAAAAGCCTCGCTGAGCAGAGTAGGGATCTAAGTCGATATCTTCAGTGTGGGCATGATGCTGACGGTGTCCCCCAACCCAGAAAATTGGCCCTCCCTGGAGAGCTAAGGCTCCAATAATGGCGATCGCATATTCCAACCACTTAGGTACTTGAAAACTCTTATGACTAAGTAATCGATGATATCCCAGACAAATGCCAATGCTCCCAAAAAGCCAGTGGAGAAACACTAGCAAACCTAATGCTGACCAAGAAAAAAACCAAGGAGCTAAGAGTGCTAAGGCATGAAATGCCGCAAAAAATGCTACATTTGTCCACTTGAGTTGAGGTAAATTTCCTCTTTCAGTCGCGATCGCCGGAAGTTGTGCGGTCATAGAAATTCCTGTTGATGGATGATAAAGTCACTTGCTTTTCCTTTGGTTTTTCCTTAGGTGCAACTCTATGAGGTATTTACCCGTTCTGCACAGTAGTTCGTTACAGTAAAGAAGAGCAAGTATCACTTACATTTGGTATGTTAACAACTTTTATGATTGTATGCAAGTGCCACTTGCATGATTCTTATGTCTTCTCAACCTCTTTCAGCTCGCCAACGTCTAATTCGCTCAGCACTTGAGTTGTTTACTGCTCAAGGAGTTAGTGCCACTACAACGCGCCAAATTGCCGAAAAAGCTGAAGTTAACGAAGTTACTCTCTTCCGAAATTTTGGTAATAAACATGGATTGCTTTTGGCAGTATTAGAAGAATCTGCCGCCTTCAAAAATTTAGGTGAATCCCTTGTACAGCGGGCAACTCCTCCTGGTAACGTTTACCAAGCGCTTAAAGATTATGCAAGTGAAACCTTACATGCACTAGAACGAGTACCAGAATTTGTGCGCTCTGTTGTCGGTGAAGCCGATCAATTTCCCGCCGAAAATCGCCGGGCTCTAGGACGAGGGTTAACCGAAGCAAACCGTTATGTAGCGCAGTATTTAGCTACTGTGATTCAGCAGGGAGACTTAAATACCTATCTACCCGCAGAAAAATTAGCTAGTTTGCTGAATGGCATGATTTTGGGATATGCCGTTATTGAATTTACCAGTGAATTTCATGAATTGTGGGAAAGTCGAGATGATTTCTTAGAAAATTTAGTGGAATTGTTTTTACATGGAGCAATGTCCCACCCAGAAAAATCAGCAACGGATAACCTACCAGGAAGCCTGATTGCTACGGAAGTAATGGATTTACCTGCTGTTTTAGTCCACGAAATTCTCCGACAAGCCAAGAAGTTAGGAACACAAGATTATGCTTTAGCTTATATATTATTTGCAGCTGGATTATCTGCCTCAGAAATAGTTAACTTGGAGCGATCGCATCAAATATATGATCCTCAAGGACATTTCCTGCAAATTACCACCCCAGGATTGATCCGCCAAGTGCCTGTAAATCAATGGATTTTGAGTAAACATTATGGTTCA
Source organism: Halotia branconii CENA392 (assembly GCF_029953635.1). Lineage (NCBI taxonomy): Bacteria > Bacillati > Cyanobacteriota > Cyanophyceae > Nostocales > Nodulariaceae > Halotia > Halotia branconii. Next base: position 5,713,235 of record NZ_CP124543.1, on the reverse strand, counting down.
TACACCAATAATCCTTTAATTAAATGGCTCAAAAGTCGTAAAGACGCTCACCCCGCCATGTTTCTCAACGAAGCAGGTACACCAATCTCCAAATTAGAGATTTTGGGACGTTGGGAAGCGTGGACTCAGGGACTGTTAACACCTCAAGGACAACCACCAGCGATCGCTCAGACACAAAATACTTGGTGTGTAGAAATGTTAATGCGAGGCATGAGTATAGAAAATTTGAGTATTTTGACAGGCTGCGATCGCACTCAATTACAACCTTATGCCAAAAGAGCTAGAGAAAAAGCAGCACTAGAGCAAGCAACACATTTAGATCACAAGCCTACATAGGAGATGAGATCTCTACCTTAAAGTAGTTGGCTAATAAAGGCTGCAACATTGACACTTTCCTAAGTTAGATCTTCTGTTTTTTGCAAAACTTATCCGGCATCAACTGCCTAATTTCTGGAGTGAAAACTGTACATAAAACTGAATTACAAAGGATATATGTTCTATGAGTCGAAAAGTCAGCAAAACTTTTAAGCAGTCCGGGGTAATTCCTTATCGAGTTCAAAACGGAAAAATTGAAATCTTGCTGATTACAAGCCGCGATCGTCAAAAATGGGTAATTCCCAAAGGAGGGATTGCTAGTGGCATGAGTCCACCAGCTTCAGCAGCAAAAGAAGCATGGGAAGAAGCTGGGGTAATTGGGCGAGTAGATGTCAATAAATTAGGTACTTATAAATATCGCAAACGAGGCAAAATTTACCGAGTGCAGATATATTTGATGCCTGTAGAAATGGTATGTGAAGAATATCCAGAAGCTGGTCAAAGACAGCGCCAATGGCTAGATTTTACTAAAGCCATCATGTTAGTTAAGCAAACTTCACTTCAGCGAATCATCCTCAAGGGAATTGTTCAAACTAAACTTCATTTTTGTGCATTGTCTTTAATTAAATACTCCTGGCGTTCATCTTGCGGGTAGTGCTTAAGAGGAAAGAATGAAAGAACAGATAAGACTACCTGAACTTCATTTGCCAAGTATTTAAAAAATCCCAATTCAAGCTAAACTACCCTCGGAAAACAAAATATTCCCAGGTATGAGCAGATGATTGACCTCTACACCTTCACTACACCCAACGGACGCAAGGCTTCCATCATGTTGGAAGAAGTCGAACTGCCTTACAACGTCCATAAAATCGATATTACCAAGCAAGAGCAATTTTCACCCGAATACATCGCTATTAACCCCAATAGTAAAATTCCGGCGATCGCCGATCAAGAAACTGGAATTACAATTTTTGAATCTGGTGCAATTCTGATTTACTTGGCGGAAAAAACAGGTAAACTATTACCCACTGCCCAAAAAAAGCGTTTTCAAGTACTGGAATGGCTAATGTTCCAAATAGGAGGCGTAGGGCCAATGTTTGGACAACTCAACCACTTTAAAAAGTTTGCATCCGAAATAATTCCCTACGCTATTGAACGTTACGAAAAGGAAACTCTACGGATTTATGGCGTGTTAGATAAACAACTAGCAGACAATGAATTTATCTGCGGTGAATATTCCATAGCTGACGTTGCGACTTATCCTTGGGTGGCAATTTATGAAATGCAAGGTTTGACCCTAAACAATCACTCAAATCTCAAACGCTGGGTTGAGACAGTACAAAAACGTCCAGCAGTGCAGCGCGGTATGAATATTCCTTAGCTTCATGTAAACACCATTCTAGCGGTCTATTCCATTAATTTTGATTAGTTCGTAGTAAGCACTTTAATGCTTAAAACTCAGGACTAAAGTCTTGATTAGAAACTTAATCATCCCCTCAGTTAGGTGTAGGTTGGGTTGACGTAAGGAAACCCAACATCTTCATCCATGTTGGGTTGCGCTGCGCTTAACCCAACCTACGCCTACTAAAGCTTGTCATTTACTTGGGAGTACTTTCAATTGAAGGTGCAGAGGGTGCAGCAGGACTAGGAGTGGAAGAGGCAGCTGCTGCTTTGTTAATTTCGTCTTTATACTGAGCAGGAGCTAAAGCTGAGGCACTATCAAACAAAGGTTTTGCTTGATCAATTTTGCCTTGTTCCTTTAAGAGCATAGCTTTTGCCAAAACAGGGCGGAAATCCTTGGGAGCTTGTTTAATTGCTTGGTCGTATACAGAAATAGCTTGAGGATAGCGTTTTTGGGAAGCTTGAACAGTTCCCAACAGTACTTGTACAGCCACTGTATCTACACTTCCTGGCTGGATTGTATTAGCTTGGCCTGCATTCGAGAGGGTTTCTTGCAGCAAGCCAATAGCTGCTTCTGGGCGTTTTTGATCTATTAGCAGAGCCACCATTCCCTGTAGAGCTTTCAAGTCACCAGGTTTAGTGTCTAGAATAGAGCGATAAGCTTGGGCGGCTCCTTCCTTGTCGCCAATTTGTTGTTTCGCTTGAGCTAATAGTACCCCGTACTCTGTCCTGTCGGGATTCAACTTAGCTAGCTTTTCTAGAGGTTCAATTACCCCTTGAATATCTCCTTGTTTTAAACTCAATAATTGTAGCCGTGCTTGTAATAAACCTTTCAAAGCCGTTTGATTTTCTGGTTCTCGTTGCAAAACCAGTTCATAACCCCGGACTTCGTCTTGCAATTTCGATTTTTGGTCAGCGGAAGCTAAGCTTCCTGTAGTGCTAGCATTATTCTGGTTTGTGGAAGGCGTATTGTTAAATGCTCCTATGATGGGAAGCACCGAAATACCCACAAAAACAAGAACTGCCAGCGCCAAGATGAGCTGAACTATCCAGCGGTTGCGTGGTTGAGACACAGTTTTGTACTTCTCCAGAACTCTAATGAGATTATCATTTACTCAAATTGGAAAGCTAAAAATTTCCAAAACTTTGCGGAATACCGCCAAGTGTCTGTGAATTTTATAACAAATAACTATTCACACTGCTAAAGTAAGTGATGACTTTAGGAGGAGCCGTCAGAATTGTACCTATGATATGCTTCCGAAAACTACTTTATGAGGCGCTAAATGTGCATACTTTTTGTACAAATCCAAATTTAGCGTCTTTTAAGATTATGTAGGGCGCTCTGGTGCGACTTTGTAAACAGCTAATGTACCCTCTTTACTCTGCACTAACGCTCTTTTCAATTGCCTTTGTAAAATCCCACAATGGGATGTGTCTCCGCCGCAAGGAGTTTTTATGAATTCCGACCTGATGCCTTCGCCTGAATCTTCCAATTCTTCTGCCTCCGACCAGCCTAAAATTAATGCCGAAACTGCTGCTAATGTTCATCCAGTAGCAGCTCAGTCCTCTAAACCTGAGACTAATCCCAGTGATGCTGCCTTTGATGGGAACTTAGCGAATCGGCAACAACCGATTCCGCCTCCCAGCGAACCGATGCAGTATCGAGCTATTGGGTTAGTTCGTGGTCGCTACCGTGCTAGCAGCGAACAATTTACTCAAGGTATATTGTTGACCGCAGATGGTGTAGAACTCAACGCCGTCCTTCTCGGTCGGATCATGAGTTTAGTCAAGAATCATTTAGACCTAGAAAAAGATCATCTGTGGGTAGTTTATCCACGTACAAGACAAGAAAACGACACCTTGCACATCCAAATTGTTGGCGTTTGGGAGCCAGAAAATCTGGCTAAACAGCCGACAGATGAGGACGAACAAGATGCGGATTCACAAGAATTACAGACAGCCGATGATGATGTAACCAAGAATCTTGAAGATACTGCAAGTGATGTTGCACCCTCATCAGATATTCCCGATGGTGGTTTTTCCGTTCGTGGTGAAGTGGTCTTCCAGTCTTTTGACGCTAAGAGCTTAGTTGTCAAAATTAAGCAAGCTCCTCGCAAGCCAACTGATAAGCCCAAATATTTTAAGTTGAAACTGCGCGGTGTGCTGACTACCAAAGCCGTAGGTAAATTTTGGGACTTCCAAGCCAAGCGAGAAGCTGATGTATTAGTCGTAGAAAAAGCTGAAGCGATCGCTGATTTGCCCAAAAAACGCCGACCCCCATTCAAAGGTGGTGGTAGCCCTCGTGGCGGTGGTTTTGGTGGCAGGAAACCATTTCCTCCCAGACGCAATGGAGAAACTCCACGTCCTATCAAAAAAACAGTCGGCGATTCCTCTACGGTGTCAAAGCCTGTACCAAAAGCGCCTACTCCTAAACCCATAATTAAACGACCAAAGCCGACTCAAGAGTAAGGCATGGGGCATAAGAGGCAGAGGAGCGCAAAGGGGGAAAGGGAAGGGTAAAAGGGAAAACAAAAGCCTTTAACCCTTACCCTTTCCCAAAGTGCAACTTCAAGTTAAAAATGCTTAACAGAACAGTATTGAATCTACACCTTTCAGTATGGAAAATGGGGAAGAAGTTATCAACTATCACTGTTAACTGATTTAACCACCCATGAAAGGATAGAGTTTTCCACCGCTTTCTATGAAATTTGCCAATCTTCAAGTTGGATATTTTTGGAGATGGAAGTACCTTAACGATAATTTGTAAATTGCAAAGCCACAGGATAATCTTCTTGCTTTAGACGCTGGATAACATTTTGTAATTCATCTTTATCTTTAGCCGAAACCCTTACAGCATCCCCTTGAATCGAGGCTTGGATCTTTTTGAACTCGTCCCGAATCAATTTGGAAATTTGTTTAGCAATTTCCTGACTGATGCCTTTTTTGAGTGTAACTTCTTGACGTACGCGGTTACCGCTAGCTGATTCAACTTTGCCAAATTCAAAGATTTTTTGAGAAAGGTTACGTTTAGCAGCTTTTTCTCGCAAAATGTTGTGTACAGAATCTAAGGTAAACTCACTGTCGGTGTTAATAGTAATTGCTTGTTCGCCTAACTCAACAGTGGTCTGAGTATCTTTGAGGTCATAACGACCTTTAATGTCTCGTACAACTTGATCAACAGTATTAACCAATTCTTGTCGATCAAAGTCACTTACGATGTCAAAGGAATAAGTAGAAGCCATAAACAATGTTAGGTTTTGATTAGGTATTGTGAGAGCAGAAAGTAAAGGAGAAAGACTTATGTTGTTGCTTGTTGGCCTGCGTCTTTTTTCCTATTCCCTAGTTCCTAGTTTCACATTAATTATTAGCTTGGATAATGCTCAAAATAATCAAAGTAGCACTACTAAAGGAGCTAATAGCAAACATCAGCGATCGCAAAAGCGGTATATTCACAATATAAAAAATTGAGTATAGCAACCGAGCCACAACAAAAGCGATCGCTGCAACTGCTGCTATAGTAGAATCTACCCCAGTGACATAAGCCATTAATGCGGCGCTAGCAAACACTATAAATGTTTCAAACGAGTTCTGGTGCGCCCAGGCTGCTCGTTGAGCGTAGGCAGGTAATTTATCAAACTGGGCGCGGGGAGTAGCAAATGCCTCATAACCAATTTTAGTACGAGCATAAGCTACCAATAAAAACGGCAGATAAATTAGTACGGTAGCAGCCGCAATCGAGTACAAAAAAATATTAGCCACAGGCAGTTGCGATAGCGTCATCAAACTAATCAATACAATAGTAGTAGTTTTTAGTTGGTCATCGTCAATCAGTAATAGGTAATTTGGCAAACCCAACTACCCATTACTAATTTGCATTTCCCTATATCAATCATTACCTGGGCGAGGACTATACTCACTTTAGTCAAAATAGAAAAGCGTCAGCACTTTTCTTTGTTCTTCAGCATCTTGGCAAGTTTGTAGCAGAGTACGACTGTCATGAAACGCAAAGCAAATTAGTTGCTGACAACGGGAGACAATCTCCTTATTACACAAATAACTAGCTTCGGCGAGGGACAGACTATCGTTACCGGAATTTTCTACCAGATGCATTACTTGCTCTAATTGCTGGCGTGATTCGTTGGGTTGACGTTCTAAACTTTGGGGTAGAATTACCGTCAACAAGTTAGGATCAGCCCGCATTGCTCCCTTGATGGCAGCAGAATTGGTTCCTGTAGCACCGGAGGTGATGACCCGATTACCTGATAGAACCAGGGCATAAGTCATCATTTCAATCAGATTTTGATGCGTAATTGGTACATGACGCGAACCCAGCAAGGCGATTCGTTTAGAACCTGTTTGCTGGATTGTCGCCAGTTCCTGCGCTAATGTATCGAGGTTGATAAGGTCTGTTGACTGGCTCAAAGATGGACGTAATCAGATTAAACAACCCAGCTATTTTACCAAACAGAGTGTAAGTGCGAAGCCAACCTAAGTTAGATCTTGTGACATTTTTCGATTGTTTTAGTCAGTAGTTTGGGATGGCTTCAACACAAAGCAGAGCAGATCAACAAGAGGCTTGTACTTCCATCATGCTCTCAAACTTGCTAGGATAAAGCGTTTACTGGAGTTAAGCCTAGTTTAGATAGCAAGCGGTCAATATCAAAATGCTCTGTCATTAATTGGCGAATGCATTCAACTTTAATCGGCTCATGAACGCGTACTTGACCAAAAGTGCGGTCAACAATCTCTACAGTTGTGAGAGTATCCAAGTCAACCGACAATATGGGTATTTCTAGTTCTTCAGCGCGACTGAGGATGAACGGGGGAGGTGGTAGCTGTCCAGTGAGGATGAGGCATTGGGTAGAAGTTTCTAAAGCAGCTTGCTGAATTTCTACGCGATCGCCTCCTGTCACCACTGCCATATTCCGGCGTTTGCGGAAATATTTTACAGCCGCATTGACATTCATTGCCCCAATGGCCAAACTTTCTACCATCAAATCTAAGCGATCGCTCCGACAGAGAACTTCGGCGTTTAATTGGTTTACCAATTCGCCAACACTGACACTGCGAAGCAAGTCACTTTTGGGCAGCGTTGCCAATACAGCAATACCTTGTTGTTCCAAATATGGGCGTAAAACACTATCAACAACTTCTATTTGTTCGGCAGGAATATCGTTAATTACAACTCCTACCAAGCGATCGTCCACGCGCTGTTTTGCAGATAATAGTGCCTCAACTGAAAGCAACGAATTGTAACGAGCTACCAACAACACAGCAGCATCTAGCACTTCAGCTATTTGCAGCAAAGACAAATCAAATAGATTTCCTTCCGCTAAATCACCAGATCCTTCTAGCAATACTAAATCTCCTCGTGGAATTTGCAAATATTGCTCTACTAATGATTGACGATAATCAACTTTATCTTCACCGCGTAAGCGTTTCTGCACACTAATATCATTCAAAGCCAGCAAAGTAGGGGCAACACGGTTTGCCGACAGGTTGAGACTAACAGTAACGAACTGGACATCTTCTTCAACCACGGAACCGCCAGATGCACTAAAACAAGTGCCTAGTGGTTTGCCGTAGCCAATATCTAGTCCTTTTTGCTGTAGTTGGTGATATAAACCCAGAACAGTTGCAGATTTACCACTGTATGTCTCGGTTGAGCCAATCAGCAAATATTTAGCAGATTTTGGCACACATGCACTCCTAATTTCAAAAGGAAGTAAAACCCAGCTAGGTGTTTCCTAATTCTAGTTTGTTCTAGCAGAAGCCTTGCGCTCTCAGAAAGTGGGTTTTTCCGATGATGTACTTTTTTAAGGTAATATTTTTATTTTGAATCTTAAGTATTTTTTCGGTATCTCAAATATTGCTTTTGATATTTTTATGTGGAATGATATGTCTTGAAAAGTCTATTAAACAGGAATGTAAGGCTATAGGGGAAGAATTTACGCCTCAATTCTTGTATCCCTAAATCCTTACACCTTGTATATCCTACATCTTTAGTCAACTCGTTTATTCGTCTATACGTAGTAGTTTGCGATAAAAAGCCTGTGAAAAATCGGCTGCACGATAGCGCTTATAGTTTTCCATAAGTTCAATTAAAAAACTCATAAATTCAAAACTTGCCATCATTATTTCGTAACTGAGGTCAGCATTACCGTCAAACTGCATCCGGCAACGAGTTAAGTCTGAAGGTAAGGTTGCAACATTCCAAGAGGCGACAAAAGGAATATTGTTACTTGCTTCTATTTTGCGGTGTCCCTCTAAAACGCCTTTTTGATAGAGACTAATAGCTAAAGGTAAGAAATTGCGCTTTGTACCTTGAATGTAAGGTAGGTAAACGCTTGCTTGTTGTTGAGTAGCAGGTTGTAGTTGCTCAATAGACATCGTTGAATATTCCTCAAGTTACTTGAAAACTGGGGATATTAGTTGACATCAATATTGTTCCCAAAAAACATACGTTCCACACAGCACAAAAGTAAGAGAATAATCAGTAGTACTCTGTCACAGCAACTTTGCTGGGTTAATGTGAAAAAGTCCAGTTCTTTTCTCCCCCTACTTCCCCTGCTTCCCCTACTTCCCCTGCCTCCACCTGTCATTTTTGGGTTGACAGAGTAGTAGCCGTAATTAGGGTAATTAGTATCAGCCAAAAGTAAGAGTAAAAATATAAATAAATGTAAAGAATTTATAAGTTGTACTGTTGGCTACTGTTACTTGTAACTTTGGCTTTCACAGCCAATTCCAGCCAAAAAAATGATCGCGTTAGTAGAAGTTACTGCTAAGAAATATTAAAATGTCGGTTACAATAGGGCTGCATTGGCTTTTTATCGAAGCTGGGTCAATAACATCAAAAATTGCTGCTATTAGGCTGTAAATGGTGTTATTGTAATTTATCCCAATGACTAGCTGCCCTTACCTTGTGATAACTTTGTCCAACCTCAAAAAGGATTTAACGATCTTGATCGTAGGTTTACAAGGAGTGGGTGCTGGAAAGTTTATCAAGGTTTCACAATTTTAGTGTTACCTAGTTCTCAGCTTGTTTAGGGTGTATAACAATACTGGTTTTAAAATCAAGTACCTATGCCAGCCAACTCCTGGCCCGAAAACGATTATTACGACGAGCTTGACCCACTTAACTCTTTATTATCCGACCTATCGGTAGACGAAGAGTCAGTGGTAGAGACGCAGGATATGTCTCTACCATCCCGGTTTCAAGGACGTAGACGCAAAGCTGCTCTAGTATTAACCATAGTTTGGAGTGGCACGATCGCTCTGCATTTAGTTTCTTGGGGTTCTATGTTTGTACTGGGATTTACTACAATCTTAGGACTTCACGCCTTGGTGGTCGTGTTTGCTAGACCCCGTTGCTATGCCAAAGAAATGCAAGGGAATTTGCCCTCTGTATCTATTGTGGTAGCAGCAAAAAATGAAGAATCAGTTATTGGCAAATTAGTCAAAAATCTTTGTAGCCTAGAATATCCTAATGGTCAGTACGAAGTCTGGATAATTGATGATCACAGCACCGATAAAACACCACAGTTATTAGCAGAACTGGCACAAGAATACAAACAACTGAAGGTTCTAAGGCGTTCTGCACAAGCTACAGGCGGCAAATCGGGAGCGTTGAATCAGGTTTTGCCACTGACTAAAGGCGAATTTGTGGCAGTGTTTGACGCTGATGCTCAGGTAGCACCAGACTTGCTGCTACAGGTAATACCTTTATTTCAGCACGAAAAGGTGGGGGCAGTACAAGTACGAAAAGCGATCGCCAACGCCAAAGAAAATTTTTGGACTAAAGGTCAGATGTCTGAAATGGCTTTGGATACTTGGTTCCAGCAACAACGTACTGCCATTGGTGGAATTGGTGAACTGCGGGGTAATGGTCAATTTGTGCGGCGGACGGCTTTAGAAAGTTGTGGTGGATGGAATGAAGAAACCATCACCGATGATTTGGATATGACTTTGCGCCTGCATCTAAATAACTGGGATATTGAGTGTACGTCCTATCCAGCGGTGCAAGAAGAAGGCGTGACAAATGTGATCGCCCTTTGGCATCAGCGCAACCGTTGGGCAGAAGGCGGCTATCAGCGTTATTTAGATTATTGGCATCTTATTCTCAAAAACCGCATGGGTACGCGTAAGACTTGGGATTTGCTGATATTTATGGTGACTATGTATATCTTACCGACAGCAGCCATCCCAGATTTATTAATGGCGATCGCCCGGCATCGTTTACCAATTCTTAGCCCAGTCACGAGTTTATCAGTCACTATGTCCGTAGTGGGTATGTTTGCCGGACTGAAGCGGATACGTCAAGATCAGAAATTCAATATTTCTACAACTTTTCTGTTACTGCTTCAGACAATACGCGGCACTTTATATATGTTGCACTGGTTAGTAGTGATGAGCAGTACTACTGCCCGCGTCTCCGTCAGGCCAAAGCGCTTAAAGTGGGTAAAAACGGTGCATTCAGGAAGTGGAGAGTAACAACTGGGCGTAATTAAAAATGCAAAATTCAAATTTATTGTTTTGAACTTTGCATTTTTTTATCTGTTTGGGCTTTTTGAGCCATTAGTCACCTCTGCTAATTTCTTCTCCCAGAATAATGCCTTGCCCATCTGGGGATTTAGCTCATAGCCACTGAATCCAAACGCCTTGTATGCTGACTGGGCAACATAGTTTCCTTCCAATACCTCTAGCGTAAGTTTGCAGCATTCCAAACCGAGCGCAATCTCTTCTGCTTTCTGTAGTAGCAGTTTGGATAAGCCTCTCTTGCGGTGAGATAAAGTAACAATGACATCATGGATGTTTAATAGTGGCTTGCACGCAAACGTAGAGAATCCTTCTAAGCAGACAACAAGCCCTGCGGGTTCGGCATCAACAAATGCGAGAATTACGTGAGCCGTTTTTCTTTTTGCAAGCTCTGCTGAGAGATTTGCTTTAACATAGTCAGACAGACCTTTTCCACCACCCATCGGATCAAGCGCATACTCATCCATTAATTGAATCATAGCGTCCGCATGAGCAGGTATACTAAGATCTGCTTCAATAATTTCAATCATCAATATAATTTTGACTCTTCAAATGTTGGCATAACTTTCTTGTTCAGCGGCTGCCGAAAACCGAGTTTTGGATAGTTTATTTGTACAAAGGAAGTTTAGCTGAAGTTAGATAACCGCTTTATTATGACCAAAGACAATATACTTGAAAAAATTCATCCTATAGCAGATCGCCGCATAACCTAGTGGTCTGTCAACCCAAAAATGACAGGTGGAGGCAGGCAGGGGAAGCAGGGGAAGCAGGGGGAGAAAAGAACTGGACTTTTTCACATTAACTCTGCAAAGTTGCTGTGACAGAGTACTAGATTTTATTCATCATCTGTTTACTCATTTGTTTCGGTTATATAGCTGGAAGAAAGTTCCTAATTCCCTCCATTCCTTTCTTGCCCATAGGCTTGCCAAGCCAAGTCTACCAGTCCATCAACGATCGCAGCTGCCACAACTGCATTACCTTTGCGACTGTCAATAATAATGTGAGGAACTAAAGAGTCTTGCAAGCGACTTTTTGCAGTATCTACATTCACAAACCCTACTGGAGTCGCAACGATTAAAGCAGGTTGAATTTCTTCGGCTTCAATTAAATCAACTAATGCTATCAATGCTGTTTGGGCTTGACCCACTATAAAAATACCTTCTGGATAACGCTTGGCTAGAGTTTCAATTCCCCAAGCTGCACGAGTTTTTTCTTTCTGAGGGCGTGTTAGGGCTTCCATGCTGCAATAGACTGGATTGGCAAAAGTATTTTGAATATCGTAAGCGATACCTACTTGTACCATTGGGATATCTACGACAATAGTTGTACGCGCCGCTAATGCTGCTGCACCTGCTTGTAAGGCACGCTCAGAAAAGTGAATTAAAGACTTATACTCAAAATCAGCTGTAGCATATATCACCCGCCGGACAATTTCGTACTCTGCGGGTGAAAAGACATGATCGCCGATTTCACTATCAATGATTGCTAAACTTTGAGCATCAGTTACGTGCCATTCCATTGCTATTGCGCTCTGAGATACCAGCTTTCAGCTTATCAGCTTCAGAAAGTGAGGAGTCAGTAGTTAAATAAGTTTTTAATCAACTCCTCACTCTTAACTTTTAACTGGCATCAGAAGAAGGGCGACTAAACCCAGGAGACAAGTAAGCAACCAGAACACCAATGAGAAAACCGGAAATATTACGAACTAAAGGCACCCAATCGCTGGTGCGTGTTACTACTGGCCCAATACCAAAAGCAATAAACAAAATTCCCCACAAAGGCGAAAAAATTAAAGCCCATTGCCAAGCGAAAACTTGTCCTTGAGTGCGGGGTTGAGCTGCAAATCCACAAATAAACCCACCAATGACTGAAGTAATCAAGGTGAGAATCCATTGCTCTTTTGGTAGTCCGGGAACAACATTACAACCACCTTTAAGTAAACAGCCTTTAACTGAATCTAAGGCTTGCAAGATGGCTTGGTCTTCGCCTTGTTCTCGAACAAAATATAAATTACCAAAGCGGGTTTGTAGTTCTATCCAGAAAGTTCGGGGTAAAAATTCATAAACAGCATCACCAACGCTAAAGCTGAGGATGTTACCACCACGAGAATCAGCTACCAGCAGAATACTTTTGTCATCTAAACCCCAATAATTGATCACTGCTCGACCTGGGGTGCGATCGTACTGGGTTAAGACTCGCAGTTTCCAGCCAGTATCAGCTTCAAATTGCTCTAAATCTTGGACAAGCCTCTCTTCTTGTAGATCAGGAAGAGATCTAGCTAAATCTACAACTGGAGTAAAAGTATCGGGTAATAAGTCAGGATTTTCATAAGCCAATGCTGGGGAAGAATGCATCGCCCAAATTGACCCAGCCAATAAAAATGCTGCAATGGATACTAGAAATCGTCGCCAAAAACAAAACTGCATGGACGTTTGTATATAAATATCTAACGTTAAAAGTGAACAAGTTGTTTTAAAAGAGTACGGGAAAAGTGATACTTCTTTACACTTGTTTACTTTACTCTAATCTTAGGGATCTAAGCAAAGCCTCTGTCTTGCTTTTTTAATTTTTGGGATCAGATGGATTGTCGCACTACTGTTGACTGTTAACGATCAGCGAAGAGGACAAAAGACAAGGAGTAGGCTTCGCCGTGAGCATCAGCCGAACGGTGGCAGAAGAAAGAACCCTAAGTAGGTTGGTGTAAATAATTATTATTGTAATAAGGAGGCAGGGGGCAGGGGGAGAAAGCGTTTGAGGCTTATTTACTTTTCTTTACATAGTTTGGTTTGATTGCATCGACTTATACCAATTTCAAAAAAGAATGCGACAGATACGTAGGTTGGGTTGACGTAAGGAAACCCAACATCTTCATCCATGTTGGGTTGCGCTGCGCTTAACTGTTGTAATAAGGAGGCAGGGGGCAGGGAGCAGGGGGAGAAATTGGTATAAGATAGCTGTCTCTCTTGAAACAAGTAATATTTAATACAACAAAGTACTTAATCACTTTCAAAATTTAATCTTGGTTGTACCAATCATCGGAGACTGTCGGTTTAGAGAGAAAATTCTCATTATCATCTTCTGTGCTAGGAGATTGATTATAAGCAGTATTAATACGGTATGCTTCTGCTTTTGTCCGGCGTTCTTCCTGTCTGAGTGCTTCACGTTCTCGCAACGTCAATGATGGTATTTCATTAATGGGTAGACGTTCAACAGATCGCCGTGCAGGTTTTTGGCGCGTAAAAGTTTTCCAAGCAGTTTTTACACCAACAAAAATGCTGCGTGTACTTGCTTGAACATTTTGAGCTTGTTTTCTCGCACCATCTAAGCTTTGATCAACTTGTTTAGCAACTTGACTGGCGCTTCTGACACCTTCACTGACATCGTCGGTTAACTCAGTAATTTCCAAGCCAGTTGTGCGGATGGCGTTAAGTGTTGGCGGTAAATCTCGTGCAAGGGTATCAAAGAACTTTTCTGCACTACGAGCAGCGCGTGCCAACTCCTGTAAAGCTGGTATGGCCGCTACCAAAACAGCAGTCAGACTAATAGCGACTAAAAGTAGAGATAGTCCCAGCCAAAACAGGGGATCAATCACGGTTATGCCATTTATGAGTGTTCTAGTTGTTGAGGAAGAGGATCTGAGTCTTCTTGAGCTTTTTGACGTTTCAAGACTTGACTTTCACGTTGGCTAGCATCTACGCCAGCGGCGATCGCTTCTCGTAGTCTATCTAAAGTTTCATCCCAGTTTCGCAGTGCGCTGACAGAAAAACGGTCTGCCTGAATTTGTACACTCGTTGATAAATCTTCTGCCAATTCTGGTAAGGCATCGGCAGATTTTTTTAAAAGTTTACGTGTTTCGCGCCCTGTGCGTGGAGCAACTAGCAAACCAGTCAAAGTACCGATAGTAGCTCCGAGCATCAAACCACCAAAAAATACTCCAGAACGGTTATTAGACATGTTATTATTTATCTCCTTACAATCATTTTAGGTGGGTTTCCTCCTCTTGCAAGACCCCAATGATTTTATCTAATTAATGTATCTTGACAATATACTTGCTAGAAATGTTGCTGTGATTCATGCTAAGTGGGTCAGTTGTCAGTGTTTTTGATATGGGCTACTAACTACTGACCACTAACAAAACTCTACCCACAAAACAATAGAGTTTTTATTTAGCGATCGCTCTTTTTCTTAGTGTAGTCCCTGTCCTGCGAAGCGATCGCCCCCAGACTCGCCGTCCCAAAAACAGCAAGCCAACAATTTGCCGCACTTGTTGGATTTTTACTTGTAGCCCTTGGTTTCCTTGGCGCAAGTTATGAATATTTCGCTGTCCAATATAAATATTTTCTGGTGTTTTATACAGTGCCGCATAAGTATTACGTTCATAGATTGTTAGTTTATCGGCTATTCGTCCTATGATTTGCTTAAGTTTCCATACTCGCCAAGCGACATAAAATAGTATTAACGAGATGAGGGTGTTAATGACGACAACTATCATTACCATTGCTGAGCTTCACCAAGGTCAACCGCTTTGCAAAAGTCAAAAGTTAAAAATTAAAAGTCAGGTTTAAACAATTGTTCTGTGTAATTCCGACTTGGTTCTGATTTCATCATAGCGGCAGCTCTGTAGATTAAACTTCACCATCCCCAAGTACCAGGGTCACCTTTGAAAGGCCCAACAACATCACTGGTAATCCAACCGCCATAAAAGTTACCCGGTTGCGGTTGTACCCTTTCTTCATTGACATAACAAGCATCCATGAGATGAGCATAAAACGCTACATAATCTTTAATAGATGAAAAGTTTGGTGTGGGGTTGGGGTAAAACCAAGCAGCATTTTTGACTTCTTTATCACCAACACGAATGTTGTAATAACCTGCGTTTCCTTTCCACTCACAAAAACTAGATTGTGGTGTCAGCAGCAGGTACTCCATTTTGATATCAGTAGGAGGGATGTAATAACCGGGTGGATGACTAGTTTCTAAAACACGCTTAGCGCTGTGGGTATCTGCAATTGTTACTCCATTAAAAATAATCTGGATATGTTTGTCTGTATCCTCCAAGCGAGGAGGACGGGGATAATCCCAAACTGATTCTTGTCCAGGAGCAGGGTTAATACGTTGCATAGTAGGGCATGGGGCAAGGGTGCAGGGGAGCAGGGGGCAGGGGAGCAGGAAGAAAAAACACCACTGACCACTGACAACTTACAACTAACTTTTACCGCACTTCTTTCAAGCTTTCAACTTGGTTAGTAAACATCTCTGTAAACAAACTCATCACAGTCCGTTCTTCGCGGACTTTAATATTGGCACTAATCGACATACCTGACTGCAAAGAGATATTTCTACCTTTAATATCTATGGATTGTTTATCTAAACTAACTGTTGCCGGAAATCGATAAAATTTGTGTGTTTCATCTGGTGGTAATGCGTCTGATGCTATGCTAGTTAGTTCTCCTTTAATGTCACCAAATTCACTGAAAGGAAATGAATCAATTCTTACATCAACTTTCATACCTTTTTTGACAAAACCAATATCTCTGTTGGTGATAAACACTTCACCTACATACTTATCGTTAGGCACAATTTGCAGAAGTTTTTGGGTGGGATTCGCTACATAGCCAGGATTTTTAGCTTGTAAATCAAAAATTGTTCCTGATACAGGGGCGTGGAGTTCTTGATATTTATGATTAAGTTGAGCTTGAGAAATTTTACTATTGATATCTGCCAAATTTTGCTCATTATCTAACACGATTTTCATAAACTGGCTATCAATGTCAGCAATGCGCTTTTTGTTATCAGCAATTTTTTCCAAAATGGTTTTATAAGAAATAGCAACAGTATTGTTTAAATCCTGCCTGCCTTTCTCAATATCAAACTGGAGACGTTGCTGTTCTTCACCTAGTTGTGCTACTTCTGCAATTAAAGTTTGCACTTGTTGTTTCTGATTAAGATATTGAAGTTGAGAAATTCCGCCTTCTTCAGATAATATTTTCAGTTTATCTAAAATCTCTTTTTGGATGGCTAAACCTGCTTTGGTATCAGCCAACTTACTTACTGTTTGAGCAAGTTGTTTTTTAGTTTTTTCAACCTCTAACTGTGCCGCAGCAGCGCGAGATTGTAATTCTCTTCTAGAAATTTGCAGACGTTGTTGTTCATCAATTCCCAGCCCTACACTCGCAGTAGAGTTGTTTAATTCAGTACGTAACAATTCATTTTCTGCAACTAAGGCTGCCCGACTTTTTAATAAAAAGGCAGCGTCTCTGGGTAATTTACTGCGTAAGAATTGTGATTCTGATGCGATTGCACCACTTGCGCTCATTAATTGGCGATAAATTTGATTTTCTTGGGTTAATGCGGTGTGAATCTTTTTTAAAGAATCTAATTGAGCAAGAGTGGCAACGGTCTCAAATGTTAATAATAAATGTCCTTTTTTGACCTTTTGTCCATCTTTGACATAAACCTCTTTTACTACTCCATTAACAGGAGCCTGAACTTCTTTAACTGTACCTTCAGGCTTTAACTGACCAGTAGCAGGTACGACTTGCTCAATTTTAGCGAAATAAGCCCAAGCAATACCAACACATGCTAATCCTACCAGAGTGATCATAATTGTGCGTGACCAAACTGGAGATTGGCGCAGTACAACGGATTGCTCAAAATTACCTTCGTATGGACTAATTAAAGGTTTTTTGGCTAACTTTTTTTGATTTGTACTTACCAATGAATCTGCTTTAACTTTGTTGCCGTTGCCATTATGGCCATTCAAGCGATTTCCATTATTAAGTTGAGTCATCGTAATTTTATGTTTTAAATGGTAGATTTTGGCGGGAAAAGTCTTAATTATGGTCAATAATTTCAACTATTGACCATTGAGAACTATCACAAGTTAACTTCTTGTTGCTGATATAGGTAAAAATAATGACCTTTAGCAGTCATTAGTTCTTGATGGCTTCCTTGTTCTATGACTCTGCCACCATCCATGACGACAATAACATCTGCGTGGCTGACGGTGTTGAGACGGTGGGTAATAAAGAATACGGTATTACCTTGGAATGCTTTGGCGAGATTTAAACAAACTTGTCGTTCTGTAGGATAGTCTAAAGCACTTGTGGCTTCATCTAAGACTAATAATTCTGGTCGTTGTAAAATAGAACGAGCGATCGCAATTCTTTGTCGTTGTCCACCAGAAAGTCCAGAACCTCTTTCTCCAACTCGTGTGTTGTAACCATTGGGCAAGTTCATAATAAACTCATGAGCAGCTGCAACACGAGCAGCTTCGATAATTTCGTCTGTTGTGGCATCAGGATTAGTTAAAGCAATGTTTTCTTGAACTGTGCCATCAAATAACAATGGGTCTTGAGGAACTACACCAACTTGTCGCCGCAATGAGTAAAGTTCTACTTTAGAAATATCATAACCATCAATCAAAATTCTGCCAGATTCCACTTCGTATAGTCTCAGCAGTAATTTCATCATCGTACTTTTACCAGAACCACTTTGTCCGACAACGCCGACAAATTTCCCTGCTGGAAAATCTAAATTGACATTAGAAAGTTGCATAGGGCCACTGGGCGCAAACCGGAAAGAAACATTCTCATATTTCACTGCACCGACAATGGCGGGTAAAGGAATATTTTGACGGTCTATTTCTGCTTCTTGTGGTGTATCAACAATGTCGCTTAAACGTTCTAGAGATAGTGCAGTTTCTTGGAAGCTTTGCCAGAGTTGAGCTAAACGTAATATTGGGCCAGTAACGTAACCGGAAATAATTCTAAAAGCGATTAATTCTCCTAAGGTTAGTTCGCCTTGGAGTACCAAATAAGCACCTACCCATAAAACTAGCAAGCTACTAAGTTTATTGAGAAAGTTACTAGTAGAGTTAGCCAGGGTGGATGTGACAACGGTTTTAAAACCAGCAGCTACATATCGAGCATAACGCTCTTGCCAAGAAAAGCGCGATCGCAATTCGATATTTTGCGCTTTTACTGTTTGAATCCCTGACATCACCTCAACTAAATAAGATTGAGTTTCGGCGTTGCGTTCGGCTTTAGAACGTAACTGTCTACTCACAGTCGGAGAAGCAATTAAAGTAATAATTACAAATACAGGAATAGTACCCAAACCAACCAAAGTCAATTGCCAACTGTAGAACAGCATGACGATAATATACACCACCGAGAACAAAGCATCTAACCCTACTGTTAAAGCCGTCCCAGTGAGAAACTGACGGATATTTTCTAGTTCGTTGATGCGGGTAGCTAATTCACCTACAGGTCGGCGTTCAAAGTAGCGTAAGGGTAGGCGTAATAAATGGTCGATAATTTGTGACCCCAAACCCATATCAATACGGTTGGTAGTATCGACAAACAAATAAGTCCGTAACGTCGTCAGAACTGCTTCAAATATGCCTACAACTAATAACAATAGACCCAAAACATTCAGAGTACTAATGCTATTTTGAACGATAACTTTATCGATGATTAGCTGAATAACTAGGGGGTTAGCTAATTGCGCCAATTGTACAAAGAAAGAAGCAATAAAAACTTCTGTTAAAACTCGGCGGTAGCGCGACATATAAGGGAGAAACCACCGCAAACCGAAGCGTTCTTGGGGTGTTTCTTTGGTAGTCGCCAACAGCAATATTCTGATTTGAGGTGGAAAATTGCCTTCATCAACCTCTAAGTGTTCTACTAGTTGCGCGGGTTTGCAGCGCACAATTCCTTGGGATGGCACACCCATGACAACATTGTTGACATCTGCTGCGTATAAAACAGCAAAACTATCGCCATAGCGAATCAGTGCTGGTGTAGGGATGCGTGTGACTGCGGCTGATGGTATGTCTACTAATTGCGCCTTCAATCCAATTAATTCTGCCAGATATGCACAAGCTTGAAACGATATACTACCTTGGCGTTTAATTTGCTCATTTAAGATGCGGCGCACCACCTCCCGACGAAAGGGAATTTGCAGGTGTTTCGAGAGCATTTGGAAACAGGCAGAGGTTGTATTTAATTCTCCTTTTCCGCCAATAAATGGGTATTTCTGGTTTTTTTGTGACTCTGTTGAAGAATAAGATGCCGACTGAGGAACCTCTTGATCAGATGCATAAGGAATCTCTATGTCATCTTTAAGATTTGGTTTAGTCTCTTTGACAGTTAGTTGTACAGGCTGCGACTGATAACTATGATGATCAAGAAATGATAAATCCGCTGGAGATAAACTAATCAAACGAGCCGGATTAGTTCCCTTAACCTCAATTGCTTGTTTGCCGTCAGTAGGTTCTAAACGAGAACCTGGGGGAAAATCTGTGACTGTACCACCGCCACTCACAAACCAGATGCTTTCGCTATCTAGTTCATTGAAGGAGGTTTTCCCTGGAGGTAGGTAATGTACTTTTGCTTTTGGTAGAACTTGTTGTATGAGTTCTTTAAGATTGATTGTGGCGTTGGCTTGTTTTTCTAGTTGCGAACCCAGGATATCGAAAACTTCTACTAGATGAGTGTGGTTTTGCCGCGCCTTGGCAAAGGCTGGGTAGGTAGAGAGAAGACGGAAATATTCAGTAGCGCTCAAGGTTAAACATATCACTTCGGTAGAGGCGATCGCTGTCTCACAAGCCACTCCACGCAACAAATCTACTTCGCCAATCATTGCTCCTGGTTGTAGCAATTTGAGGGTAGTTGGTATTTGTGTTTGGGGGTCATATCCTAATAGACGTACTTGACCCTCATAAAGAATTATGACTTGATCGGGGATTTTTTCTTTGCCAACAATTTTTTGACCAATGCGATATCGCCAAGCTTGCAGTCGTTCTGATATAGTAGCGATCGCCTCAGATGGTAATTGGTCAAACCCCTCTAGGGTCGTGATAAATTCTTGAAATTCGCTCTTAATATAAGTCATTCTTAGTTCGGTCAATCAGTTTATCTATGGGTTGGGCGATCGTTGATGCTTGGTAGCAAAACTGGCATCATATTACTTTTCATTAGATTTGACACTCTTTATGGCCTGTCTTAAATCAAAGTGACGATACTGTAAAAAGATTGACGATAGTTTATCACTGGGTTAAGCTGTCACGATTTTAGGGATTTTGCACAGCGATTTATTTTTTGATATGTTGCACATTAGCCTTGTATAATCTGATTTTGTGCCAAAACTTGTTAAATTTCTGATTCAGTAGTACTGAAAAATAATATTGACAACCAAAATATCACAACTTTTCCTAAAGATAAACACTTAAGATAATATACTTAATATCACCTATTGAATGCTGTAACTTTTTCACATTTGGTTAATAAATACATCTTTAACAGTTAAGCTTAAAATGTAATGAATTTAGATATAGGCTGTAATCATAAGCTTGTAAAGAAGCTAACAGCGATCATTCTTAGTAAAACACTTAATAAATACTAAGGAATAAGCTAATAGTCATTCATTTTTCCCGAATACTTCGCTTGTAGTCAGGACTTTAGTCCTGCTTTTATGCAACTTAAATCCTCATTAGCTTAGTCAGTCCACAATAAAATATCTGTACAAAACAAATAAATAATTTTTTCTCAAAGTTATAGAGACGGACTTACGTATATTACTCATAACTGAATGCAAATGTTTTCAGTAAAAATACTGTTTTTCACTTTTAACATTGATTTTTAAGACAATACATTCGCCAAAGTGAAAAAAGCCTTGATTCGTAGGTTGGGTTAAGCATAGCGCAACCCAACGTTTTTGTTAGGTTTCGTGCCTCAATCCAATCTACACAAAAATGGCGAAGGTGTTGTTAAGAGACTAACTTTTTTTGCAACACAATTTACTTGATAATTTACGCATAAATACTGACCAAGAAACTGTCTTTAGTTAAAGTGTACAAAATCTAACAGGGTATAACAGCTTGAGTTATTTGCATCTGTCTGATGCAAGGATTTTTATTCCTACCTTAGTAGGTGTATCTATCTCGATGCATTCGTTAACTTGTGTAAAGTTACTGAAAACACATTTTCTCAGTAGCTCTAGAAAATTAGAACATAGGAATTTTATGACTTATACAATTGATGAAACTGCAAAACCAGCTTTAGAAACTTTTCAACGTTTTGACGTGGATACTCAACTGGCTTTACTTTGGTTCGGTTACTTAGATCTTAAGGACAAGCTAACGCCAGCACCTCCTCAAAGCGTAGAAGCTCCTGGTAAAGCAGTATTTGAGCGAATTGAAAACTTGTCTTCCCAAGAACAACTGCAAGCACAGCGTGACATTATTAACGGTGCAGCTACTGAAATCAGTCGTGGTTATAATGCTCTAAGTCCTAATGCCAAATTAGAGGTTTGGCTGCTGTTGGCACAGGGAATGGAAAAGGGAACTGTTATCCAAGTACCGTCTGATTATAAGTTACCTGCTGAAACCGATAAGTTTACAGCAATGATTCAAAAACTAGAATTTGAACAACGGATTAATTTCATGCTCAATGCAGTGCAAGCAATGGGTTAAGATTAGCCAATTCTTGTTTGCCCCACGATGGGACAAACTTCTGGAGTTTGGACTAAAAAGCTAGAGAAAAGCAGTCAGCAGTAACACTGACTGCCGTAAAGTCAATGAAAGTAATCAATAAATCATTGACGTGATGATCCTGACACAACTAGAAAAATTCCGCCAAGGTATCTACGATAGTTTGGGGAAGGCCAAAGATGCAGTATTTGAATTGATGGATGCAGTATTGACAAGTCCGAGTATCCCATCATTTGTAAGCTTGTCACAAAGCCCAGTATTTCGACGGCAATGGTCGAGCATTTATGCAGCACTACATGATAGTCGTCCACCGAAAATGTTGCTGATGAAGCTACTGGTACAGGAGGTAGAGACGGATGAACAGCCATTTCTAGCAGGAGATCATAGCTTTTGGGCAAGACCAGAAGCGAAGACACTAAAAGAAAGAACTTTTCATGGGGATAGAGGGGGGAGCATAGGCATCGGACAAAGTTACAGTACGTTAGCGTGGATACCAGAGGCGGATGGGAGTTGGGCATTACCGTTGAAACATGAACGGATAACCACCTTTGAAACGCCAACGAGTAAAGCCGCATTCCAACTAAAACTTGTCACCCGTGAGTTAGGCACTAGACCACTTGCAGCTTATGACCGAGGCTACGGCAACGCCAAATTTGTCCAAGCCACGGAGGAGATTAACGCAGACCTATTGTTGCGTTTAGCATCTAACCGATGTGTATGGGGTACACCCGGTACTTATAAAGGACGAGGCGCACCATGTAAACATGGTCACAAGTTTAAGCTCAATGACCCCCAAACTTGGCCAGAGGCAACTGAAACTCTGGAAGTTGAAGACCCGAAAGTTGGTCGAGTGAAAGTAATGCGTTGGAGTGGATTTCATTTCCTTCAGTCCCCAAACCGGGCAATGGAAATCATTCGCGTCGAGGTACTCCAACCAGTAGGACGTAATCGGAAGTTTCAACCTTTATGGCTAGCTTGGTTGGGTCAGACAATGCCTCCATTAGAGAATCTCTGGCAAAAATACCTATGCCGCTTTGCTTTAGAGCATTGGTATCGATTTGCCAAGCAGAGGTTATATTGGACACAGCCTCAATTGAGTTCTACTCGGGCCGCAGAGCGATGGAGTGACTTGATGCCCCTGCTAACTTGGCAACTCTGGTTCGCAAGAGTTGCCTGTATTGATTCCCCCTTGCCCTGGCAATCGACTCAGGATAAACTGTCTCCAGGACGTGTAGCACAAGCCTTTCCTCTAATTTTAGCCACTATTGGCACTCCTGCTCAACCCCCGAAAACTCAAGGGTTATCACCTGGGCGTGCCCAAGGGCATCAGCCACCTCAACGTCCCCGTTATCTCACTGTCAAAAAACACGCATCTAAAAAACCTAAAACCGAAGAATCACTTAAGAACGCTAATCTAACTGCTGCTTAGTTTCTGCTTCTTTTTTAACGATTCCACTTAACTCAGCCTCTAACAAAGCTGGGTAACTTTCTTTTGCCTTCTCTTCATTCCTGCTAAATGCAGATTAGTCCAAACTCAAGAAACTTGGAAACCTTGATTTTTTCGTCGTTCAAAACTAGTGAATTTTCTGCCCCTCTTTGCGTTCAAGCCAGCGTGTACACACATCTGTGTACAAAACCAAAATCGTTGTAGATCCTCCTAAATCCTCCTTAAAAAGGAGGACTTTGTGAGGTTTTTGCCCCCTTTTTTAAGAGAGGTTGGGGGGATCAAAAGTCTGTGAAACAACTATAAAAGACTTGTGTGTACACCGTAGCCGCGTCCAAGAGGGGTTAGGAAAAGGTGCATCGAACTCATGTTAACAGGATGTTATTTGCTATACGTTTGCTATACAATGAGTTTTAGATTATCTATAACCATCTAATGGAGAGTTGTAAGTAATTTTACGCTCTCCATTTTCTTTATCCATTTTTGGATACTTGAGATAATGCGTATAACATAGCTGAAGCCACAGTTTCAGGTGATTCGACCAAAAAACCATGACCTCCACGCTCAAGGACTACAAGTTTGGCGTTAGGAATACCTTGAGCAAGTTCCTGGGAAAACTTGACTGGAGTTAGGATATCTTGTTTGCCAACCAGAACTAAAGTAGGACAATTAATATACTTAAGGCGATCGCTTGTGTCAAAGCCAAGAATAGCTCGGCTATGATGATAGAGTGTATAATTTGTTGGCGCATAAGGATATTGGATTGCCCATTCAATTAGTTGGTCGACCATTCCAGGAATAGAGTAGAACTCATCCGTAAATATCCAGGGTAATATGATTTTTTCATACAGCTTTAGGTCTACATAATCAGGAAGGTCGCCCCAGGTTTGGATAATACTGTTGAATAGTTGATCACCCTTTGCCAAAGATGACAGTAGTATCAGACTTTGTACTTTTTCAGGATTTGCCAAGACTAGCTCTTGAGCAATATAACCACCCATTGAATGACCTGCTACATGCACTTTGTCGATACCAATGCGATCAAGTAAAAGTGCAATATCATTTGCCATTTGCTCAATAGTATAGGAAATATCAATAGCAGAACTTCGCCCCATCCCTCGGTTATCGACACGAATCACTTGATATTGGGATACGAGTGATGGCATGATTAGCGACCAATAAGAATGATCACAGAAGAAACCAGCAATTAATAGTAAAGGTTCACCTGTTCCTTTAATATCGTAGAACAAGTCAATTCCGTTAACCTGAACCCTCGGCATGATAAGTAATATACCTTGAGAGTAAACACCGAAAACCTGATTCTATCTGACACTGCTGCCATAAGTTGATATGGTAGCAGCAATTGAGTTTGTTAAAATTTTAGTCACAATATAGAAAATTGCTGATGATTAATAAATTTAAACAATTCAAAGCAATTTTGGCAGCAAAAAGTTCGGAAAATATAGGTGATTTTGCCATTCTTAAATCTGATTTTTTGGGTGCAAAAGTCTCTTCAGAAATCGCCTCTAAATTACAACAGGTGGTAGGCTATCATCCTGCAATTGATTTGGAAAAATTAAGCCAATATCCGCCAAGCACTTTTGGGCGAGAATATGCCGACCACATGCTGGCAAACCATCTAAAACCGCTGAATGTCAGTCCTGAACTGGAGGATGTTGCCCGACGTAATGTATTTGCTCTGCGATACACTATTACTCACGATATTTTTCATGTCTTGCTAGGCTTTGATACCAGTTATGCAGGTGAAATAGGTGTTCTGGCTTTTGCTGTTGAGCAAAACTACAGTAAATCACTTCAAATCAGCTTATGGTTGGCTAGATTACTTTATCCAATTTTGGCTCCCTGGCAAATCAAAGCGATTTTTATCAACCTGCAAAAAGGACGAGAATTAGGTAAAAAAGCCGACTTTTTATTAGGATACCGCTTTGAAGACCATTGGCAAGAACCAATTCATGAAGTTATGAAACGTCTGAATTTATCAGAGATTTCTACAATTCAACCAATTCTTCAAAGTTAATTGAAAGCTGGTTTTTCTTTCAAAATAAATTCCCGTTATATAGCAGTTCCCAATTACACGAGGTACATAATCCCTAGCCCCTAGTCCCTGATCTCACACAGATGTACCTCACTAGAACGAGAAACGCCATAGTGGGACACTTACGACAAAATCAGTCAATATTTATTCTTGCAACCAAAATTTATAAGCCGTATACGCCATTGTTACAACCCCAGTGATAATTGCAGATTCATCAACTTCAAATTCGGGATGATGTAATGGGTAGTTAATAATTCTATCTTTATAGCCTACACCCAAGCGAAACATCGAGCCTGGGGCATGTTCCAAATAAACAGAGAAATCTTCAGCGCCCAGAGAAGGTTCAGGTAAAACTTGGACGCGATCGCTACTCCAAGCTTCTTCGGCGGATGATTGTAATAATTGCGTGAGGGTGTAATCATTTTGCACGCTAGGCACGCCTTGGCGATAATTGACTTGATAACGCGCCCCGTAGGCATGACAGACATTAGCAACAATATTTTCAATCCAGTTTGGCAGTTGGGCGCGGGTTTCAGGATGGAGCGATCGCACAGTCCCTAACAACTGTACTTGATCGGCAATCACATTTGGCGCTCGACCACCACTAATCTTGCCTATGGTCAATACTACAGGACGTAAAGGATTCTGTGTCCGGCTAATTGCTTGCTGTAATGCAGTAATTACTTGTGAGGCAATCCAAATGGCATCAACCGCTTCATGAGGACGCGCTCCATGCCCTGATTCTCCAATAATAATAATCTCTAAATCATCAGCAGCTGCTGTTAATGCCCCGTAACGCACGCCAATAGAACCTGCTGGGATGGAAGGAAAAACATGAATCCCTAAGACCGCAGAGACTTTTTCCATTGCCCCATCTTTTACCATCCAGCTTGCTCCTTGGGCAATTTCTTCTGCTGCCTGAAATAAAAACCGTACTTTACCACCCAATTCCTCAGCCATTTGAGATAGCACCATTGCTGTTCCCAACCCGACAGTAGTGTGAATATCATGACCACAAGCGTGCATTACGCCTTCTGTACGAGAGGCATATTCTAAACCTGTACGTTCTTGAATGGGTAAAGCATCCATATCAGTACGAATTGCCAATAAGCGCTGATCTTTGCCAGTACCTTGCAGTTCTCCGATCACACCAGTTTTGCCAATTCCTTCTTGTACATGGAGACCACTAGAAGATAAAACACCAGCAACAAACGCAGCTGTTTGATACTCTTGACCGCTGAGTTCTGGATGAGAGTGAATATGGCGACGAATCTCAATTAATCGGGGCGCTAGTTTTGTGGCTAAGTCTTTAATACGGGTCAGCATTGCTCAATTTTAGTTTACAGCCTTTGTCTCCATGATAAAGAAGTGTTAAACAAAATACTTTTATTCCACAGCAGGAGAAGAGGCAGAGGGGCAGGGAGCAGTGTTTCGACTACGCTCAACAACCGGGGCAGAGGAGCAGAGGAGCAGAAGGGAATTAGAGAATTTTGCAAAGAACTGTCTCCTTTTCCCCCATGCCCAATGCCCCATGCCCAATGCCCATTTTTTTATTTAGTGTAGCAAGTTGTGCCTGGAACCTCTCCAGTTTTGAACTTATTACACTCTCGCAGAGTTACACGCTCTAACGACCAGTCATAAGGTTTATTGGAAGTGACTGTGCCGTTAGTTTGAGTTGTCAACCGAAAGTTAGCTCCCCGGAAATTAGTGAACTGCAATGTGGCATTTTTTAAGTTAGCTGCTTCTAAATTGGCACTGATAAAACCGGCAAAAGACAGGTCGGCATTTTCTAGGGAAGCTGATTTTAAATTTGTGCCTGTTAAGGAAGCACCAGTTAAATTAGCAAAATTGAGCAACGCACCTTCTAGAGTGGCACTCGTAAGATCTGCATTTGTCAGATTTGTTTGAGATAAGATTGCTCTATTTAAATTAGCCCCACGCAAATTTGCTCCACCCAGATTTAGTTGAGTAAGGTCAGCACCACTCAAATCGCACCTAGGACAGTCATTAGTCACCTTCAACTGCTCCACGTCCTGCGGATTAAATGCCAAAGCTTGCTCTGTAAACCCGAAACAAGCTAACAGGGCAACGGTAGCTACAATCTTGAATTTCATATTTTTTACGGATATTGTTATGGATGAGAAATTACATGTTATTTAAGTATAATACTTAACATAGATAACCCAGAGATGAAGTGGTGGTAAAGGAGCTATAAAAATACTATAAATTCTGGTGATTAGACTACTCAAAGCTCTATCTAGGCTTTAGAATCAAATTGTGAGCAACTATACCGAACCATTTATAGACTACCAAATATATGATCCCCCTAGCTGAATGAACAAAGCGGCTAGGGGGATCTTGTTTTTGGGTGTATGATTAACGCCAGCCTAAAAAGCGTAGTCCTGGCACAATTAGGTAATAACTCACTCCTAACCAAAAGCTGATTAAAACACCCACAAAACTGAAAAAAGCAATAGGCACGAGTAAGCCTGAAGAGAGGGACTGACTGGAAAATTGCCAGCCAGTGTTGGGAAATAAAATGGTTAAACTTGTCAAAATGCTGGCAGTACCAATTGCAGTTATTACAGCATAAACAATGTGGTGACTGCGAAAACCTAAACTGAGGGTGAATAAAAAAACAGCGACTAAAACAACTCCCACCACACCTCCACTGCTTTCGGCTGACATAATTAGCTGTAAAAATAACCAGCCGAATGCATAGCTAATTAAACCCATCAGTGAAGCTATCAAAAACCGCCGCCGTTGACCAAAACACCCCGATATCGTTAGTCCCAATGCTGTACCCAAACCTGCGGCGGCAAACATAATAATTTGTGTTCCTACAGCAGTTTGAGCATTTGGAAATAATTCAGGTATCTGATGAAAAATATATTCAGCAACGCGATCGCCTAAAATTGTGTTACGCCCTAAAATCCAGCCAGCGATCGCACCTGTACCAGCTCCCATACCAGTTAGTAGCATCGCCCAAATTGTCGCTAGACAGGCTTGTAATATTTTTATAACCGTTTTAGCGATCAAAAAAACTGTTGTGCCTACAGCTTGGCTAAAACTTGCTAAAACTTGATCAAAAGTTTGAGTTAGTAGTGTCAGTTGGCTAGAAGTTTGGGTTAAAACTTGCCGAACAGAATCCTGAATTTGAGCAAATAACCCTGGTTGTGATCCTCCTGTGGTAATTTTCGCCAAGCGTTTTAGAATTATAGCGGCATTTGCCGGACGCGACTTTACATCCTCTTGCACCATTTCATCTAATAAATCTGCCAGATCCCGATTTACATTTACCCTGGTACGCCAGCGTAATTTTCCACTTTGGGGATCTTCTAAATTTGGCGGATACTTACCTGTGAGTAATTCAATCATCGTCCGACCGAGGGCATAAAAATCAACCGCAGGCCCTACATTCCCCCCAACTACCTGTTCTGGTGGACTATAGCCAGAAGAAAATAACCGAGTTGAACTAGATTCTCGCCGTAGCATGGCTGTATTAAATTGTTTTGCCCCACCAAAATCAATTAATACTAGTTGTTCCCAACCAGTTCCCCCTTGATTTACAGTAGGTACATTAGGTGAAGGAGTCCGCAGCATCAAATTTGAAGGTTTAATGTCGCGGTGAATAATTTGACGTTTATGTAATTCCTGTAAAATCTTTACCGCCTGGGTGAACCAGCTTAATACCAACTCCTCTGGACATCCTTGAGGATAATTTTCTAGTATCTCCTGAAGAGTCTGTCCATTAATTTTTTCCATCACCAAGCAAGGTAATTGGCGTGGTTTGGGACTAATCAAATTTACTTGAAAATATCCATCAGCATCGACTTTAGGGACACCAGGATGCCGCAAATTAATTAAAACTGCTGCTTCTTGCGCGAATAATTCTAGTGCCTTTGGTGAATTGTCTACCAAAACTTTTAGCACTTTCTGTGTCTGAGTCTTTTGATCCCAAACTGTATAAATTTGGGCAAATCCTCCCGAACCCAAAGGCTGGATTGGGATATAGCGATCTAGCAACTGTAGCACCGCGCCACAGCTGTTGCAAAATTTGTTTCCCCAAGGTTGAGGATAAGGACGTTGACAATCAGGATTTATGCAGTGAACAGCACTCTGTGTGATGTGGGACACAACCGCGACAATACAAAGGCTGACTTGATTTTAGCGTTTCTCGGCTGTGACAGCTTTGAAAAAAGCTCAAAGCTACAACAATCGTGTTTTGCTTGGTGGACTATTGCATAGATATTCCCAAATCCGCCGAATTTCTGCTTTGCGGATTATCCTGCGATGCAGACTTGAATCGAGCGAAAATGATTGCATTATTGGGGCTGTCTGTATAGTTCCATAGTGTTTTTTTGGTTAATGTATATTGATATTTTTTCAATGCTGAGTGCGATCGCAGTACTCTAAACTGTATCTGGGTCAATATTTAATTCGCGCAATTTGGCTGCCAAACGTTCTGCTTTTTGTTCTGCTTGTTCTACTTTTTGTTCTGCTTGTTCTGCCGTTTCTTCAGGTGTGGGTACTAATTGCCCATCTGCTGTAAAAAACCTCAATAATCCATCATAAATTCCCAGATGTAATCCTAACTGATGACTCCACAAATGTCCTTGTTCATTCATTTGCAGAGGTTGATATTCTCCATCTACTAAATGAAATCCTGCAAACTCTTGTGTGAAAGGGTCAAACCAAAAATAATCCGGGGTGCGGAAAGTCTCTTGATAAATTTGTTTTTTTAAATCTTTGTCTGTCTTCGCTGTTGATTGGGAAAGAATTTCTACAATTACATGAGGATATTTGCCGTCTTCTTCCCAGACTACCCAGCTTTTGCGGGTTTTGCGTTGAGTTCCTAACACTACAAAAAAGTCTGGGCCGCGGAAGTATTCTGATTTGAGTTGGCGCGGACTATAGTAAATCGTCAAGTTTCCCGCCGCATAGAAATCATTTTTCTTTTTCCACAACGATTCTAAGCATTGTAAAAGTAGAATTATTTGTCGTAGATGTAGTTCTGTTTCCAAGGGAGGCTCGTTACTATATAAATCACCAGGGGGAAATATAACATCTTGGCAGATGCTTTTTTGATCATCTAATTCTTGAGTAATAGTCATAGAATCAATACAGCATCTATTATTTATACGTTTATTTTAGCGGTTTGATAGATTGCGATCGCTCCTTAGAGATTCTTGTTAATAAATTTAAACTGTAT
This sequence comes from Halotia branconii CENA392, assembly GCF_029953635.1. Classification (NCBI taxonomy): domain Bacteria; kingdom Bacillati; phylum Cyanobacteriota; class Cyanophyceae; order Nostocales; family Nodulariaceae; genus Halotia; species Halotia branconii. Next base: position 5,682,778 of record NZ_CP124543.1, on the reverse strand, counting down.
CTGGGTCGATATTTAATTCTCGCAGTTTGGCTGCTAAACGTTCTGCCGTTTCTTCAGGTGTGGGTACTAATTGCCCATCTGCTGTAAAAAACCTCAATAGTCCATCATAAATTCCTAGATGTAACCCTAACTGATGACTCCACAAATGTCCTTGTTCATTCATTTGCAGAGGTTGATATTCTCCATCTACTAAATGAAATCCTGCAAACTCTTGTGTGAAAGGGTCAAACCAAAAATAATCAGGAGTACGGAAAGTATCTTGATAAATTTGTTTTTTTAAATCTTTGTCTGTATTTGCTGTTGATTGGGAGAGAATTTCTAAAATGAAGTTGGGATATTTGCCATCTTCTTCCCAGACTACCCAACTTTTGCGGGTTTTGCGTTGAGTTCCTAACACTACAAAAAAGTCTGGTCCCCGGAAGTATTCTGATTTGAGTTGGCGTGGACTATAGTAAATAGTCAGGTTCCCAGCTGCATAGAAATCATTTCTATCTCGCCACAACCATTTTAAGCATTTGAGTAAGAGCATGATTTGCTCTAGATGCAGTTCTGTTTCCAATGGAGGCTCATCACTATATAAGTCACCAGGGGGAAATATAACATCTTGGCAGATGCTTTCTTGAGTATCTAACTCTCTAGCAACGGTCATAGAATCAATACGGCATCTATTATTTATGCGTTTATTTTAGCTCAGATGTTTTCGCGTCATGTTTGCTGTTTGGCTTATTTTTCAATTCAAAGTTGACATAGTTTTGTTTTTCCACATCATTCTACTTACCTTAATATATTTATTAAAGAGAAGAAGCGATCTGGAATCCATAAAGTTTCTATTCGTACTAGTAGTCTAATAATTTTGTCATAACATAGCCGATCGCCTCATCTGCCATTAAAATCAATTTGCTGGGATATTCAGCATTACTAAAATTTCTGGAGTTTTGTCACCCTGTGCTTACTTCTGTATTACCCACAATTAACGCCCTGAAACAACCTACTAGCGATGCTTGGGTAAAACAGGCGATCGCAAATTTAGATATCATCTTACTTGACCATTCTCACTGTGAACGCAAAGCCGCAGGTGTGGCGTTAAATTTGATGTTTCGCTATCCTTCCAATACTAAGATGGTTCGGGAGTTAACTGCGATCGCTCGCGAAGAACTAGAACACTTTGAACTAGTTAATCAGTGGCTAGAACGCCGCAATATCCCTCTTGCACCTTTACCACCGCCTCCCTACGGCGCTGGTTTAAGAGCTGCTGTGCGTCCTCAAGAACCCCATCGCTTTTTAGATTCCTTACTAGTGACTGGTTTAATTGAAGCTCGTAGTCACGAACGCTTAGGACTATTAGCTACACACTGTCCTGAGCCAGAATTAACCAAATTTTATCGGGGTTTGATGGCATCAGAAGCGCGTCACTTTGGTACATACTGGGTTTTAGCAGATACTTACTTTGACAGAGAAGTTGTCATCCAACGACTCGATGAATTGGCTACAGTCGAAAGTGAGTTGCTGGTAAATTTGTATTCAGAGCCGAGAATCCATAGTTAGTAGAATTACGCAAGAGATATGATACTTCAGTTAACACACATCAGGCTGCTAGTCTCCAACTTTAAAGATTGTTTTCTGTTTTACCGCGATGTGCTGGGATTTGGTATTGATTGGGGCGACGAAAATAGCTGGTATGCCGAGTTGCACACCGGAGATAGTATCAAGCTAGCTTTATTTAGAAAAGAGTTAATGGCTGAAGCAGTTCCCAGCGCTTATCAACCTTCAGGTGTTGAATGTCATAACAAAGTAGCCTTAGTTTTTGCAGTAGATAACGTGGATGAACTGTATCAGTATCTTAAAGAAAAGAATGTGACAATTGTCACTCAACCTCAAAATCGCCCAGCATGGGGATTGAGAACAGTGCATTTCCGAGATCCTGATGGTAATTTAATTGAATTTTTCAGTAATCTGGAAGCTGTAAATTAACCCTAGTTGTACTAATAAGCCGGACATGATATCAGACATCGCCACATCACTGTAGTAATTCGATGCTCCCTTTCTTCGCGTTTTCTGTTGGTTGCGCCACGTTCGATTGTCTGTTCATTTGGCAAAAGTAGAACAATATCGTAATGCCCCAAGCGACGGGGCGTATCCCTGTTCACCCATGAAGGGCTGGAGTTTCCCACCGCTTTCTATAAAAATCCCCAGCAAACTGTTTGAGCGATCGCTGGGGATGATTAATATTATCAATGAAGCCACAATTGAACTGTAAAAGTGCTACCTTTACCAAATTCACTTTGTACATTTAATTTGCCTTGATGTGCCTGAATAATTGCTTGAGCAATGGCTAATCCTAATCCAGAACCACCAGTGTTACGAGAGCGATCGTTACTTAAGCGATAAAAACGATCAAAAACTCGCATCAGTTCATGTTGTGGAATACCAATACCTGTATCTTGAACTTTAATTACAGCATAATTATCACTGCGTTCCAATATAACTTTTACTTCCCCTTTTTTTGGTGTGTATTGAATTGCATTGACAATTAAGTTAGCAACCAATCGATAAAGCTGATCAGCATTCCCTATAATATTCAGATTTTGCTTAACTCGGATTATAGATGTCAGCTTTACTTCTGCGGCAGTTGCCATTGCCTCAAACTCTTCAATTAAATCGCTAACAATATCATCTAGGCAACAAACTTCATGCTGTAACTTTTGAGCTTGCCTATCTAAACGTGCTAGCATCAACATATCAACAACTAAAGTTGTTAGCCTTTGATTTTGACGCTGTATTGTTTGCAGTATGTCCCGTGTTTCTTCATCTATTTTTGACATTAATAGTGCTGATTCTACCGTTGCGATCGTTGCAGCTAAAGGCGTTCTTAATTCATGTGCGACATCGGCTGTAAACTGTTGAATTTGTCGGTAGGATTGATAAATTGGTTGCATAGCTAATCCTGATAGCCACCAACTAGCACCAGCAATCATACCCATCGCCATTAGCAACCCTAATATCAAAATTAGTTTTACACTATCTAAGTAATGATTAAACTCTTCTAAACTTCGGCCTACTTGCATATATCCCCAATCTTGATAATTTTGGGTATGCAGAGATAGAGTAATTTGATGATATTCGTTGCCTCTGCTATTTTTGAGAAATTGCCAAGTTTTTGGATTAAAAACATCAGGTAATCCCTCTGGATAATAACCAGCATTAGCAATTAATTTTCCTGAAGTATCAAAAAAACGTATATAGTAACTGGACTTAGTAACAATACCCAGAAGATGACGTTTAGGATGCGGTTGTTTTTGAATACATTTACTATTTTCAACTCTACATTTATCTATATTTGAAAATAACTTGAGCGCTAAAGGTTCCAAACGTCCAGGTTCTTGCAATTTTAGTTCGATACTGTCGTGCAGTGTCCCAGCTACAGACTCAATTTCACTGTCTAAAGCTACCACATGTGCATGAAACACTGATCTGTAAAAGCCAAAAGCAAATAGGCTTAAAATTAAACCCATAACAATAGCGTAATACAGAGCTAATCGAATGCGGGTAAGCCGAAACAGTTTATTTTGATTCATCTGAAAAATTAAGACGATACCCCATACCGTGCAAAGTTTCAATTGGGTTAGGACAGTCGTTACTTGTAAGTTTACGACGTAACAAACGTATTTGCGCTGCCACTACATTGCTACTAGATTCCGCATTAACTTCCCAAATTTGATTACGAATTTGCTCAGTCGTAACAATCTGGTTAGGATGGTTCATAAAATATTCCAATAATTGGAACTCTTTATTAGTTAATAGTATGCTTTGCTGTTCACCTGTTGTATTTTTTCTGACAACTGTACTTTTGCCATAATCTAGAGTCAATTTACCAACAGTTAATTGTTGGGGTTGTAGGTGTGGAGAACGACGTTGCAAAGCTCGCAATCGTGCCAGTAGTTCTACCATGCCGAAGGGTTTTACTAAATAGTCATCAGCACCTGCATCCAGTCCGGCAACTTTATCTTCCATTTTATCTTTAGCAGTTAGCATCAGGATAGGAAGAGGATTACCTTTATAACGCAGTCTTTTACATAATTCTAAACCGCTAATTCCTGGAAGCATCCAATCAAAAATCGCTACTGTATATTGCGCTGAAATATTTTCTAAGTAAGCCCATGCTTCATTACCATCCATAACCCAGTCAACTAAATACTTTTGTTGATTTAAAGTACGCTTAATAGCAGCCCCCAAATCCGGCTCATCTTCAACTAGTAACACCCTCATATCAAACTGGATATTTAAAAGTTCATTGCAAATTTGTGATTTTAGCATAGTTCGCCATAGGGATACCCCTATTAATAGGTTGGCAAAATTTATAAAATATTGACGCGCCAGCCAAATTTATTAGTATCAAATCCCCAACCAACATTAATGGATTCGTCAATGTATTGTGCCATTGCGATCGCTGCCCCAATATCATTATTTGCAGCGATATTTCTGACTGTGCCGAATTGAGAGAGTGTATTAGTATTAAAAGAAACTAGTGTATAAATAATCACTTTTTCATTACGACGTGCCAATACTTTATGAGTTGGTACTCTAAAAGTTACTGAATCAAAACGCTGTAGTAGTTTTGCCTTTTGCTGCAATTACCTTAAAAACTTGCTCCTGCTACTAAGGTAAAAGTAATTTACTACTTATGGAAGATCCTGATTTCATTCTTGTGTGCTTAACAGCCCTATGGTTCAAAAGCCCAAATTTCTAAATAATTTGGCAATTGGAAATGAGTAAATTTCATCCAAATTTCATCTGTTGACATCATGATGGTTAATAAATAGGTACAGAAAATACAGCAGATTACAACAATTTTTGGTGTAATTAAAATTCCCAAATAAAGCAATTGAGTTGTGAATAAGTCAAAGATAGATTTAAAAGTTATGCAATTTCTAACTGAAAAAACCGGATTTATTGCGTTTACCTTTGTAGCGATCGCATCTGTGAGTAGTGTACTAACTGCTTGTTCTACAACAACTTCCCAAACCCAAACGCCAAATCCCATCGTTACTCAAGCCAGCGAAAACCAACAGATGCAACACGGTGATGGCATGAACCACAGCATGGCAATGGGTTTAGGCCTTGCTGATACTAACTATGATTTACGGTTTATTGATGCAATGAGATTGCATCATCAAGGAGCAATCCAAATGGCTAAAGAAGCTGAACAAAAATCTCAAAGACCGGAGATTAAGAGCCTAGCACGTAATATTATTGTCACTCAAAGTAAAGAAGAAAACGAACTATTACGGAAGTGGCGACAATCTTGGTATCCCCAAGCAAGTGATTTACTTGTTGCCTATGGTGGTAAGGATAAACCAGTAGTACCGATGTCTACAGAACAGCAAAAAAGTATGGCTATGGTTGAGGATCTGGGAACTGCTGATGCTGAGTTTGATTTGCGGTTTATGAATGCCATGATTGGTCATCATGAAGGAGCCTTAACAATGGCAAAAGATGCTTTGAATAAATCTCAACGTCCAGAAATCAAGCAATTGGCGCGAGAGATTATTGCTTCCCAACAAACAGAGATTAACCAAATGAAGCAATGGCGACAAACTTGGTACAACAAGTAAGTTAATTATTTATTGCTTTTTACCAATTGTGGATTACTAATAGGCAAGATTCTTGAAACTTTTAGCTGTGTATTGCTTGATTTCAGGAGTAATGTGAGTGCGATTTCATCCTTATTTCATTTCTATATGAAAGACTAAAAAATGTGTATATCTAACGCGATACGTACTAATAATACAAAACCGATACACAATTTCCCCTGGTCTTTAAGGACTTAAAGCACCATGTCCAACTCCTATCTCAAGCCACCTACAGCAATTGGTAGTGTTTCTGGGACACTCCTTGGCTTAATATTACTGACAACTCCCGCAGTTGTCCTAGCACACGCTGGACACGGAGACGAATTTCATCAAGGAAATCAAACTACTAATACTACTGACTCAATTCAAGTTGATACTCAAACTGCTCAACGGTTGGGGATTAAAGTCGAGCCAGTCAAGCGTCAGCAGCTAGCAGTAGGGATTAAAGCCACAGGACAAATTGAAACTCTACCTAGCCAAAAAGTGGAAGTGACTACCCCCATTTCTGGGGCGAAAGTAGTTGAGTTGTTGGTGGAACCAGGTGCAAATGTAACAAAAGGACAACCTGTTGCCGTTGTTACTAGCCCTGATTTGGTAACATTGCGCGTTGAATCTCAAGAAAAATTAGCACAAGCTCAAGCTGATTTACAGCAAGCACAAGCTGACTTACGACTAGCTCAACAAAACTACCAAAGATATCAACAAATAGCTGCTTCTGAAATCGCCCAAGCACAGAGTCAAGTTGACTTTGCTCAAGAAAAATACGACAAAGATAAGCAATTAGCTGATACAGGTGCTTTACCCCGACGCAATTCCCTAGAATCGCAAACCCAACTGGCAGGAGCTAAAGCCGAACTCACCAAAGCTAATAGCCGTCGAGATGTAATTGAGGCTGAAAATCAACTCAAACGCGCTCAAGCCGCAGTTGACGTTGCTAAAAGACGTATTCAACTCAGCAATACTACTTATCAAACTAGGCTGCAACAACTGGGTAACAGAGGTAATGCTAAGGGACTAGTCACGGTGACTGCGCCTATCACAGGTAAAGTTGCAGACAGGGAAGTGACAATCGGTCAAACATTTGAGGATGCAGGTGGCAAGCTAATGACGATTATCAATGATAGTCAAGTTTTTGCTACAGCTAATATTTATGAAAAAGATTTAGTCCAGGTAAGAACAGGTCAACGGGTAAGTGTTAAAGTTGCTTCTGTACCTAACCGCACTTTTACTGGAAAAATTACCGTAATCGGGTCTGTAATAGAAGGTGAAACGCAGATAATACCTGTAAAAGCTCAAATAAATAACTTTGGCGGAATCCTTAAACCAGGGATGTTTGCAGAACTAGAAGTCTTGACAGACCAAACCTCCGCACCTAGTTTGGCTATTCCCAACTCAGCTATAGTTGATGTAAATGATAAAAAACAAGTTTACGTGCAGAATGGCAATGCTTATCAACCTGTTGAAGTTACTTTAGGGCAAACTTCTGGCGACATGGTTGCAGTTAAGACTGGTTTATTTGAAGGAGATTTGATTGTTACCCAGCGCGCGCCTCAATTGTATGCTCAATCTCTGCGAGGGGGTAGCAAACCAGAACAAGACGAAGCCAGAGAAACTCCTGCACAGACAACAGAGAATAAAACACCGTACTTGCTATGGTTGTTGGGAGTGGGGGGAGTAGCTGTAACTGCTGCTTTAGCTTTTATGGCTGGTGCTTTCTGGAATGGTCGTCATAACAAGTCACAACAGCTATTACTAGTAGGTAATTCCTCAGAGTTAGATACACCTGTCGAACAAACAGAAAATTATCACAATAATTCTAAATCGCCAGCTTTATCTGCTTCGACCACAGATATCAATGAGCATGAAGATCCTCATTTTCCCAAATCTTAACTAAATTAATTATCGGCGTTGCTGAACAATGGGATGATTTTTGTCGGGCTACGCCCTGCTTCTCTACGAGACGCTCCGCGAACGCTAACACGCAAAGGCGCAAAGGCGCAAAGAATCGGCTTTTTGCCTTGGTTAAAAATACCAATTCATCCCACAACTATGCAGCGCCCAATTACCCATACTTTAAAACAGCACGCACGATATTAAAGCAGTTTTCATGTATTTAGACCACAAGCTGATATCTGGATTTCTTTGTTTCTTTGCGCCTTTGCGCCTTTGCGTGAGATATAAAGATGTGGTTCATTTACAAGAAAATCGCTGTAAATTAAACAAAATATGTTAAATGCTATTCTCAAGTGGTCGATTGTCCAACGCTGGATAGTAGTGCTAGGGGCAATTGTTGTGACTTTTTTGGGTGTGTATAACCTCACTCAAATGCCCTTAGATGTTTTTCCCGATTTTGCCCCACCCCAGGTAGAAATTCAAACTGAAGCTCCAGGACTCGCTCCTGAAGAAGTCGAATCTCTCATTACCTTGCCAATTGAAAGCGCAGTTAATGGTACGCCGGGAGTAGAAACGGTACGTTCTTCTTCAGCAGTTGGTATTTCTGTGGTGAAGGTAATTTTTAAGTGGGGTACTAATGTTTATCAAGCACGGCAATTAGTCACAGAACGATTGCAACAAGCTGTACAGAAATTACCAGAGGGTGTGGAAAATCCGCAAATTTCTCCGATTTCTTCACCTATTGGTACAGTTCTGGAATATGCTTTAACTACCGAAACAACTCCCATGATGGAAGTGCGGCGGTTGGTAGACCGAGATATTACCAATCGACTGCTAGCTGTACCAGGTGTTTCTCAGGTAATTGCTTATGGCGGTGATGTCCGCCAGTATCAGGTTTTAGTCGATCCCGCCAAGCTCAAGGCTTTTAATGTCACTTTAGAAGAAGTAACGGTAGCAGCCAAAGGCGCAAATGTCAATGCTGCGGGTGGCTTTTTAATTAATCCCGACCAAGAAATAGTAATTCGGGGCGTAGGACGTATCGAATCAGTTGAGCAATTGGGAAATTCGGCAATTACAGATCGCAATGGTACGCCAATTTTACTTAAAGATATAGCAGATGTGCGAATTGGTGCAGCCCTCAAACGTGGAGATGGCAGTTTAAACGGTCAAAGAGCGATCGCGGTGATGGTTAACAAGCAACCCCAATATGATACTCCGACTGTCACCAGAGCCATTGAAAGAGCAATGGAGGAAGTTAAAGCTGGTTTGCCTAAAGATGTGAAAGTGATAGAAACCTTCCGCCAAAATAATTTTATCGATGCTGCGATCGCAAATGTTACCAGTTCTCTACGCGACGGTATCATCATTGTTTCGATTATCCTGCTGATGTTTTTGATGAACTGGCGTACCGCCGTAATTACCCTGAGCGCCATTCCTTTATCAGTTCTGATTGGGATGATGATTTTGGGCTGGTTTGGTCAGGGTATCAATACTATGACATTAGGAGGATTAGCTGTCGCAATAGGTTCGGTAGTGGACGATTCGATCGTTGATATGGAAAACGCCTACCGGGGTTTGCGAAAGAATCAGCTAGCGGGAACTCCTGTAAATCCTTTTAAAGTTGTATATGATACCTCTGTCGAAGTCAGAGTTAGTGTGATTTTTTCTACCGTAATTATTGCTGTTGTCTTTGCCCCAATTTTCTCATTGACAGGCGTGGAAGGAAGGATATTTGCACCGATGGGAGTTGCTTACTTGGTGTCAATTTTTGCTTCTACTTTTGTAGCAATGACCCTTTCTCCTGCTTTATGTGCGATTTTGTTGGCGAACAGACAATTACCTGCCGATGATACGTGGGTGAGTGCTTTCTCACAGCGACTTTATCGACCGATTCTGAATTTTTCGATGCGGTTCCCGACAATTATTTTAGTGATCGCAGCAGCATCTTTAGTAGCATCTTTGGTTATTCTCCCAAATTTAGGGCGGGTGTTTTTACCGGAGTTCCAAGAACCATCTTTAGTCAACGCAGTGCTGCTTTATCCAGGAAGTTCTCTAGAAGCGACAAATCAAGTTGGATTTGCTATGCAGGATGCGCTTAAAAACGATCAACGATTTAAATCAGTGCAGTTACGGGCTGGACGCGCCCCTGGGGATGCAGATGCAGGCGGAGTTAACTTAGGACATTTGGATGTAGAACTGAGTGCAGAGGGATTGAAAGATAGGCAAGGAAGTATTGAAAAACTGCGAGCGGAATTTGCCAAAATACCCGGTGCTGCGCCTAATATTGGTGGGTTTATTTCTCACCGCATGGATGAAGTATTATCCGGGGTAAGAAGTGCGATCGCCATCAAAATTTTCGGCCCCGATTTAGAGGAATTACGCCGTTTGGGTTCCCAAATTGAGGCGACGGTGAGTAATATTCCCGGACTCGTAGACTTACAACTCGAACCCCAAGTCCCAATTAAACAATTACAAATTCAATTTAACCGCGAAGCAGCAGCTCGTTATGGCTTAACTGTGGGTAATCTAAGTGAGATAGTAGAAACTGCTTTCAATGGACGAGTAGTATCTCAGATTCTCAAAGACCAACAACTGTTTGACTTGGTAGTGTGGTTAAAAAAAGATGCTCGGAATAATTTAGATATTATTCGTAATTTACTAGTAGATACTCCCACAGGTCAAAAAATTCCTCTCGCTCAAGTCGCCAGTATAGATTATGGCACTGGCCCCAATACAATTAACCGTGAAAATGTTTCTCGCCTCATTGTTGTATCTGCAAACGTATCAGGACGAGATTTAGGTTCTGTAGTAGAGGAAATTCAAGCTCAAGTCAAAAATTCAGTACAATTGCCCACAGGTTACTTTATTCAATACGGCGGTCAGTTTGAGTCAGAACAACGCGCTACTCAAAGTTTCCTAGTATTTGGAGGATTGGCAATTGTTTTTATTAGTATATTAATGTACTTTGCCGTTAAATCTGTCGCCGCAATGTTGATGATTATGATTAACTTACCTTTGGCAGTGGTTGGCGGAATATTTTCCATTGCTTTAGGGGGCGGTATCATCTCTGTAGCTTCCTTGGTAGGCTTTATTACCTTATTTGGCGTAGCGACACGCAACGGCTTACTACTGGTAGATAATTACAACAATAAGCTGGCACAGGGAATGACTTTAAAGGAAGTCATTTTTGAAGGATCGATGGAACGTTTGGTAGCTATTTTAATGACAGCTTTGACCTCTGCTTTGGGAATGGTTCCTTTAGTCATTGGTACGGGTGCGGGTAAAGAAATTTTGCAACCTTTGGCGGTGGTGGTATTGGGGGGATTGTTTACCTCTACTGCCTTAACATTAATAGTGTTACCTGCTTTATACGCTAAGTTCGGCAAGTTGTTAATGCCAAAACAAATGTCTAGTCTTGAACAAGAAAAGGGAGTTGGAGCAGTCTTGGAGTGGTAATACCATAATTAAACAAATTCAGTGCATGGTAAAAAATTATTCTGCTACTGTGGGATTAATACTGATAGTTGAGTCGAAATTTTTCTTAGTGACACCTGCTTTCATTGCTAAAGCAATCATTTGAATTATTTGTGCAGCGTAATTTCCTAACATATAAATGCCCACAACTCGTTCTGATTCACTCTCCACGACTAACTTGAGTAGAGTTTCCTGTTTTGATTCACCCATGAGGTTGAAAAGCGAAGAATTGTAGATATGTGAGCGATCGCAACTTTACAATAATCACTACAACGAAAACCTGCTTATTTACTGCACTGCTTCTCTAATCTGGCGCTCCATATCGGGGGTTATTTCGGTTGAGCGAGCGGGAAGCTCTGCCGCCCCTCGTTCTCCGTTCCGCGCAACATCATCGAGGAGCGACTGCATCACAGCTATTTCACGAACCTGCGACGCAATTATCTCATCCGCAAGTTCGCGAACGCGCGGATCGCTAATGCTTGCCTTCCGCGAACTGTTAATGGCAATTGAGTGGTGGGGAATCATCGACTTCATGAAGGTGACATCTCCGATCAGCGCTTGGCTTCTATTCACGGAGAGCAAAATCAAGCCGAGCGCGGTAGCCAAACCGAGAACTGCGATCTTGATTCCTACTCCTTGGTACATCGACCACATAAAGGAAAGCATCACAACGGTCATCACGCACCCCATCACCAATGAGGCGATCAGTCGGTTTACACTAAACATTGCGTGATCGAATGAGTATATGAGCTGATACATCAAGAAGAACATGATGAAAGTTGAGGTCGCGATCATCGCCGCGAATCGGTTCCAGCTCATTCCTGACATTTGTTTGTGTTGATTCATCTTGCTTCTCCATCTCAAAATAGTGCTTTGGCTCAACTCCCCGCATCACTTCTAGTTCCAAATGTCCTGGTTGATATTCGCTATGGTGGTGATGTTGCTGATGTTTTGTAACAGAGTCAACAGGTGTTCTATGGTTGCGATGTGCCATGAGGAATTACAGTGAAGGCGGTAAAATATAAAGTGAGGTAGTAAAAAATTACTTGCCTCACTTTTGCCAAAATTTAGACTTATACAGCTGTAACGCTAGCAATTTTCCGGTATTCTTCTACACTGTCTCGACAAGCTTTTGCACATTTCTTACAGTGTTCTGCGTTGTGCTTCTCACATTCTTTGGCGCAAGCTTCGCAAATTTCCGCACAAGCACGCGCCAAGTGAGGAATATAGCGCGAACCGCGAACCATATAAGTAGCTACAGTGCGACAGATTTCTGCACAATCAAGGCAACTACGAGCGCACTGCATCATCTCGGACATACCCATACAGGCTTCTGCACAGTGTTCGCATTCCACTGCACAGCGCATTGCCACATCAAAGCTAGATTGATATTCTTCATGAACTAAAAGCATAGTCACCCTTGTTTTTGTTATTTACACCTTCTTAAGTGGAAGAATATAAAAATAGTTAAAAATATTGCTTCTAACTAAGGGAGTAAAATAAAATTAGAAATTTTCATACTTGTATATATGTTAAATTTCATCCTAATTTCATTTTGATATGCTTGCTCAAAAAATTGTAAAGCAATATTTTAAAATTTAAAACGATTGTAAAATTATGCCTGATATATACAGTGACAGGCATTAAAATAATTAGCAATAATTTTAGTTGACTTCCCACCTAACCGGAGAGTCTAAACTAGAAGAAATGATTTGGAACCATGAGCAAAATCAAATCATCATTATTAATAAATAATTAGCGTGAAATTTCGACTATGAAAAAACATTTATTTGACTGGATGAATAAACTCTCTCGCCCATTCATAGCGATCATTATTACTACTGGAGTAATAGCTACTACTTATGCAACAGTAGCTATGTTAAGCAAAGGAGATACTGATTTAAACAATAATCCACAAACATTAGTCAGCAATGCTCAACTAATTTCCACCACAAGCATCTGGGATAAAGAAACAGAATCTTACTCAGGAAACCGAGAAATCACAGTGTATCGCAGCCCGTCTTGTGGCTGCTGTGGAGAGTGGATCAAACATATGCAAAAGCACGGATTTACAATCAAAGACGATATCAAAACAGATGGGATGGAGGCAATTAAGCAAAAGTACAACTTGCCTCAAGATTTAGCATCATGTCACACAGCAATTATTGACGGATATGTAATGGAAGGACACATACCTGCCGATGATATTAAACGTTTCCTTAAACAAAAGCCCAAGTTTGCAGGTTTATCTGTAGCGGGAATGCCTTTAGGAACGCCAGGAATGGAATCAGGCAATAGAAAACAGCCATTTGCAATTTTAGCGTTTGATAAAAAAGGTGAAGTGGAAGTTTTTCAAGAGTATCAAAATTACTAAGTTTGAGAAAAAAGTCAGGAGTAAACATCTAAAATCATTACAAATCATGAGTTATGAAAAAGATAAATCGCCGTCAGTTTATTACTCTGGCTGCGGCTGGTGCTGGAACGGCTGTGGCTGCTAGTTGGATGTGGGAAAGAGTTAGTTCTTCTCAGTTATCAGCAAAACCAGCAATTGACTTGCCTAAGTTACATAAAAGTAATAACGGTTTATTAGAAATTAACCTCGAAGCTAGTAACCGTGCTGTAAAATTGGGTGACAAACAAGCATATTTATTAACTTACAACGGACAAATCCCCGCGCCACGTCTAGAAGCCAAACCAGGAGATACCGTCCGCATTCATTTTACTAACAACCTTTCTCAACCAACAAACCTGCACTACCACGGATTACACATTCCACCTACAGGTAAGGCTGATAATGTCTTTTTAAGCATTGAGCCAGGAGAAAGTTTTAACTACGAGTTTACTATTCCTTCTAATCACTCGGCTGGTACTTTCTGGTATCATCCCCATCGCCACGGCTTTGTGGCGGAACAATTGTTTGGGGGATTAGCTGGTTTATTGATAGTGCGGGGAGAATTAGACGAAATTCCCGAAATTAAAGCCGCTAAAGAAGAATTTTTGGTGCTGCAAGATTTTACTGTTGATGGTGAAGGAAGGCTAATGTCTTCAGCACATATGTCAATTATGACGGGACGAGAAGGAGATGTGATTACTATTAACGGCGATCGCAACCCCACTTTTTCACTTCCCGATAAAGGAATGGTACGATGGCGAATCCTCAATGCTTCTACCTCCCGCTTTTATCGCTTGTCCTTGGAAACTCATCCTTTTTACCTGATTGCGACTGAAGGAGGTGCATTAACCGCACCTGTAGAAATTAGCGAATTGCTGCTAACACCAGGACAACGAGCAGAAGTTTTGATTAAAGCAGATCAAAAGCCAGGAAAATACCGCTTGCTCAATCTACCTTATAATCGCGGTGCGATGGGAATGGGTATGATGGGCGGCAGAGGTATGATGGGCAGAAATAATGACACATCTACAGTTTTAGCAACTATTAATTACGGTACTGCTGTAAAATCCGCTTCCTTACCCAAAAAACTATTGAAAATACCAGCTTTACCCAAACCAAAGCAAGTGCGTCGCTTTGAACTTAATCATGGTATGGCTCCTGGTATGGGTATGGTCTTTTTAATTAACAGTCAAGCCTATGAAAATGATCGCATTGATACCCAAGTCAAATTAAACACAGTAGAAGACTGGGAAATTATCAATACAGGCGTTATGGATCATCCTTTCCATCTCCACGTCAATCATTTTCAAGTCATTAGTCGCAATGGTCAACCTGAACCCTACCCCGCTTGGAAAGATACAGTTTTAGTACCCAGAGGTGAAACAGTCCGCATTCGCATTCCTTTTCGAGATTTTGCAGGTAACACTGTTTATCATTGTCATATTCTTGACCATGAAGATTTGGGGATGATGGGGACACTGGCAATTCAAGAGTAATTAATTTTTTCAAAAGCTCCCGTATGTCAAATAGCTGATTTTCATGCTTGATTGTACCAAAACCAAGCATTCATCACTGTTTTGCAAATTTCATCTTAATTTCATTTCTATTTGCAATACTGATTATTAGCACTATATTTGCTGAAACAAAAGGTAAGTATTTTGTATAAAACTTTTCTTGCTAGTTAAATTGAATTATTAATATATGAATTTTATCGAACAATAGACAACCAGTATAGGACTCCTATTTAATTTTTGAACACGATTCAGTACATATCTATCCCTTCTTAACTGTTGCCTGTTTCCTGTTTCCTGTTCCCTACCTACACAAATAAATTCGGAAATCAAACCGGATTACTATATATTTTTCCAGATTTTTTCGCTCAAAACTGTCTTGAAGCCGAGTTAAATTAAAATTACATTGTTCAAATGAAGAATAATTCAATACAATACTTGAATTTCAGTTTTGTACTTTTAATAAGTGCCGGACTAATTTTTTTAGGCGCTTGTAGTAATAGCAATCAAACTGCTAATACAAATAACAATACTTCAGTCACCTCCAACCCCAGTTCTGGATCGCCAACTGCTTCTGCTTCACCTGTTGCTAAAACAAATAACGAACATGGTGCCTCTCATGGAGGCCAAGTTGTAGAAACAGGAAGCTATCATTTAGAATTTGTTCCTGAAAAAGAAGCAAATGCAACTCACATGGATTTATATTTGCAAACAGGTGATAACCACGAAACAGTTCCTAATGCAAAAGTAACGGCTCAAGTTCAGCTACCTGATGGACAACAAAAGACGATTCCTTTTAATTATGATGCTAAAGACAAACACTATACTGGTCTACTGAATGAAAAAGCATCTGGTCAGTATCAAGTGAAAATTACGGCAGATATTAAAGGCGAACAAGCAACTGGGCGTTTCAACTTTAATCGCTAGTTGTGGCTATGACATAAAAGCTTGTTGCTTGTTACGACACCATTTCACAACGCTGGGCAAAGCCACAATTATGGCAAGCTTTTTGCCTTTTTCTAACCGTCGAACTCACGTTAACTATTTTGCTTTTCATCCCCACACTCCGCTATCGCTGTGTATGGAGTCTTCTCAGCAAATTAGATAAATTAAAAGTTAAATAAGTTCGTAATGAGGACTAAAGTCCTCACTACAAACCTTTTAGTTAATCCGTTTCTGGCAATGTCTGTACCTTACCGTTAGGACTAAGAATCACTCTTATTCTGAGATTTTTTCCATATCGATTGGCGGAAACAAAAGGTTTGCCAATGTCAGGCATTCCAGTACTGTCTACATATTCTCTTGCTGGCTTATTTAAAGGGAAAATGCGCTCAATTGTGCCATCAACGCCCACCATCAAACTATACTCTAATGTTTGCGTTAATCCCGCGGGTGGCTGCCAGCGGTCTTTCAAGAGGTCTCTAGCTTCTGCTATCTGAGGTGTATCAAATAAAGTACTATCGGTGGGAGCCTTTGTAGATGATGTGTTTGGAGATTCACCCCTCAGTCGAGTCACTAATGAATCACTATCAGCAACAGCAGAGGATGTACTACTTGTAGGAGATAATTCCGACGATGGTTGTTTGCTGGAAGCAACTGTCCCTGAGGAATTGGTTTTTTCCTCTAATTGCCTGGGGTCAAAAGGTTTGTAGTTTTGGGGAAGAGTGGGAATAGAAGAGGGAACAGGTGAAATATTGGGAGACAAGCTACCTGTAGTTGAAGAAAGATTGGGTAGCAAATCTCGTTTTTTAGGAAGACCAATTTCATTTTGAGAAATTGAGCCAGTAGAGTTTTGTTTGATATTTGGTTGAATGGATATCTGCGGATTTCCTGTAGCGGATGTTGGATTTTGCTGACTGCTATTTAGGGTTGGAATCGTTCCCTGAGGTATGGTCGATGTATCTTGTGGAGGTAGTTGGGATACTGGGGGCAAAGTTGAGGGTAAACTCGAATTAGGAGCCGTCAAAGGCTTTTGAGGCAAACTATCTGTAGGGAGTGGCTGCGTAGAGCCTAAAGGTGGTAGTGATGATAAATTATCCGGGGGAGTAAGTCCGGGTTGCGGTGTCGAAAAATCAAGTGAAGGTGCTAAAGCAACTTGTTCATCTGCTGAAGTTGTCTTTTTAGCTGTCGATGGCTGCTTTTGCCGAGTATTGTTGGCATATTGCAACGTTATGGGTAATAAACCCACGCTTAACACTAGCACTGCGGCAACAGGTGTCCAAGCAGGTAATCGCCGAATCGGACTAGTTTTATTGAGACTTGGTAACGCCATGACATCAGCCGAGTATTCATCTAAGGCAGTTGCTAAATCAAACAGTTGCAGCAGACTAAGTTGAATTACTGGGCCAGATACTTGGTTCGCAAGGGAACCGAGAAAGAGATTATGAGTTAAATATTTACCCGGTTCTAAATGTATTTTTGTCCCTGGTGTTAGGGAACTAAAAGATTGGAATGTTTGAGTTGGCGATGAAGGTTGCTGAAAATCGGTTAATTCTGAGTCTTGAGGTACTTTACTAGAATCTTCGTTGCCTGAAAAATTGATCCAAAAGTTTTCTGAAGACTGTTGGAGAATTTCTTGTACGTAGCTGGTTACTGCATCACACAAAGCTTCTAGTTGATCGCGATCGCCCCGAATTGGTACTCTACGTTCTTCAGGTATTCGCGGATCATCAAAGCGCAACTCAAAACTTAGTTGTTTAAGTACAGTTCTTCCCATCCATTGAGATAAGGGTGAACTTTGCGCCAAGATTTCTAGGGTACAAGTAGGGGGTGTGTAGCGACGAATGACAGAATTTAATGTTGGCATGGCAGGAACTGCGAAGGAAAAAGATTATCTAAAAATTTATTTTGCAGAACGGTCTATAAGTGCTAGCCAGAGACGGCGATGTCCACCAGAGGCACTGTAAAACAGTAAATCTACAAGCAGTTTTAGTGCTAGGCGAGTAAGTAAATCTGTTGAGATTTGCTCGTCCTCTTCCATGCGTTCTTGGTAGACATTGCAAAAAGCATCAATATAATCTCCAAGTAAAGCAGCCTGATGAGGTTCTCGGTTGTCTTGGGCCATCTGTTCTAGTAAACCAACAGCACGGCGAATCAATTCTTGGTGCTGTTTGGCAAGATAGCAAATAATTAAAACAAGCGATCGCGCTTCTTCGACATCTAGCTTTTTTCGTCCTCCTTGACCTTTACGTATGGGATTTGATTGACGTAATCGCCATAAGGCTACTCGATCTGGCACTTTTGATTCTAAATTTAGATGAGTTGCCGCCGAGAGCATGGCCTCGGAACCAATGCCAGTTAAAGTTTCTACGGCTAACAGCACCAAGTCTAATTGGGTTTTGATATTGTCCCATTGAACTGTGTTTGGAGCTGGAAGCTGGGTTAAATCCTCCCACTGGGAATTTGATGTAGTTGAATTGGCGGCCAAGTGCATAACTTTTAGCATAGGTGATCAGGCTGATAGGGGATGTTGCTGTTACCCATTTTGAAACCAGACTCTTAAGTATTAAAGTTGGTTTCCTATAGCTAGAAGCTGCAACTAGCTTTTCTTGTAATGGTCAACAGCAGTGATCTCTGTCTTACTCTACTAGATGAAAATTTATTTTCCACATAATAAAACAATATCTATCTAACGGAAGTTTACCTATTTTTAACCGCTATCTCAGTACCAAAGTATAAATAAATATAGGAATCCGGTTTGATTTGGAGAAATTACTTGCGTAGGTAGAGAACTCTTAATACACAACAGGAAACAAGGTTCTTTTAGGTGTACCTATTAGTCTGCCAAGAGAACTTTGTGTTGTGGCAGGCTTCGGGGCATTTACTCGAATAAAACCCAGCATTTCCTATTGCAGTGCTGGGTTTCAATTATTCTAAATTTAAATGTAGTAAGTACTAAAATTAAATAGTAAAGATTTTTTTATCGTGTAATAAATGTATTACGAGCGTTGTCACACCGAAGTGATTCACCATTGATGAACATCATTAGTTGATTGAACTCGGATTTTTAAAAGAAGGCGATCGCATCGAATCAATCCAGGGAGAACTAATTCAAATTTTTCTTCTGCTAACCCTGTATAGGCGCGCATCCGTCTTGGCATTTCGGGATTGTAGCGCAATTGCAATTGATTGAGGACGAGAAATTTGCCATACTCTGGACTTTCAACACGGATGAGTACATCGCTTTCTCTACTAATCCACTGAAATTCAGAATTGAGGATTTCCCCAGCAACAACATCAGAAATTTGTGAGCCAGCGCGTTGCGGGGGTTTCCCCCGTTGTAGCGACTGGCGAGCGTTGCTGTAGTACAATGCAGTCATTTAGAGAAATAATTTTTATGTTAGGTCTAGATAGAATTACATTTGACCCTATCATTATGGGTGGACAAGCCTGCATTCGTGGGATGCGAATACCGGTTTCTCTTGTCGTTAATTTAGTGGCTAATGGCAAACCTGTAGAGGAAATTTTAGAAGAATATCCTGATTTAGAATCAGAGGATATTCGTCAATCTCTACTTTACGCGGCGTGGTTAACTCAAGAGCGAGTTTATCCTTTCAAAAGCGCGTAATAAGTCATAATGAAGTTCTTGGCAGATATGGGAATTTCGCTACGAACTGTATTTTGGTTGCGTAGTGGTGGTTATGATGTAGTGCATTTGCGTAATGAAGATTTGCAAAGGCTACCAGATAACGAGATTTTAATTAAAGCTCGTGTAGAAGAGAGAATTTTATTAACTGTAGATTTAGATTTTGCCCAACTGTTAGCCATCAGTGGAGATAATTTACCCAGTGTCATCTTGTTTAGATTAGGAAATGAAAATTACGATGTAATTAATGAACGGTTGACGCAAGTTTTGAATGAATGTCAGGAAGATTTAGAACTTGGTGCAATTATTTCTGTGAATAATGAAACTTTCCGCGTGAGGCGATTGCCGATATGAGTAAAATGAGCGATTTATTTCCAAACTTTTAGAGAGCGATGTCTAACGACAAGCCGCAAAGCGTCTACGCACTTCATTCTATAATTTAGGTGAAAGAATCGCCCCCAAAACACCATCATTTCACCTGCTAACAAGAAACTTCGAGCAAAAAGGTAAAGCGTAGGCGTAGCCCAACCCAGGCATCGCCTTCAGAACTCCATCATTGCACTTCAAAACACGAAAC
The DNA here is from genome assembly GCF_029953635.1 of Halotia branconii CENA392. Classification (NCBI taxonomy): domain Bacteria; kingdom Bacillati; phylum Cyanobacteriota; class Cyanophyceae; order Nostocales; family Nodulariaceae; genus Halotia; species Halotia branconii. The sequence goes on along the minus strand of NZ_CP124543.1, from coordinate 5,662,716 downwards.
TTGAAGTAAAAAGGGAAAGCGATCGCTGTAGTACAATAATCTTCAGGTAAAACAAAAGCTTGAATAACATCGCCCATCACAAGCAATGCAATTAGAATGACCACACGCTTTATTCTTAGTGATTATGTTGAGGAAGCGATCGCACAGGCGGTTTATGACAAACTGGAAGATGGTACTTTTGCAGGTAAGATTCCGGCTTGTCAGGGAGTTATTGCTTTTGGTGTAACTTTGCGCGAGTGCGAAGATGAGTTACGTTCCACACTGGAAGAGTGGATTCTGCTGGGCTTAAAGCTGGGACATTCTCTACCAGTCATTGATAATATTGATCTAAATCAGGAGCCAACCCTTGAGCCGATGGATGCCTTGTAAACGTCGAGATTTTGTCAAAAAATTACGGCAACTTGGCTTTGAAGGGGCTTTTTCCGGTACAAGACATCAGTTTATGGTTTATGGGCAACATCGCCTAACTATTCCCTCTAATGACGAGTATTCTGTACCGCAATTGCGGATGATGATTCGGGAAATTGAGGTGATTATAGAGAGGGAAATCACATTGGAAGAATGGAATAATCTTTGAGTCCGCACATCATTCTACAATTTAAGTCGAGCGTAGACGCTTGCGGCTTGTCGTCAGACATCGCCCTCAGAACACCATCATTTCACTTCAGAACAGGAAACTTAGAGTCAAAATGTAGAGCGATCGCTCTCCGTAAAATGTAGCTATTATGTTAATTAAAATATCATCTTACATCCGATGAATATATCTTTGACACCAGAATTAGAGCTGTTTATTCAAGCAACAGTAAAACAAGGTAGATACTCATCTGCTTCGGAGGTAGTTTGTGCTGCCTTGCAGCTGTTAGAAGAATGGGAAATGAAACGTTTGGTGCAATTAGAAGAACTCCGCAAAGAAATTGCTATTGGAATTGAGCAATCAGATCGCGGTGATGTTTTTGATGGGGAAGAAGTATTAAGAGAATTACGAGAAGAAATTCAACAAGCGCAGCAAAGTTAAGTATGAGTAGATATATTTTAAGTGCTGCTGCCAAGCAAGATTTAAAAGATATAAAAAACTATATAAGCAGACTTAATTTAGGTGCAGCTAGTCGTTTTCTTGATGCTTTTGAGGAAAAGTGTCTTTTATTAGCAGATTTTCCTGAACTTGGGCGTAACCGTGAGGAACTAGCACCTAATTTACGTAGTTTGCCAGTGGATAATCAAGTCATTTTTTACCGCCCGATTAAAAATGGTATCCAAGTAGAGAGGGTTTTGAGTGGATATCGAGATTTAGAAGATATTTTTCACGAGAATCAGGATGTATAAAGCGATGCCTTCTCTTCGAGAGGCTTGTCTACGACACGCTACGCGAACGCCAACGGCAACGGCAAAGCCGATCGCTCTCACACTCATCTGTCAACTCTCACAAGCAATCGCACTTCATTCTATAATTTAAGCCGAGCGTAAACGCTTGCGGCTTGTCGTCAGACATCGCCCCCAGAACACCATCATTCCCCTTCAGAACAAAAGCGATCGCTCATGATGTCAGCACCTCATCTAGAATCACAACGAATAAATTTGTTGCTGTCCTCAGTTGGCGATCGTTGGTGAGAAACTGAGTGCAGCCAGATGTTGTAGCAGTCGCAATATGAATGGCATCAGGTGTTCTCAAAGAAGGCGTACTTGCCCGTAGTCTTGCTGCTTCACGCAAGATAGTCTGACTAATGGGAATCAACTGCATTTGAGGCGATCGCAGTAATCTCTCATAAGCATCAACCAGAAATGTATCCGAGTTTCTCAGTGGCACAACTAAGGTTTCCATCAGAGTTAGTTCGCTGCTAAAGACTTCAAGGGTTCTCGCCTGAAGACTATGCCATAGGGGATTTAGCAACACCCCATAAGTTGGAGTCTGTTCGACGGCGTAAATAACTGTTACGGTATCGACGTATATACGAGCAGCATTTGGCAGAATTAATTGTCCCATGCATCTCGCTCTGCTTGGAGGTCTCGATTGATTTCTTCTAAACTTCTGCCAACAGGACGCTGTTTGTGGATTTCTTCAAGCAGGTGGATAATTGATTGTTCTTCTATTGTCGTTTTTTGCTCTGGTATTAGGACAATTACCTCAATAGTTTGTCCTACTGAGGTTGAGAGTGTATCGTCAGGCAAGGTGATTTCAATTTTGTTGCCTGGTAACACTTTAGTTTCTATGCGTAATGCTGATTGCATCAAGCCTTCTCCTGATTTGGTTTCTTTTTAGCTATTGTTTGTTCTATGGACTCCCTATCGTTCATCCATTGTGGCTCAAAAAGCGATGGCGATCGCAATCATCTCTCTACTATCAAAGGCGATCGCACTTCATTCTCTAATTTAAGTCGAGCGATCGCCTTCATAACACCATCATTCCACTTCAGAACAAAAGCGATCGCCCTCACAACACCATCATTTCACTTCAGAAGATGAAAGTTCTCGTTCGGAACACGAAACTTTGAGTTCGGAACACGACAGTTCGAGTTCCGAACGAGAAATTTGGAGATAAAAGCTTGAATGATGAGGTTGGGAACTTGAATTTTACTGTTGTGAGTTGAGGCGATCGCGCAAAAATGCTAAATTTCTACGAGTAGTAACAGCATCAGGATGATTCACTCCTAACTGTTGCTCAAAAATATCTAAAGCCTGGATGCATAAAGATTCGGCTTCGCTGTATCTGCCCTGGGAATGGTAGAGTCCCGCAAGATTGTTGAGGCTAGTGGCGACATCGGGATGTTCTTCGCCCAGCAGTTTGCGCCAAAGTGCCAAAGTTTTGACGTATAGAGGTTCAGCTTCGTTGTATCTGCCTTGGGAGTCGTACAATACTGCAAGGTTGTTGAGGCCAGTGGCGACATCAGGATTTTCTTCGCCTAGCAGCTTGCAGCTAAGTGCTAAAGCTTTGATGTATAGGGGTTCAGCTTCGCTGTATCTACCTTGGACACGGTAGAGTCCCGCAAGGTTGTTGAGGATAGTGGCGAAATATGGGTGTTCTTCGCCCAGCAGTTTGCGCCAAAGTGCCAAAGTTTGGACATATAGGGGTTCGGCTTCGCTATATTTACCTTGGTAACGGTAGAGATTGGCTAGATTATTGAAACTAGTAGCGACATCAATATGTTCTCCACCCAGCAGTTTAAGCCTGAGTACCAAAGCTTGAATATGAAGGGATTCAGCTTCGCTGTATTTACCTTGGTTACAGTAAAGTTCTGCTAGGTTATTGAGGATAGTGGCGAAATATGGGTGTTCTTCTCCCAGCAGCTTGCGGTACAGTGCCAAAGCTTCGATAAGAAAGGATTCAGCTTCGCTGTATTTACCTTGGAAGGAATAAAGTCCAGCTAAGTTGTTGAGGCTAATGGCGAGTTCTGGATGTTCTTCGCCCAAAACTTTGCGCCTTAGTGCCACAACTTGGATATGAAGGGGTTCAGCTTCGCTGTATCTGCCTTGGTAAGTGTAGAGATACGCTAAGTTATTAAGGCTAGTGGCAACCTTGGGATGTTCTTCTCCTAACAAGTTGCGTATAATTGCCAATGCTTCGAGCAGAAGAGGTTCGGCTTCGCTGTATCTGCCTTGAGAGTTGTAGAATGCTGCTAAGTTATTGAGTCCAGCAGCGACATCGAGATGTTCTGCTCCTAACAGTTTGTGCATCAGAGCCAAAGCTTCAATGAATCGGGTTTCAGCTTCGCTGTATCTACCTTGAAAGTTGTAGAGAAACGCCAGGTTATTGAGGCTTTGTGCAACATCGGGATGTTCTTCGCCCACCAGCTTGCGCCTGAGAGCCAAAGCTTCGATGTGAAGGGGTTCAGCTTCGCTATATTTGCCTTGGTCGCAGTAGAGTTGTGCTAAGTTGTTGAGACCAGTGGCGACATGAAAATTTTCTTCGCCCACCAGCTTGCGTGCGAGAGCCAAAGCTTCGATGAATCGGGTTTCGGCTTCGCTGTATCTGCCTTGGTTAGAGTAAAGTAACCCCAAGTTGTTGAGGCTAATGGCGACATCGATATGTTCTGATCCTAACAGTTTGTGCATGAGAGCCAAAGCTTCGATGAATCGGGTTTCGGCTTCGCTGTATCTACCTTGGTCACGGTAGAGATTAGCTATGTTGCTGAGGCTAATAGCGACATCTGGATGTTCTTCTCCCAAACGTTTTTTAGTGATTTCTAGACACTGCTCATACCAAAGCGCAACTTTGTCATACAGTCCTTGACCATAATAAAATCTAGCGTTGCCAATAAATGCCCAAATTAAACGATCATCGCTGACGTACTGAATGAGATTATTCGCTACCTCAGCTAAATGAGGGATTGCTGGAGTGACATTCTGAATTTGTTCAACTGTGGGATATGAAGGAATATTTTTAGCAACCCCTACCATTACCCCGCAAAGCGATCGCTTAAATTCCTCCACCTGATTAAAGTCACCCTGCTTGAGTTGAAAAAATTCCCGAATCAGTTGATGTAGTTTGTAGCCTTCCTTATCTTGAAGCAGATGCAAACTCTCTAACTCAACTCTACTATCTTCCAACTCTTCAGCATCTTTCCCAGTTTCTACACTTTCTACCAAACTCCAGGGAATCGGAGCTAAAGCAAATAAACTCAGTAAAACAGCTAATTCCTGAGCATCATCACTTAAATCATCCCAACTTAACTCAAAAGCAGCAATCACACCCCATTTGACATTTAGCGTCCAAGTTTTGTCTTTTTCATCCCGTGCTAAAGACTCATGAACTAACTTTTTTGCTTCTAACCTCCGCAACATTTCCGCTAAAGAGATTTTCCGCTTCTTTACATACCTACCCACCAAGTTCAACGCCAAAGGTAAATAACCTAAACGTTCACAAATTTCCTTCGCCTCACCTAATTCCTGCGCGACTTTTTCTCCTCCCACCCACTCTTGTAAAAGTTCCACTGCTGCGGACTCACTTAACACATCCAGAGTGAATGATTGGGGAAAATCTAACTGTAATCTGGTGGTAATTAGCAGTTTAAACCTGGGTGATTGTGGTGGTAAATAGTCTTCTACCTTGGCGTAGTCGGTGACATCATCCAACACCACCAACACATCGCCATCATGCCAGCGTGACCAACAGAAATCAACTTGCTGTAGTACATCCCAATCTTCTGGCGGTTTTAAGCCTAACTTAGCTATAGCAAACTGCAAGATTTGAAGTCCAATATCTTCATCTCTAGCGCGTAACCAACAGATACCACCAGGATAAGTGTTGAGTAGCAGGTGAATTAGCGCGTACTGAGTTGCTAACTCTGTTTTCCCCACTCCTCCCATACCCTCAATCGCCGCAACCACCACTTGATTACCGTTTTGTAGCTTGTCATGGAGACTAACTAAAGCCTCAGCACGTCCAACAAACTTGACTACGTTACCACGGGGAATATTTTGCGGCGTTTCCTTTGGCTTGAAAACCTCTGGCTGTTGAATAATCACCAGTAAATTCAAGATTTGGGTGATATCGCCTGTCGTCAGATTGCCACCTACTTGGACATTCCGCAGAATGCTCTGTAAAATTTCTTCTGGGCTGCGATTTTCACTCATGGTTTAAGCCTTCAGATTCACATCACCCAGGTTGAGATCGTCACCAAATTCAGAATCAACTACTGCTTCTTGATTTACTGCGCCTTCTCTTGCGGCTTCCAGGTTGATATCGCCCACTGTTGCTTTACCTTTTACTGTTACACCTTTAACCACGATTTGCTTAACAGTATCGTTTGCTTGCAACTGCGCCATCAGTGCTTGCAATTGCTTGGCAAAGGCTTCGTCTTCCTCCATTTGCGTTTCCAGTTCATCCTGGAACTTGGCTTGATTCTTCTCTGTCGGATTTTCTTCGGCTCTTTTGAGTATTCCTTCAGTTCCCGCCGTTTGGAATTTCTGCCGAATCGCAGTTAACAGTTGAGTAACTTGTTGTGAAATCCCTTGTCCTAAAGTTTTTCCGCCTTCCTTCAAAGCTTCTGAGAAAATGAGAGTTGCGATCGCAGTTGCTACAGCCGTCAAGGTTACTGGTTCCATAAGTTAGCAATCATCTTGCGAAATTATACTTATGATCCTCAGTTTAACAGTTCCTCTAATACAACAAACAGCAACAATTATGTATCAGATTAATTTCAGCGATCGCACATACCATCAATTTTCCATAGAGTCATACCGTTTTACTTTAAAGTTGATACATTTAGGCAAGCAGAAGAAGCAGGGGGAGTAAGAAAAGTACTTTGTATCAGTAATTTCATGAAATGGTATCAAGTTATGATAGTTCTATTGATGTACAATAACAGTTTCTCGACTTATTTCAATGTAGGAATGGTGTTTAAATAGTTCAATTATAGATAGAATATTAGTGGAGAAAAGAGTTTCTAATTCTGAATTACTGATATTACCCGTTGTGATTAAAAGTAGCTTATAAGGTTGCTTAACTGTTAAAAAAGAGTTGACAAAATCATAATCTTTAGTGATTAAAATTCTATATTGTTGAATTGATATAGTATTAATATCAATATCTGATGTAGCATTTTTGTCTGGCAAATCTCTGGTATGGATTGTGTCGTAATTTGAGGCTCTAAGAAAATTTGCAAGTCGGACTGGTAACTGGGCATCAACAAGAAATTTCATGAAGCGATTTTGTGAATACTTTTGACTTGGCTAAGTCGAGCTGCAAATAACAAGACAGCTAGAACATCTTCATATTCTAAATCGTCATAATCTGCCAATATTTGCTCAGTAGTCATGCCAGAGCTGAGCAGTTCTAAAATAAATTCAACTGGATAACGAAGTCCTCTAATACAAGGTTTTCCGTGACAAATATGAGGATTTAGAGTGATACGTTGTAGAAGTGTGTCATTCATACTGTGATCTATCCACAAAAATGATTGTCATACATCAGGTTAATTTCAGCGATCGCATATACTATCAGTTTCCCATAAAGTCAGGCGATCGCAGCAAATAAATTTCTTTGTGTCTTTGTGCCTTTGTGGTTTATATTTTTACCACAAAGACACAAAGACACAAACTTACAACTTTTGTAATAACTCCTGAGTTAACTGAGAAAATGCTTTAGAACCAGCCGATTGAGGCGCATTCAAAACTACTGGCATAAAACTATCAACAGCCTTAGCAACATTCACATCAACTGGTATTTGTGACTTACAAATTTTTTCTACACCAAAATCTTCAACCACACGGTGCATAACTTGTTTATAATATCTGCCAGTTAATAAGTTGACAGTAGCCATACTAAAAACAATTCCCAGCATTTGAATATTTATTTTAGCTTCTTGTTCATGACTATCTTTTAACTGAGAAATACGCCTTTCTAACAATTGAATACCCACCACAGATAAAGGTTCGGGTTTAGCGGGAAGAATGTAGAAATCACTGGCAGCTAAAGCACTACGAGTCAATAAATTATAGCCAGGCGCACAATCTAAAAGAATGAAATCATACTCTTGACGCACTGGTTTTAAAATATTATTGATCAACACTCTTTCAAAGCGATTCCAAACTGTTTCAAAATCCTGTTCACCTAAAGCCGTTGCTTGTTGGTGCAGCATTTCTGACACCACAAATTCATCATACAAATCGATATCTCCTGGTAATAAATTCAGTCCTGGGAGATTACAGACTTCCGATTGGATGATATCTTGAATAGTCAGCTCAGCTTGTGACCCTGGATTGACAACTTCGTCTATTAAATATCTAAATGTCTTACTTTGCTTGCGACGCTTGGCAAAATCTACAGGCGACATCAGACTCAGTGTAGCGCTGATTTGACTATCCAAGTCAAGTACAAGTACTCGTTTACCATGATTTTTGGCCAAACAAGTAGCTAAATTGACGGTGAGAGTAGTTTTGCCTACGCCGCCTTTCATATTTGCAGTAGAAATTATATATCCCATTGGTTAGTTCCTTTGATGACGCATTCCCATCTAGGTAGCGTACAACCCTCTCAAATAATTAAAACTTCTGCTAAATTTAATATTTTCCGGGACTCAAAAGTTGAGACTGTCAGATTATAGCGGTTTTAGTTGCGATCGCAATACAGGTCTAACCCCCAAATCCTTTGCTGAGTACGCAAAAAGAGTTAATGAGATTTTGCATTTGCCCAATCTCTGCCTAGAGTGTAATATACATAACCGAGAAGTGCTATCAAATACTCGCACATGACAACAGTCTAATAACAAACACAACAGAAAAAGTATTTTCCCTAGTTTTATTTATGAGTAATTATCAACATTCAATGACATAAATACTTAAAAATAAGTATCTATTTGTCAGGTACGCAACTTTTTTGTCTAAAATTCTGTAAGTTGATGTTGTGCTTTTAATTTAAAATGTGTGTATGATTTTTCGCTCTCAAGTGAAATAGCAAAGAACGCAGGAACTGCTCCATGCACAATCAATTATTTAACACTAACATCAAAAATTCTCACGTTTTATTAACACCTAATGAAGTAAAATCAAAACTGCCTTTAACAAAATCGTCTGAAAAATTAGTTTTAAACTACAGGAAAGAATTAGAACACATCCTAGATTTTCAAGATAGGAGAAAATTCATAGTAGTTGGCCCATGTTCAATTCATGACCCAAAAGCAGCGCTAGAATATGCTGAAAAACTAAAGGCTTTGTCTGAACAAGTTCAAGATAAATTATTGTTAATCATGCGGGTTTATTTTGAAAAACCCAGAACAACTGTAGGGTGGAAAGGATTAATTAACGATCCCGATATGGATGATTCTTTTCATGTCGAAAATGGTTTATTAATTGCCCGTAGCTTACTGTTAAAAATTATCGAATTGGGATTACCTGCTGGTACAGAAGCACTAGATCCAATCATACCCCAATATATTAGTGAATTAATTACATGGTCAGCCATTGGCGCACGTACAACTGAATCGCAAACTCATCGAGAAATGGCTAGTGGACTTTCGATGCCTGTGGGTTTTAAAAATGGTACTGATGGTAATATTCAAGTAGCTTTAAATGCGTTACATTCAGCCAAAAGCTCTCATAACTTTCTAGGCATTAATCATAAAGGGCAAGTAAGCGTCTTTCAAACTAGAGGCAATGTCTACGGTCATGTAATTTTACGCGGTGGCAATCAACCTAACTTTGATGTAGAAAATGTCAAACTAATAGAAGAAAAATTAAAAGAGGCTAATTTACCCCCTAGAATTGTCATTGACTGTAGTCACGGTAATACTAATAAAGACTACAAATTACAAGCTAATGTCTTAGAAAATGTTGTTGAACAAATAATAGATGGCAATACATCAATAGTTGGCATGATGTTGGAATCAAATTTATACGAAGGCAGTCAATCAATTACTGGTAAACGAGAAGACTTAAAATATGGTGTTTCTGTAACTGACAAATGTATCAACTGGGAAGAAACAGAAAAAATAATTTTAGCTGCCCACAAAAAGTTGTAATACCATTTCTTTGTGAGGCTGCGCCAAATTTTCTTTCTTTGTGTCCTTTGCGCTCTTGGCGGTTCGTTCCTCATATAGTTTGACGCATCTTCATACAGAATCGGTATAAATTCTTATTTCAAGAAAGTAGTCCCAATTAAAAAATTAATCGGGACTGCCTTGACAGCAAAAAAATTACAAAATCGTGCCGATTTCTTTTAAATAAACTCGTGTAAACGGTTCATCTTCTCCCAAACTATAGTCTTCAATTAGTCCCTTGCGACGGATTGAAACATCGTTTTCTTTCTTAATCACCACAGTAGAACCATCAAAGACATCGCGCACTAAAACCATCTCTGTTTCGGTAGGATTATTCAAAACTACCATATTACTTCCTGGGTAAAGGATGCCTTCTTCCTCTATGACATCTTCTGGATATTCGGCAATTAATAAATCCAGTTTAGGATTACGCAGCAAACTTTGGACATTGCTATTGTAATCTCTACGCAATACTTTCTTTGAGCGATTTACAAAAACAGCATCATGACAAACAGCACCTACTACCCAGTCAGGATGCTGTAAAAGAATATGGTCAATTGTTTCTTGTAGTTCCTCAACGGAGATTTTATTAAATGTCATAATCGGTATCCTAGAATCTGTACCCGACTCAAAAAAGGTTTCGAGGATATGAGAGGGTACATCAACACTTTCACCGACCGCAGGATTAAGATGCATCAAAATACCTGGTGCTGCGTTGATTTCTATGATGGCAAAGTTATTAGACTTCCAAGATTCCGAAAGATTTTTGGCAATTACATCTATGCCTAAGCATGTGAGTCGGAAGTGTTGAGCAATATCTTGTGCCAAGATAATATTATCGTGGTGAACTGTAGATGTGGCATCAATGCTCATACCTCCAGCAGAAAGATTAGCAACTTTGCGAAGAAAAACAGTACGGTCTTTTTTGATTACACTATTCAACGATAAATCTTGTTCTTCTAGGCAGAGTTCCATTGCCTCATCGACCTGAATTTTACTCATTGGTGAAGTCGGTGAGTCTAAACGTTCAGGTTTGCGGTTCTCTTGGCGAATCAACTCTGCAATCGTTAAGTAGCCATCACCAACAACTGATGCGGGACGACGTTCTGTAGCAGCGACGAATCTACCATTGACACACAGTAAACGAAAGTCTGTTCCGGAAATACTTTTTTCGACAATTATCCGTGTTGGCTGGTCTTCAGGAATTGCTGCTAATGCTCTATCGTAGGCGGATTTAAGTTCTTTTGCATCTTGTACACCAGCGGTAACACCAATTCCTTTATGACCTACTACGGGTTTGACAGCTACTGGGTAGCCAATTTCTCTAGCTAATGCTAAAGCTTCCTTTTCAAAAAGGACAATATCACCCCCAGGTACGGGGAAACCCAAGGTTTGTAAAAATGCTTTACAGTCATCTTTACGGGTGGTGAAGTCCGAATCTATATGACTATCACAGTCAAATGTCGTCGCTACACCCCGGACATGGTTTTTCCCTAATCCATATTGCATCAATCCTTCTTCCCACAAATAAAAAGTGGGAATACCTTTTTGGGAGGCTGTTCGCAATAAAGCGTAAACTGTAGGACCACCATAGACAGATTGCCGGAATCGACTTTGTAGCTTTACAAGTCGTTCGTCAAAAAGGAAACGTTCGTCTTGGGTAATCGCTTCAAACCAATCCCAAACAAAGTAAACTACTTCTCTGCTGGTGCGTTCATGTAGTGATTGGATGCAAATCCGCACAAATTTGGGACATACCTTGATATCCCAGTGGTTGAGGTGCAAACCCATATCGAGTTTTCCCACTTCTGACGCTACTCTGGCAAACAGATGAGCGTAAGATTCGTAGGTTTGCTCGCCTAAATGTGGATAGCGATCGCCAATTTGAGAAATATAATCTTCAATAGGCAGAGGTTCTCTATTTTCGACTAGAGAAAAATCAAATACTAGCGCCCCTTTATCCAAATAAGGGTTAGACCCAATATAATGCCTGAGATTGAAAATATCGAACACATCAGTTTTTCTAGCATTAATGCGGGCTAAACTAGTGCTTTTTTCTTGAATCATTGATGATAAACCTTTAGCTAAACACCCTGAAATCTAGACTCTAATTTTTACTTACTGAGATTTTTTGGTTGTAGATTGCTTCAAAAACTAGAAAGAGATTGATTTGCCGTTTCATTTGGCCTCAGCTTAACCTACTGCTAGGCATTTTCAACTATCTCAAGGCATAATCATATCCCTGTTTGTCAGTAGTCAAGAATTTTTAATCTTTTATGCCCAGAGAATATGAAATATCTAACCTTTGAAAGGTGCAAGACTTGGTAAAAATTTATATATTTATAAGAATCAGGCATTGAAGGAGACAGCAAAAAAAATGAATAGCACCCAAGCTGCTCTTAGAGATGAAGTTAGACAACTTGCCGAGGAAGCGTTTCGCTGCAAGCTAATATCTGGCCATGGAGATGGGGAAGATATTGACGAGTATCAAATTGTCTACCAGGGTAAACCTAGGCATATTTCACTCGAACAAGCACGTTTTTTCTTAACCAACTTGCTTTATAGGAGTGGGATTCATTAGACATTTCCGTTGAAAAATAAAACTTTATAAATTTAACTGTCTGTAAAGGTTGTTTCTATTAAAATGCAATCTATTTAGGCATTAATTAATAGATAACTTTGCCATCAATAAACAATAGCTATTACTTAACAAAACTATTGTCCCAAACTGAAAACAGCAGAAATACATTTGTTAAATGTTAAATAATGCCTCTAGAAAACCAAGCTAGAGGCATTATTTAATGATTTAGGATGCCAAAAACATGTATCTTTATGCTGAAAAAGACTTATTGTATCGTAATCAGTCAAACGGATGATTCTCTAAATTCAATTGTCATGCTTTATTGATATTAACTAGTTAATTTGTATCAGGAGTTACTATGACGGAAAATACAACAAAACGGCAGTTAGTAATTATTGGTGGAGCTGAAGATAAAGAAGATGATTGCCATATTTTACGTGAGTTTGTGCGACGTTCAGGCAGTACAAAGGCAAATATTGTGATTATGACAGCGGCGACAGAACTACCAAGAGAGGTAGGAGAGAACTATATTAGAATATTTGAGCGATTGGGAGCCGAGGATGTACGCATTATTGACACTGAAACCCGCGATGATGCATCTTCCTCAACAGCTTTAGGAGCGATCGCTAAAGCAACTGGTATATTTTTTACTGGGGGAGATCAAGCTCGTATTACTAGTATCCTAAAAGGTACTGAAATCGATACTGCAATTCACAAACGCTTCTCAGAAGGTGTAGTTGTTGCAGGTACAAGCGCTGGTGCTGCTGTAATGCCAGATAAAATGATTATGGAAGGTGACTCCCAAACAAACCCTCGCATAGAAATTGTGGAAATGGGGCCAGGTCTTGGTTTTTTACCAGGAGTGGTAATTGACCAACATTTTTCCCAGCGTGGACGTTTAGGACGCTTAATTTCAGCTTTAATTCAAGAACCTGCGGTTTTAGGATTTGGTATCGACGAAAATACAGCTATGGTAGTGACTGATAGCCAAATCGAAGTAATTGGAGAAGGTTCAGTAACAATAGTAGATGAGTCAGATGCTACATATAACAACATGGGCGAAATCTTAAAGGATGAACCTTTAGCAATTTGTGGAGCCAAGCTGCATATTTTACCACACGGTTATAAATTTGACCTCAATACCCGCCAGCCTATTCTCAATGACAACTCCATACCAAATGCAGATGTCTCTGTACCAGTTGCTTCCATCAGCAGCTAACTTTTAGGAGATGCATTCAAATCAAGTCGTCCATCAATAATTGGTTGAGCATTGATATTTATTTTTTGCATATTCTTCTTAACTCCCTGAAAAAAAAAGGAAGGTACTTCCCTTTTTTCAGGGAGATAAAAGAGGTAGTTATATGATGTTTAGCAAATCACCCTTAATATGTCCGCTGCGAATGAAACGACGCAATCACAAGGTTTTTTGGATTGCTGATCTTTGATCAAAATGACGATTATTTGAACGAACATGATATTAATTATGATGACTTGAGAAACAAGCTAGAAATATTTATTACAAAATATTTTTAAAATATTAAAAATCAATGAATCTCTATAACAGTTGAATATGGCAAGCTTAATTGAATTTGTTTTGTTTGCTCCTCGTAACAAAGGAGCTGCCTTAGTTGGCTCTTTTTCTGATGGAAAAGAGATGCTAATGTCAAAAGATGAAAATGGTTATTTCAGAACTGAAGTAGAACTAGAAGACGGTATTTATCAATATAAATTTCGTGTGCAAACGAAAAGCCCCAATTTTGCACCAGATCAATGGGTAGATGTGATTGATCCCTACGCAACAGATATTAATGAAAAAGAAAAACAAGGTGTAGTCAGGATTAAAGATGGTCAACGTATTGTTGATACTTATGTTTGGCAGCACGATGACACACCATTGAGTGATATTCATGAATTAGTCATTTATGAACTACATGTTGCTGACTTTACAAATGACGATGTCGGCTCAGATAAAAAAGGCAAATATAAAGGTGTAATTGAAAAATTAGATTATTTCTGTGAATTAGGAATTAATGCAATTGAATTAATGCCAGTCAATGAATATCCAGGCGATTATAGCTGGGGCTATAAAGTACGACACTTCTTTGCAACAGAATCCAGTTATGGCTTGACAGAAGACTTAAAAAACTTAATTGACAAATGTCATGGTAGAGGCATTCGGGTTTTCATGGATGGAATTTACAACCATACAGATGAAGAATGTCCATTAATGCTAATTGATCGTAATTATTGGTACTACGAGCATCAGCATTATCCAGAAGACCCTGATAATTATTGGGGGCCAGAATTTAACTATAATCATTACGACGAGAAGCTAGATATTAAGCCTGCATGGAAATATATCGGTGATGTTGTACGATTTTGGATTGAAGAGTATCACATTGATGGCATTCGTTTTGATGCAGTTCGTCAATTAGCTAACTTTGAATTTCTCGACTGGCTAGCTAAACAAGCGAAAAATAGTGCTGAACCTAAGCAGTTTTATAACATTGCCGAACATATTCCCGATACCAACACTGTAGTAAAACCAGATGGACCATTAGATGCTTGCTGGCATGAAAGTTTTCACTACTTCATGATTCCACATATTTGTGGAGAGTCATTTGAGTTAAACAATCTTAAGCAAGTTTTAGATCCTCAACAACAAGGTTACGCCACTGCTACCAATGTAATCAATTATCTGGCAACTCACGATCGCGATCGCCTGTTGCGAGAATTAGGCGATCGCGGTATTTTTAATACAACTGCATTTGAAATAGCTAAATTAGCAGCAGTTCTATTAATGACCGCCAAAGGTATACCCATGTTGTGGATGGGAGAAGAGTTTGGTGAATATCAAGAAAAAAGTGAAAGCGTAACTCAGCCGCAGAAGATTACATGGTCTTTATTGGCAAACAAGCAAAATCAGGACTTATGGGAATATTACAAAAAACTCATTATCTTACGTCGGCAAACTCCAGCCATACAAAGTGACAACATCAAATTTTTTCACGAAAATGCAGACGCTAAAGTCCTAGGATACGTCCGCTGGCATGAGTGGGGTTCTCAGATTGTAGTTGTAGCCAATTTTTCTAATCAGCATTTAACCAAATATCATATTCCGGAATTTCCCACTATTCATTCTTGGAGAGATTGGTTTACCAACTCTGAAGTAGAAATCGGAAACAGTGGTATGATTACCAACTTGCCCAGCCACGCAGCCAAGATATTCATATCCCATTGACACTTTCATCTTCAAAGCTTTCTTACGGAACGCTCCACGAATGCGTGTGAAGGAAGATTTTTGCTTAATTCTCTTGATTCCTGGCTCCTAACTGCCATTAACTTAATAGCAAGGTTAATACCACATACACCTCAATAGCTGCTGTGATATCATGAGAGACTGCTGCACACATTTAGAAAAAATCTTACTTGAATCGATCATGGCTCTGACGCAACAGCGCAAACAAGAATTAATTTCCAACTACCAAGTTCACGAGACTGACACTGGCTCTGCCGATGTTCAAATTGCAATGCTGACTGAGCGCATTCAGCGTCTTACCTTGCATCTGCAAGCAAACAAAAAAGACCACTCTTCCCGCCGGGGATTGTTAAAGATCATTGGTCAACGCAAACGTCTTCTAGCTTATGTTCAACAGGAAAATCGGGAAAAGTATCAAGCTTTGATTGCTCGTCTTGGTATTCGTGGATAGGAACTACCGCTTATGTCTGCTGAAGAATCTGATCGCGTCAGCGAAACTCCTCCTTCAGAAGGTCGCTTACCCTTTGAACCGAAAAAAAAGCGCCAAAAACCTGTAAAAGCTGCAAGTAAGCCACCAGCGCAGCCCAAAAACTCTGAAAAGCAGGCTACTAAACAGCCATCTTACACTAAAGAAGAGATGGCTATTCCAAAAGTGGTCAGCCAGAGGATGATCCGGCGCGTGGCCGGGTTCTGTGGTATACCCACAGTTTTGGGTATTGCCTCCTTAGTGGTGAGCTATCTACTTGCCACTTACTCTGACATCAAACTACCTCCCATCGCTGTATTACTGGTGAATATGGGATTATTTGGTTTAGGGGTATTGGGGATAACTTATGGTGTTCTCTCTGCCTCTTGGGATGAAGAAAGAGTCGGCAGTCTTCTAGGTTTAGGTGAATTTAGCACCAACTGGGGACGAATGGTAGAGGTTTGGCGCGAAACTCGGCAAAAGAACGTATGATGATTTGGCATTCAGCTAGGGTGTAGCTGCGGTGTTGGGTAAATTCCAAAGTAAATGTTGAAGTTGGCATTTTAAACTTCAACATTGCTAAATAAAAATTTATGGTCAGTTATTAAACCCAATATTTAGTAATAATGCCACTGAGTGCTAGATATTTAGCCTAGCTGTAGATTGTCGCGTTTAATAAATTGCACTAAATTAAATTACATAAAAAACACATTTACTCTTAACCTAATCAGGGAATTAAATATGATCGTAGTTATGAAAACTGGTTCCCCAGAAGCAGAAATCAACCGGATTAGCAAGGAATTAATGGGCTGGGGGCTAACACCAGAAAAAATTGTTGGTCAACACAAAGTAGTAATTGGTTTAGTCGGTGAAACTGCAAATTTAGATCCATTACAAATTCAAGAAATTAGCCCTTGGATTGAGCAAGTATTGCGAGTAGAACTGCCCTACAAACGAGTTAGCCGTCAGTACCGTCATGGTGAAGCTTCTGAGGTTGTGGTCAATATTCCCGATGGGCAAGTTGTATTTGGGGAACATCATCCTTTGGTAGTTGTTGCTGGCCCTTGCTCTGTCGAGAACGAAGCCATGATTGTAGAAACAGCCCAGCGTGTCAAAGCCGCAGGAGCAAAGTTTTTGCGTGGTGGAGCATATAAACCCCGGACTTCACCTTATGCCTTTCAAGGACATGGCGAGAGTGCCTTAGAATTATTGGCAAAAGCGCGGGAAGTTAGCGGACTGGGCATTATTACAGAAGTAATGGATGCTGCTGAACTAGATAAAATTGCTGAAATTGCTGATGTGATTCAGGTAGGAGCAAGGAATATGCAGAATTTCTCCTTGCTGAAAAAAGTAGGGGCGCAGTCGAAACCAGTTCTCTTGAAGCGGGGAATGGCAGCAACAATTGAAGATTGGTTGATGGCAGCTGAGTATATTTTGGCAGCAGGAAATCCCAATGTAATTTTATGTGAGCGAGGCATTCGCACCTTTGACCGCCAGCACACCCGCAATACCCTGGATCTATCGGTCGTACCAGTATTGCGAAAGCTGACTCACTTGCCAATTATGATTGACCCCAGCCACGGTACAGGTTGGTCTGAATTTGTGCCTGCAATGGCCATGGCCGCGATCGCCGCTGGAACTGATTCTTTAATGATTGAGGTTCACCCCAACCCCACTAAAGCTTTATCTGATGGCCCCCAGTCTCTAACACCAGAGCGTTTCGATTACTTGATGCAAGAATTAGCCGTGATTGGTAAGGCAGTAGGACGTTGGCCTCAAGTAGCTACTGTATTAGCTTGAGAAGATACTTTGTAAGTATGGTTGCGATCGCTCCACAAAAAAAGTCAAAACAGCATACTTAAGCTGTTAAACATTTAATTTGCACATTGAGGCCGCAGGGGGGCAGGGAGCAGGGGGCAAGGGAGAGGGTTTGCAGTTTTTATTACCATTAACATGATGCAATTTAAATGACGATTAGCTTACTAAAGTAAATAAATTAAGAATAATATCCATTAAAAAAAGGCAGCCCAGCTGCCTTTTTTCAGAACTTCAGGACTTACGCAAGCCCAAATCGTCATTGCGACCGAAACGAAGTGTAGGGAAGCAATCGCAGGATTTTTGCGATTACGTCGCTATCGCTCGTAATGACGAAATTGCGTTAGTTTTGCGTAAGTCCTAATCTTATAAAATTTCTTTTCAAAAAACCACAATTTTAAATTTGGTTGCGATAATGCTTTTAGCTCACCCAAACTAGTGTAGCTATAGACTGTTGAAGTCGTAAAAGTTTTTAGACTATCAGCTTAATCAACAAAAAATTCTATGAGGTATTTTTTCAGTTAACTTTTGAAGTTCTCTTCGAGCCACTATACGCGAGGAGTGTCCATGACTGCTGCATCATCAGATAATCCGATCACTAATAGCCTAGACTTAGCTAGGCAAGAATATCAATACAACTACACTCATATTCCGCCGATCGCGATGGTGGATGAGGTTCCGGCTGCGGAACGCTTTTCTACCAATTGGTATTGTTTATTAGCCGAACAGTTACGAGCTATTTTCGTTAATACCCTAATCACCAATCGGGGTAATCGCGGTTCTCAGTCTATCCGCGATGATATCCAAATGTTTATCCTTGAAGCATTGATTAAGGGAGCGATACCAGCCCGAATCAGCATTGTTGCTAGGCTTTTACAAATTATTCCCCAGTTTCTGATTAAAGGAATATCCAAAGATTTTCGAGAACTAGATGATTTGTTGTTTTCTCTTCTAAGAGACAACGGAGTATTGATTCTCAGAGATGCTTTAAATCGAGTAATTGCTCTTTTATATGAAGGACAGCCCACAGGCCATGTCAGCAATCTAAAAGACTACGAAAAGTTGTTCCCGATGATCGAATTGCCAGCGATCGCCCAAAATTTCCAAGAAGATCAAGTATTTGCCTACATGCGAGTAGCTGGTTACAATCCTGTGATGATCGAACGGGTAATTAATCTGGGCGATCGCTTTCCAGTCACAGATGAGCATTACCAAGCAGTAATGGGAAGTGACGATTCCTTAGCAGCAGCTCAAGCAGAAGGCAGACTATACCTAGCAGACTATAAAATTTTAGAGAATGCTATCAATGGTACATACCCAGGTGAGCAAAAATATATTTATGCTCCCTTAGCCCTGTTTGCGTTACCTAGAGGTTCAGACCCTAACCGTCTACTGCGGCCAGTTGCTATTCAATGTGGGCAAACTCCAAGTCCAGATTATCCCATAGTTACTCCTAAATCTGGTAAATACGCTTGGCTATTTGCCAAAACAGTTGTTCAGATTGCAGATGCCAATATTCAAGAAGCCGTTACCCACCTTAGTAGAACACATCTATTTGTTGGTGTCTTTGTCATAGCAACTTATCGACAATTACCACTCAGCCATCCTCTAAGACTGCTACTACACCCGCATTTTGAGGGTACATTAGCAATTAACGATGCTGCTCAACGTAGCTTAATTACCCCTGGCGGTGGAGTCGATAGATTACTCGCATCAACGATTGATAACTCTCGTGTTTTAGCAGTCTACGGATTGCAAAGCTATGGCTTCAAGAATGCCATGTTACCAAAGCAATTCCAGCAACGTGGTGTAGACGATGCCAACTTGCTACCTGTGTATCCCTACCGGGATGATGCTTTGTTGGTCTGGGATGCTATTCATCAATGGGTTACAGACTACCTGAAACTTTACTACACTACAGATGCAGACATCCAAAAAGATGCAGCCCTCCAAGCTTGGGCAGCCGAAATTCAAGCATACGATGGTGGTCGGATGCCCGATTTTGGTGAAGATGGCGGCATCCAGACGCGGAACTACTTAATTGATGCCGCGACGCTGATTATTTTCACAGCCAGCGCTCAACATGCGGCGGTGAATTTTCCCCAAAAAGATTTAATGGGTTATGCCGCAGCCTTACCATTAGCGGGTTATTTGCCAGCTTCAATTTTGGGAACAGAAGTTACTGAACAAGACTACTTCAATTTGCTTTCACCCTTAAATCAGGCACAACGGCAATACAATTTGCTGAGTTTACTGGGATCTGTATATTACAACAGGCTCGGTGATTATCCGCAGGGATATTTCAAAGATCCACTGGTAAAACCTTTATTGCAGACATTCCAAAACAATCTGCAAAAGGTAGAGGATACCATAAATAAGCGTAATTTGCACCGTCCACTATATGAGTATTTGTTACCTTCTAAAATTCCTCAAAGCATTAATATCTAATTTCAAAGGTGTTGCTTTTATCGGGCTACGCCCCGCTTCTCTACGAGACGCTACGCGTTAAGCGAAGCTATGCCGTAGGCTTTACGCTAACACGCACAGACGCATACTTCGACTGCGCTCAGTAAGCAAAGGCGCAGAGAGTAAGAGTCTTAATACGAACTATCCAAGTTGTAATCATAGGTGAATATTATGGAACTTAAAGATAAAGTCCTTAAAAGTCACGATCGCCAAATTCAGCTTTCTTATCGTTTGGCTAAAGTTGGTTATGACACGGCAATTGGTAAGCTTTTGCGCTTACGTCTTTATTACACCGAAGCTTTAGTGATGTTGAGGGCGTGGAGAGATTTTCTCTATATTCGCAAGCAATATATCGGAGACAAATTTTTTGCGGTAGACCAAGCAATTATGCACGTCAATCATTCTCAAGTCAAGGAACTAATGCAGACTGAGCCACAAGTACGGGGAAATGATTTAGGCATCATTAGAATATTAGCTCCTAGTTATCTGCTCAACAATCCATTGAGTTTGGGGATGAATGGTAATGAACATACAGGGGTTCTGGCTGTATTCTTGCAAGCATTACCAGATCCTTATGAACACGCTGGGGCGATCGCTAAGTTAGTTGATCAAAGTTTATCAGCAGCTGCCAAACAAGGACAATTACATATCGGCAAAGATTTACCAAAAATGATGCTGGGGATTTTGCATCAACTGATTTGGCAGATTTCATTATCTGAATCAGAAATCGTTGCATCGAGTACTTACATCAAAGGTTTGCCCCTCGCATCTTTGCCAAATTTTATTAGTAAATATCTACTCGCGATTAAAACAGCACCAAGTACTCGACATCGCCAGCATTTAATTGAGCGCTACAAACAATCTCCTCGGTGGGCATCTTACATGGAAACGGCTGCTCAGTATCAATTAAACGAACACCAGATTGCTAACAGCGTGTTCGATATGATCCATATCGCCGGAACTGCCGGGACAAGCGCCCTTTTGGGATCTGTGATTGGAGTTTTATGTCTCGATAATGCTTTAAGAAATGACGTAATTTCAGAAATTAATACTGTCTGGAGTGGCAACGAACCTGTAAATAAATATGCTCTAGAACAGTCAACACTCATCAATCAAGTGATTTTAGAAACAGCTCGTCTTTATCCACCTGTGCGCTTTGTTAGCCAACTTGCGACTGATTCGGGTGAGGTTGAAATTGGAGGACAAAAATGTCCATTCCAAAAAGGTACTCGTTTACTTGGTTCTATATTTACGGCTAACCGTGACTCGAACAGATACCAAAATCCCGATAATTTTGATGCGACACGGGATTTTACAGATATTTTATCTTGGAACGGTGAAGGACACGAACGAGCCTGTCCCGGCAGAACCTTATCGATTGGCTTAATCAAGATGTTCTGTTTGTATTTGTTTAAGAATTATCAATGGAACTCATTTACAGAAGTCAAGTGGGATTTTGCTAAAGTAACTGCTGTTACTCCTAACGATTTAGTCTTACAAGGCTTTGCTCAACAATCAACAAATAATTAATATGGCTGAATCAATCGAGAACAAGCAACTTGACAATATTGCCACCTGGATGATCCCGATCGCCCAAACTAAATTACCATCTGTCCTTAAGGGCGTGTTTTTTATGGATGGCAATCCGCTTCCAGATGATTGTATTACAATGTACAACCTAGAATGGGACACGCAAAACAATAGCTTGGTACTACCTGTTTTTGCACCAGTGCAATGGACATTTCATAATTCAATTCTGGGATGGTTATTACTTATTGGTGCTAAATTAGCTCAGTTTGCATACAAAATTGAGTTTGAAGATGCAACATTACAACAAGCACAAATTACACCTTTAGCATTTGGCATATCGGTTCCCAGGTGGATTATAGATGCCACAATGTGCCGAGGCGAAAACTCTGACAATGGAGATACTTGGAAACGCAAGAATGTCTGGTTTGGCGGAGTTCCACGGATTGGCGAGTATACACTTCGTAGGATTGTAGATGAAAATGGTGAATATACTCCCGCTTTCAAAGATATGCTGACTAAGGTGCAAAACGAGTGTTTGGTAATTCGTACCTCGACTCCGCTCGGCAACCTAATTCATAGTTCGTAATGATACATACCATGTCCCATACTTCGACTACGCTCAGTACAAATACCCCATGCCCTATAAACGATCAGCATCTTTTGTAATTAGTATCCAACCTTCTGCTTGGCCAACTTTCTTCATTGATTCGAGTTTTAGCTCGTTTAAAGCAGATGCGTTCAGGAGAAAATAGGGTTGGCCGTTGTAGTGCCAATAATATTGCAATTCACCAATTGAAGCGGGAATAATGGTGCGATCACTATAAAAATCCAAGGAGGGACGATGACGGGGAAAAGATGTATAAATCTGACTTACAGATGGGTTTGCCTGTGCTATCATCGCTGCCACTGGTTTGACTGGATAAGCTTGCCATAATTCCCAAACCCAGTAGTTAGATTTCATCAATAGCAGCAGGGAAATATAACTTCCCCAAAACAAAATCTTCAGAAATTGCCCATCGCCTCGTTCTGCCAAAATCGCTGCCAAAGTCATAGTCACCGCTACTGCTGCAAAAATTAACTGGAGGTCGGTTTTTGGCGTTGTACCTCCACTAAAATAAATACTACTAGCAGAAGCCACCACAGCCAAAATCGAAAAACCAGTTACCCAGCTACGAGGATAAGACTCAAGTAAGGGGGAGTTTTCTGTTTCAGCCAACTGGGAACCTAAAGCTAAAGCTAAACTAGGATAAATAGGGAATACATACCAAGGCAGTTTTGTCCCTAGTAGGGAAATTATCAGCAGAAAAACACCACTCCATACCAGTATCAGTTTTGCCCAACTCAGGTTACGATTTTCCCAAACTAAGCGGGCTGCTTGTGGTAAAAATATTAACCAAGGCCATGTCCATTTCAAAAGTTCGATAACATAGTACCAAACTGGTTCAGTATCTGCTTTACCAACTGCACCAATTCGGCTGAGGGATTGATTGAATAACCCAACTTGAGCAAAAGTATAACCATAATGCCATAGTTGAGCGCTATACCAACAAGCTACAGGTAAACTGCCAAGTAAAATAGCTGTCCAAAAATAGTAACTGGTGAGTAATCTCGGTGTATCCCAAAATAAAAATACGATCGCGATCGCACCTAATAACGCACCTAACAAGCCTTGAGTCAAACAAATCAACCCAAAACCCAAGCCAACACCCAGACAGTAACGTAAATCTCGGCGCGATCGCAACACGCACAACATCATCACCATCAAAAAACTGACTACCGCGCCATCTAACATTGCTAATCTGCCATGACGCACAACGGGTAGCATTGTCAGATAAATCAAGGCGCTATAAATCGCTGCCCAACGTTGGCGAAATATTTCTCGACCAATGCAATACAGCAAAGGTACGGAAAATGCTGTTAAAATCGCCCCTGGTAAGCGTGTTGTCCACTCGTTTACGCCTCCCAAGGAATAAGCCCAGGCAATCAGCAAGTGCATCAAAGGCGGCTTGTTGTGATATGGTTTGCCTCCTAGAGTTGGGTAAAGCCAATGCATAGAACCTGAGGGCGCACTCCAAATTTCTCTGGCGACATGTGCCATAGTCCCTTCATCCCAATCTCGCAGCGGTAGCCCCCCAAGGTTAATACTAAATAGTAAAACTGCCGCCAACAGCAACCCTATCAGCCACACCCAATCAACCCATTTGTCAACTGCGCGATGCTGTTTTTCTAGATGACTCCAAATAAAGCTTCCTTCTTGCATATTCTATGTTAATCATTTTACTTGCTGGTTCGATTACATAGAGATTAAAGCGAATCTCTAATGTTGCCACCCAGTAACAACAATATGTTCTTCACAATTACTAAATTCCCAGGTTAACTTAATTTTCTCTGAACAGCGATAATTATTTGAATAATTTGCCTAATTTTTTCTTAATTTATTTAACAATTATTAATTGATAAAAATCATACCAAATAACAGGATAAGTCACTAGTTGGTTGTGTAAGTTTATTTGTTTGTCTTCAGTGTTAAATAGATTTTGGGGTATGGGGCATGGGGCATCCCTTCGGCTTCGCTCAGGGCAAGTGGAGCAACTGCCGTCATAGGGAATAAGGTTGTAAAATCTAGAGCCTGTTTATAGATTTACAGAGAAACTTTTACTACTATATTAAGTATTAAAATATTTGTGAAAAAATTAATTAAAGCCAAAATAATCAACTTCCTAAATTAGAAGTTACATTAAATACAAACTATATTTTAATTACAAATAAAATGAGTCAATTTGCCAGAAGATAATTTAGTTAGAACTAATACAATATTTACTTACAAGTGTAAAAATGATAGTTCAATCTTTCATAATATGATAGAGTTCGCCATTTTAGCAGATGTATCTCGATGTCTAAAGATTTGTTAAAGTCCTTTCAAGAAGCCTACCGCAACTTAGAATTACTGCCTTTGTCACAAGAAAAAGACTTAAAGCAGTTCCGAGTTGAGTATGGCGGGGATACGATTGATGAATTAGAACAACTCGTGGAAGATAGTCCTAGCAATGATGGCAAAATTATTTTTACCGGACATCGTGGCTGTGGTAAGTCAACCTTGCTAGCAGAATTTAGCCGCAACATTCACGATAGATATTTTGTGGTGTTTTTCTCCATTGCCGAAACTATCGAAATGTCTGATGTTAATCACATCAATATTTTGTTTGCCATTGGGCTTAATTTAATGCTGGAGGCAGAAGCACGCCAAGTCAATATTCCCCAATCTACAAAAGATGCTTTAGAAAAATGGTTTGCTACCCGCACTCGCACTGAAGAAAAAAGTATTCAAGCTGAAGCAACTAACGAAAATAGTATATTTAAATCAATTAGCACTAAATTAAAAGTAGATTCGACAATTCGCTACGAAATTAAACAGGAGTTTGAACGTAAAGTATCAGAATTAGTTGCCCAATTAAATATTATTGCCGCAGCGATTCAAATAGCATATAAAAAAGATGTCTTGGTGATTATTGATGATTTAGATAAGCTTGATTTGAGTGTTGTTAATACTATTTATAAAGATAATATTAAAGCCCTGTGCTTACCAGGATTTCGGATTATTTACACAATTCCGATTGCGGCACTGCGAGAAACTGCACTCAAGCCAATTATCGAAAACGAAACTAATGACCAAGTTGTGGTTATGCCTGTTTTGAAGTTATTTCCTAAAGGTGAGAGTCGCCAGCCAAATGCCCAACCACGTCAAGAAACGTTTGATATTCTCTGTGAAATTCTGCAAAAACGCATTCAACAAGAGTTAATAGAACCGCAAACAGCTCAAAAGATTGCTTTAAATAGCGGTGGAGTGCTGCGGGAATTAATTCGGATTGCTAACGAATGCTGTCGAATTTGTTTGCGGTTAATTCGCCGCCAACCAGATGAAGCTGTGATGATTAATGCAGATATTTTAGACCAAGCGATTAATCACATCCGTAACGATTTTGCTCTACCTTTGGGCAGTGCAGAATATAAAATCTTACAAACCACTTACCAAAACTTTAAACCCGAAGATCCTAAAGCACAAGAATTTCTGGATTTATTACACGGGTTGTATGTTCTAGAATATCGCAATAATAAAAATTGGTACGATGTACATCCTATAGTAGTGGAACTGTTGCGCGATGAGGATTTGATATGATGACGAATCCAGCATCAAATAATTTAGATGAACAAAATCAAGATGCTTACGATGATTTAATTGTTTCCATTGAAGCAGGAATTGGGCGTTTAAATTTACTAATTGCAGTTTGTGATTATGAAAATTTTCGCCAAGAAATTATTGCTCGTTATCAAGCAGAACTGCAACCAGATATCCGTTGTTATCATGTCGCTTTAGCGAAAGCAGAACCAAGCTTGAAAGCTGCGATTCAACAATTAGTTGAAAGCGAAGCATATTTACAGCAACATCAAGCCGCAATGATTACAGTTACAGGTGTAGAACAGCTTTATTTTTTGAAGCTAGTCGAATCACAATCTGAACAAGAAAAGTTTTTTGGTTATTTGCAATGGACAAGGGAAGCACTACGAGAATTTCCTTTTGCGATCGTGTTGTGGGTGACAAATCAAGTTTTAGTTAATTTAATCAAAAAAGCTCCCGATTTTTGGAGTTGGCGCAATGGGGTATTTCATTTTGCCTGCAAACCCAAAAATATTGTTCCTATTCAAGATATTGAACCAATTAGAAATATATTAAACAATGATGAATTAGTAAATTTAAATGATAGTAGATATTCGGGATTACCAATAGCAGATTTAGAGAGATTGGTTGAACAGATAGAAACTAAAGATAATCACCAAGACCCAAAATTACTAAGTAGCTTGTATTCGCAGTTAGGAAATATTTATAGTAGACGAGTAGAAAAAGGAGAAACACAACATTATCAACAAGAAGAGAATCTAGCAATTAAATATTATTTGCAAGCAATTAATTTGCAAACACAATTGGGTTTAGAAACTGACTTAGCTAATAACCTCAACAACTTGGCATTACTCTACAAATCCCAAGGACGCTACGACCAAGCCGAACCTTTGTATCTCCAAGCTTTAGAACTAAGACAACGCCTGCTGGGAGATAATCATCCCGATGTCGCCCAAAGCCTCAACAACTTGGCATTACTCTACAAATCCCAAGGACGCTACGACCAAGCCGAACCTTTGTATCTCCAAGCTTTAGAACTAAGACAACGCCTACTGGGAGACAATCATCCCGATGTCGCCACCAGCCTCAACAACTTGGCATTACTATACTATTCCCAAGGACGCTACGACCAAGCCGAACCTTTGTATCTCCAAGCTTTAGAACTAAGACAACGCCTACTGGGAGACAATCATCCCGATGTCGCCACCAGCCTCAACAACTTGGCATTACTATACTATTCCCAAGGACGCTACGACCAAGCCGAACCTTTGTATCTCCAAGCTTTAGAACTAAGACAACGCCTACTGGGAGACAATCATCCCGATGTCGCCACCAGCCTCAACAACTTGGCATTACTATACTATTCCCAAGGACGCTACGACCAAGCCGAACTTTTGTATCTCCAAGCTTTAGAACTAAGAAAACGCCTGCTGGGAGACAATCATCCTGCTGTCGCCAACAGCCTCAACAACTTGGCTGGACTCTACCGTTCCCAAGGACGCTACGACCAAGCCGAACCTTTGTATCTCCAAGCTTTAGAACTCTTGAAACGCCTGCTGGGAGACAATCATCCCGATGTCGCCTCCAGCCTTAACAACTTGGCAAATCTGTACTACTCCCAAGGACGCTACGACCAAGCCGAACCTTTGTATCTCCAAGCTTTAGAACTAAGAAAACGCCTGCTGGGAGACAATCATCCCGATATCGCCAACAGCCTCAACAACTTGGCATTACTCTACAAATCCCAAGGACGCTACGACCAAGCCGAACCTTTGTATCTCCAAGCTTTAGAACTAAGACAACGCCTACTGGGAGACAATCATCCCGATGTCGCCACCAGCCTCAACAACTTGGCATTACTTTATGATTCCCAAGGACGCTACGACCAAGCCGAACCTTTGTATTTCCAAGCATTAGATATTTTAGAGCGACAATTAGGAGCAAATCATCCTCATACTGTGACTTGTCGTAAAAATTTAGCATCTTTGCGCGACTCTCTCAAGTCACAATAGTAAAATTAGGTGAGTTCGATAGTCATGTTTTGACCTCACCCCAAACCCTTCTCCTTCAAGGCTAGCGTGTACACATAAGTCTTTGAGAGTAACCACGCACTCAGGCGAATTAATTTTTACAAAGCGATGTATTAACAATGCGAGGCGATGCATCAACAGTACCAGTCGATACATTAACAATACGAAACGATGCATTCACAATGCGGGACGATGCATTCACAATGCGAGGCGATACATTAACAATACGAGGCGATGCATTAGCAATGCGGGACGATACATTAACAATACGAGGCGATGCATTAACAGTGCGAGGCGATGCCTACGCCTACGCTTTCTCTTCTTATATCACAATACAGTTCAGTTAGTGCCAAAAACCTGTCAGGACTTGCGAAAGATTCTCTAAAACTCTTATTACTACCCTTCGGGAAGCCACTTCGTGTCTACGTGTTCTTTGTACGGCAGTCGCTCATGGGGGAAACCACGCCAGTTCCTTCAAGTCGGGAAACCCGCCCAACGGACTGGCTCCCCAAGACCGCGCTGCCTTGCCTTTGTGGTAGCCTACGGCAAGCCCTTCGGTCTACGTTTTTTCTTACTTTTGGGTACGTTCTGTTCTTAACTGAACCGTATTGTCTTATATCATGTCTAACTAAACACTTGTCATTAGTTTTGCGTCAAATAAGGATTGGGAAGAGGTTCTTTGCCCTTCTTACTGGTGCGCCTTCCTTGGAGACTCACGTTAAAAAAGCAAAATTTCTCAGCGATCGCCACTTATCGCTGAGATAATTACCAGATACATTCAGAACTACTAAAAACCTATGCTCCCCTGCTAAGAGGTACAGGTCGTTGTACTAAAACTTCCTGATATAATTCTTCCAATAAACTAATATTCTTGCTGAGGGTATAGCGGTCTAATATACGCTGTCTGGCTTTTTGCCCTAGTAGAGTTGTCAATTCAGGATGATCTTGGAATAGAGGTAAAAGCGTTCTTAGTTGCGATCGCACTGTCTTTGTATTCAAAACTACCCCTGCCCCTTTCTCCATCACTTCTCCATCTGCACCGACATCAGTAGCTAAACAAGCCAATCCACAAGCCATAGCTTCTAATAACGATAGAGATAAACCCTCTACTAATGAAGGCAAAATAAATACATCTGCACCCCGTAAAATTTCGATGCGGCGGTTTTCATCAGCTACAAAACCTAACCAAGTAATCCCGTATTCCCAATTATAAAAAGGTTCTAAAGAAGACTTTAAAGGGCCATCGCCGACAATTAGTAACTTGCTATCAGTTCCCATTTCCGACTGTTTCCAAGCGCGGAGGAGGG
The DNA here is from genome assembly GCF_029953635.1 of Halotia branconii CENA392. Classification (NCBI taxonomy): domain Bacteria; kingdom Bacillati; phylum Cyanobacteriota; class Cyanophyceae; order Nostocales; family Nodulariaceae; genus Halotia; species Halotia branconii. Next base: position 5,633,615 of record NZ_CP124543.1, on the reverse strand, counting down.
GTTCAACATTTTTTTCTGGGGCTATCCGACCTTGGTATACAAATAAGCGTTCGGCTTTGAACTCTGCTTTAATTGTAGAAGATCCAGGAGAGTATTTTGTAGTATCGACACCGTTGGGAATCACAGCAATATTTTCTTCCCGTACACCCATCTTCGCCAGCAACTCTCGCTGAATTTGAGAAAATACAATGACGCGATTATAGTTACCCAAAAAAGGCGCGTAGAGTTGATAAGCTAAAAGCTGTGTTCCCGATATGAGTTTTGCTCCTTTACCTGCAAATGGTGTGTGAAAAGTGGCAACCAGAGGCAAATTTAGTTCTTCACAGATCTCTGGTAAAACAAAATCAAGGGGAGATAAAGTCAAAGAAGCATGAACTACGTCGGGCTTAATACGACGTAGCGACTGAGTTAAAACCTTGGTCGCTTTGAAAGTAGGAATTGTGTAAACCTGAGACTTATAAATGAAGGGTAAAGGCACATCTTGACAGTTTGGCCAATTATCAGGTTCAGATTCTTCTTGGGCAAAGTGAAGAAAGCTAACTTGGTGTCCCCGGTCTAACAAGGCATTTGTAATTTCCCGGCTGTAGGTGACGTTGCCACAAAAGGGTGATTTTTTTCCAATCCAGGCTATACGCATTCTTTATTTAACTATCAGAAAAACGGGTTTAATATATTAATTTGTTATCCTTGATAATCTGCCTTTTATCCCGTTGCAGTTCCTGGCTTTTTGTTGACCATAAAACTCCACCTAACCCAATTTTGACAATTATTAAATTTAGTGTATTTATCGCTTATTGACTTTAACTTATAAGTTGTTTATCAACATATATTGATGACAACTTTCTCTGGTTAATATCCAAATGATACCCAGCAAATCTTTGATAAATTTTCACTGGACTTAGTTTAGCATGAAAGCTAAATTTTCATGAAGTTAATAATGACATCAAAGTTATATAGCATTTCTCGTTTTAGTGAGGTATATTTCGTTAAGATTAGGGACTAGAGACTAGGGGCTAGGGGCTAGTAATTAGAAGCTAGACTGTACCTCATGTAATTGGGAACTGCTATAAATTATCAAAGTGATGATTTCGATAATTATTCATGGGAGTTATACCAAGTTAAGATAGCTCCTGAAAAGACGATCGCAGCTAATCCCAAAAAAACTGCATGTAATCCGACAAAGGTTTCTGCTACACCTGCCAACGCTAGAGGTAAAGAAAGGGCAATATTAATCACATTATTTTGTAAGCCGAATACTTTGCCCCGCATTTCTGCCGGGGTTTCTGTCTGGATTGCTGTTTGCATTGGGATACCTACTAGCGCCCCAAAGATACCCAATAGAGCCACTAACAATAGAACTATCCATAGTTGGGTTGTGAATATTGAAAGACCAATTAAAGATGCTGCCATCCCGGCACAACCGCAAAAACTCAATTGAGGATAAGAGAAACGTTGACCAAACTGACCCAGGAGTGTTGCCCCGATCGCAATCCCCACACCCCCAGATGCTAGTAAAAAGCCAAACTGGGAAGCTTTTAAGTTAGGAATTATTTCTGCCATCCGCACAGCTAAAACAGTTAATGCCGCAAAGACAGAAAATAAAATAATCAATTGTAGTAAGGCATTGCGGACGCGATAATTAGCATTAAGGTAGCTAAAACCATCACGTAAGTCAGAGAAAACATGAGGAAATGCGGTTTCGGGTGCGTGGGGTTTTTCTTTAGTCGCTAACAGAAACAAAATTATCCCAGCGATCGCATAACTACCACCTACCAACAGTTCTTTGCCGAGTTCTTCACCACCACCAAGTTTTAGCCAAATAGCATCAGCGATCGCTAATAATGGTTCTCCAATGGCAAACCCGACAATTACCGATGCCATCATGGTTGTTGTATATAGGGAATTAGCCGAAAGTAAGTGCTGTTCTTCCACAACTAAAGGAATTGCAGCTTGTTCTGCTGGGGCAAAAAACTGTGTCAGTGTGGAAACTAAAAAAGTTACGCCCAAAATAATTGCAAAACCTACTGGTATCACTCCTATAGGTTGCCAATCATGAGTTAACCACAGCAGCACGGGTATTGCTAAAACCAGAATGCCACGCCAAACATTTGTGGACACTAGCACGGCCTTTTTAGACCAGCGATCCACAAACACACCAGCGATTGAACCAAACAGTACCGCTGGAATGGTAAAAGCCATCATTAAAGCAGACACCCAGCCACTAATGCTTTGATCACTTGATTGAAACTGAGTATTAATCAAAGCAATCATTAATACTAAATACACTTTATCTGCCAATTGGCAAAAAACTTGACCACCCCAAAGGGCGAGAAAATTAGGATTTTTTAATACTGGTAAAAATCCCTGCTGGGGTAAATTACCTGAACCAGAGTCATTTAATTCTGTTTGTGGGACATTAGCTACTGGTGAGTTTTGTCCATTGCGATCGCTATTTTTATCTGTCTGGTCTGTATTTAATGCTTGAGTTGGTTTTTCAGATTGCTGAGAAATATCGTTTTTTGGTATTTCCGATGTTTCATGTTTATTATTTATGGAAATGTCTTGTGAGGACATTTCTTCGCGATTCATGTGACTGGGTGTAGATTTAGGAACTGCACTCAGATGATTCGGAACTTTAGGAACTGATGCCTTGTTCTGTTTTTTGGCGTAGCTTGGTGATAGGGGTAGGATTTTTGAATCCAAATCAGACGGTTGCATCATGAGTTTGCAGCAAAATAAGAGTCAATCAAAGAAGCAGAGCGAATCGGGCGACCTAAATGATATTGAGCATACTGGCGCAAAATTTGCTCAACAGATAACCAGCCATAATCTTTGACTGGGTTTACTTGCATTATCTCTGGTTGTGACAACTGTTGAAACATGGCCAGTTCTGTAGCATTTAGGCGACTGGAAATTACTGGTATTTCTTGCCGATGGGCAACAGTTTGATAACTAGATTTTGGGGAAGATGCTATGGAGGTAAAATGGGGCGATGGTAGGAGGGGAGCTTGTTTTTTACTTTGCGATCGCAAGCCTTCCCAAGCCTCTAAGCAAACTGTTCCCCCCGCAGTAATGCTAAATCCTACTTGCCAATTGGGATTTGTAAAGTCTGGTGTTAAGGGACGTTGAGTTAAACAACATACTTGTACCTGGGGTGTCAGTCCTCCCAAAGCTAAAAGATGAAATACTCCTTGAGCTAGATGTGCAACAACAGCAGTTGCTTCTGACTTTGGTAAAGCTTCTAACCGCTGAAGATGTTCATTAAATAATTCATAAATTTCTTCTTGGGGTTGCTCGCTTAAAGCTTGACATAAGACTATTTCTGCTAAATATTGACTAGCAGATAATTTTCCCAGATCTTGAGCCAGACCAGGATAAGTTTTTAACGTTTGTGCTTGAGTAATTTTATCGAGCGATCGCCCTTTAGCAATTAATAGTTCATTCACTACAAACATTCCACTCCTGCCACCAAGGCTAGAGTTGTGCTTGCGTGCGCCAGGGGCAACTGCTCGAATCAAACCAAATTCCCGTGTCAAAATTGTCACTATTCTGTCAGATTCTCCCAGTGCCTGGGTTTTAAGATTAATCCCAGTTACTTTATAGGTTCTACTCATTAATCATTGGACAAATGACAAATATCAAAAAACGAATGACTATCGACCCTTTTCCAGGTTATCGCGCTGGCGGATCAAATCGACACCGCCAGATGTGCCTAATCTAGTAGCACCCGCTAGAATTAAGTCTAGGGCTTGATTTACAGTACGAATACCCCCTGAAGCCTTAATTCCTACTCTTTCTTTAGCTACTTCTTTCAAAAGTTGCACATCTGCCACCGTAGCACCACCATTCCAGCCTGTACTGGTTTTTAAAAATGCTGCTCCGGCTTCCATACATATTTCTGCCGCCAGATTTTTCTCAGCATCTGTCAGTAAGTTTGTTTCCAAAATTACCTTGACAGTTTGCCCAGTCTCTTCACAAATTTCGGCAATTTCCCGATGCACTTCTTCAGTTTTGCCAGCTTTCAACCAACCCAAGTTGATCACAACATCTAACTCAGTAGCACCATTTTCTACTGCTTCTTGAGCCTCATAAAGTTTGACGGCCGAAGTTGTCGCACCAGTCGGAAAGCCAATCACCGTACAAACTTTTGGGTTTTTGCCGTGGAGGAGTTCCGTTGCTTGTTTGACATAAACAGGATGAAGACAAACCGCTGCAAAATGAAATCTGTCTGCTTCTTCACACCATTGCTCAACCTGCTCTGGGGTAGCTGTGGGTGTTAACAGGGCGTGATCAATGAATGGCGCAATATCAATGTCTGGATAGTCTGCTGCCATCGTGCCTTTGCCAGTAAGTTGATTATTAATCTTTATAAAAAATCAAAACATTTCTTATATATATATTAAAGCATATTTATTACGAGTTTATCCTGAAAACAAGCCGCTGAACTGGTATTACACATCAAGCTTGCAAGCATACCAGAATTTTTTAGGTATTTAAGTTGACATTAGGCTGTTGTGACATGAGAAAGATGAACGTTAATTCTTAAAAAGTCAACAATAGTCTCAGCTAATGCCTTTGATGCTAAATATGGTACGCCATTACCAATAGTTTTAAACATATTGGTGAGTGACATATTTTCTGGAAGTATAAAATTTGCAGGTAAAGATTGTATAGCTAAAGCTTCCGCTACAGATATTCGGCGAACTTTATAAGGGTGTAAATGCACTTCATTATTTCCGTAGCAAGCTGTCGGAGAGTAACGCCATCTATGCAGACGTTTGAAAGATTTTTTAGAATCATCTCCTTCATCAACAGTAGCAAATCTGGTGATACCTGCTCTTGGTTGAAAACAATGTTCAGCATTAGGATGTTTCAACACATTATTTTTTCTAAACCAATATTCAACTGTTAGTTCTTGAGGTATATCGTCAGGACAAATAGTTATAGATTCTTCTTTAAACGGTTCACACTTACGCCAAGGAAAAGCAAACACTTTCTCTTGAGGATATAAAACATGTTTTTTCCAAGGAAAACTAAATTGATGGTTGATTCCTATTTCTTTTAAAAAATTATTTCTGAAACCTATCAGAATGATTCTTTCTCTATCCTGTGGCACACCGTATTCAATAGAATTAATTAATCGTTTTGTTAATGTATATCCTGTTTGTTGTAATTGTTGTTTCAGATTTTCAAAAAATAAACGATGTTTTATTGTTTTGTATAAACCTTTTACATTCTCAAATACAAAAAAATCTGGTAAATTACGGCAAATTAATTCCACATAAGAAGCCGAAAGTTTACCGTGATCTCCCAATCGTCCTTTATTTTTGCCCCCAATAGAAAAATCAGGACAGGGAGGCCCGCCAATAAAGCCCACAATATTATGAGATTTACGACAATCTTTAACTAATTCTTTTAAGCGTTGTGCTTGTTTTCCATCGATAAGTTGAGTAATATCTGCTGTTTCTCTATCACAATATCCATATTCTGTTAATGGTAAGTTGAGAATATGCCGCGAATAGCGGTATGCTGCCAGGAATGGAGAGAAGATTTCATTGACATAAACAATGTTAAAACCGCTAGTTTCAAAACCTAAATCTAAAAAACCAGAACCAGCAAAAAAAGAAAAAATACAAGGGCGATCGCTCATTTATAATAGTGTTTCAAGACTGAATTTAAACAAATTATATATTCTAACTCAATAACTAAGAACAATGAAAAATTGTTCAGGAAGTTTATCGCTATCTCTGACCTTGATTGACCCTCTTTTCCATTTCTGCATCTGCTTCTTCATCTGTAGTGCGAAGCACGCCAGGGCGAGAGCGAATAATGCTTAGGTAGTGCTGAAAAGCATCTTCATCTTGAGGATTGCGTCTAATATAGTCACGCAATTCTGGTTCTGTCATTGATTCATAATTTGGCTTAGTCACTCGATTAGTACCTCCCCATTTGGAAGAATTTCTATTTGTATTGTCTCTCCAATCAGCATAACTATTCGGTTGGTGCGATTATCAAGCCTTACTATTTTGATTGGTTGAAGCAAATTACTTGCTCTTACGCATCTTTGATAAAGTGCTTTTAACTGCTTTGGTGTTGGTTCCATTGAATTTTCACCTTTCCTGTGAAGCGATCGCACCGCTGTTTGCATAACAGGCGATCACTGTCTTGGGAACAACTCCCCAAACTCGGAAATACCTCATTTTGCGTTTGATTGGTTAACAAGCTGTTCGGTTTAATGTAGGCTTTAAAGCTGTGATGAATTTATCAAACAAATATTTTGATATTTCAACTATTTTAATGTTCTAACCTCTGTTTCAGCCAAGCTCGAAAAGAGCGCAAAGTTGCAGTTTCTCCATCAGTTAAACTTTGTTCAATCAACTGAAGAACAACATTTTTCGTTAAAACAGGAAATGTTGGGCTTTGCTTTACTTGTTTGTAAGTCTGAACCTGCTCAGATAAAACAAAAAATTTTAAATTTTGCCCATCGTACAGCCAAATTTCTGGCACACCCAAGGCTGCATAAATTGAGCGCTTGTTTAAAGAACTATTGGTGATATCAATTTCAACAACTAAGTCTGGTGGTGGATCATATTTTAAATCTATATCTTTTTTTCCTCTGACAACAGGCTCATTTTGAATGTAATAACAAGAATCCGGTTCTATACCCCGCCGTATATCATCTCGCTTGAGAGTTAGAGAACCAAACTTTTTCAGATTTAGGTTTAATTCATCTGCCAAAATCCGCATCAAATCATCAATAAATCTGTTAGTGTTCTCATGTTCCCCCAGGGGAGTCATAATTTCTAAATAGCCTTCGTTATATGCCAGACGTTCAGATCGATTTTCACCTAATTCTTGAAGAATAGTGTTGAAAGTTTCCCAACTAATATTGTGAAGAATCACCCGCTGTTCCGCAGGAGTTATAGTCATCACCATAGTTTTCTAGCAAACTCATTTTTGATGCAAAGACGCAAAGTTTTTCTTAGCGCCTTTGCGCCTTTGCGCGAAATTATTTTACAACTTCCACCTGCTGTGTTTCTGGCAATAAGCGCTTCACACTTTGCTTAACAAAACCTTGCAGAAAAGCCATCTGCTGATTTTGCTGAAAGACATTTTGCAAAGTTTGGCGCAACTTGTCCAAATTCAAATTAGTACCAGAATCTATGGCTACTTCTTGCTGTTCAAAATACTCGACTAAACTCAACCCTGCAACTCTGGTGAGATAAGCAGCACTAACTCCCTGCACAACACCACCAGCAACAAAGGTAATGGCGTTACTTTTTAAGACAGTACTAACAGCTTTTGTGGAAAGTTCGACTAAACCCAACTTTAGCATCAGACTTCCCATTGTCCCGGCTACGGTTTGCGCCTGTTCCCAGGAAAACTTCTGCTGATAAACATTACCTAAATCCATCACCATTTGAGCGTTAATTGCCGCAGTCGCCAAAATATCAAGTGCTGGTACTGGGTTAGCAAAGGCAGCAGCCGCAGCTATCCATTGATATTGTTCTATAACTGGGGTGGCGCGATCGCGTCTAATGCCATTTAGCCAGTTTTTTGCTTCAGCTTTTAGCGCTAGGGTCTTCCTCATTGTAGTCGTCCAAACTAGCTGCTTTTCTTGCTGTGCCAAAACTGTACTTAATTGCTGAGTCAATTGCTGGATATCTGGCGCTGGCTGTTCCATCCATTCTTGCACTGCACCATCAGCTTCATGCTTCCGCACTTTCATCGGAATGGGAGAAGCCGCAGTTGCAACTACATTTCCTGACATCCGCTGTTTTAAGGACAGCAAAACACTAGCACGTTCATCTGCTAAATATTGATCGTGTTTGTTGAAAACCAAAGTTGTCGGCTGATTTACTGCCTTTAGCTGCTGTAAAGTTTGAAATTCTGAGTCTGTTAAATCGCCGTTGGTAAGAAACAAGACAAAATCAGTTTTGTTTACTTCTGCCAAAGTAGCTGCATCTGACTTCTCACCCGCTTCTCTAAATAGAGGTGCTGTTTCTTGAAAACTAACTTTTTGCAGTATTTCTTTGTCACAGCTAGACTTTAAGACTTGAATTAAGGTGCTTTTACCAACAGATTTACCACCAGTAACACCGATTTTAATTTCTTGTCTGTCTAATTCTAATAGCAGTTGGGCAACTTGCGATCGCAAATTTTCTAAGGCTGGATGATTTTCGGTTTCTTGTGCTAATTGGTTAATTACGGCTTCAGTTTTAGCGATCGCAGTTTCTGCTGTTACCCGATCTACAACCATACCATCTAGCTGCTCTAGATGATTTTTGGGGCGATTTTGCCGAAATAACCACAAACCACCACCAACAGCTAAAGCACTAAATAAACCAAATTCACTTACCTGCACTATTGAATGATGCCAACTTTGTAAGATCCACAGGGAAAAGGATAGTCCCAATCCTCCCACCAAAATCGGTCGCTGCAACTTCACAACCATGATTCTCCGCACTTTTTGGAAGGTTTCTATTCCAGAATAGATCAAAATAAAACAAACCCCACTATCTTTAAGGATTGCGGGGGTCTGTTTTATCTATTTGGTGGCGGGAAGTGGATTTGAACCACTGACCTTCGGGTTATGAGCCCGACGAGCTACCAGGCTGCTCTATCCCGCGTCGTTCTTGACTTTTCAAGTATAGCCCAAGTTTATAAGTTTGGCAACTATAAAAACGATAATTCTCCAACTACTTCTAGACGCTTGTATTTACCCAAAGCCATAAACTTTTCTGATAAGCTTTCTGCGGTGCTGGGACTAATCCAACCCATCTGCTGAAGCAAGTGAATCGCTACGGCATACTTTGCTCTTTTTGCCCCATCCATGACTTTAATAGCTAATCCCATACCTTCGCCGAGTCTGCCAATACATTGCACTCCTTCAGCACCAGCTTTGCTTACCAGTTCCCCTGGAGTTAAGCGCATTAGTTCTGTATCAAATTCTCCTTCTCCTGCTACCATAGCCGGGTGATGAGTCATTGCCCGGACAATGCGCTCCATATCTAAGTTAGTGCTAGAGGCTAAGAGGGCATATAAAGAAGCCATCTGCCCAATTTGCATCAAATAAGTGGGCGCACCGCAGTCGTCATGAGCGCTGATAAATTCTTCTGCTGGCATTCGCAGCAGTTCTGCTACTTTCCCCAAAATCAATTGCTGAATTGGATGCTTGCGATCTAAGTAGTTATTTAAAGGCCAACGACGCTGTTGACAAACAGCTAACATCCCTGCGTGTTTACCAGAGCAATTGTATTCTAAAGGACTCCGCTTTTCTTCAGGAATGGGACATTGAAGTACAGTCGGGTCAAGGTCGGCGCGCCAAAGGATGTTAAAGACTTGTCGTACTTGCTCGATTGTAGCTTTATGGGAACCTGTGATAATTGCTAAATCGCGATCGCTGAGGTTGTAGCGTTCTAGAGTACCTGTAGTAGTAACTGCGAGTGCCTGAAATGGTTTGAGTGCAGAACGGGCAAATGCAGCAGTTTCAGAGTTACCGGCAACGGTAAGCACCCGCCCTCGTTCGTCGCATACAACAGCGTGGACTATATGCCTCGATTCAATAATCCCTTCTCGCAGCAACCGGACTTCCAGTGCTGTGGCTTGAGTTCGTTTTCCCATTGTCATGGGTTAATATTTATCTCTTTATTTATGAATTGTCAGTTGTCAGTAATGCACTGAGCGTAGTCGAAGTGTGGTCAGTGGTCAGTGGTCAGTCGTTTGTACTACTGGCAACTGGCAACTGACGACTAACTATTTAAAACAAATGCCAAACTATAGTACCAATAACCAACAATCCAGCCAAGCTAGCAAAGGTCAATTGTAGTCGCTGTAAAATTGGTTTGATATCGTATGTCACAATTAAGCGATCGCGGGTTAATATTTCTGGCGGTTTCATCCAGGTTTGACCGTCGTACCAGCCTGATTCTTCATAAAATACAGTTGTACTGTAAAGGCGATCGCGTACATAATGCCAGCCTAAATACAACCGTGTCAGACCCAGTACCACCCCTACACTCGCTCCCGCTGCACCGCAGAGAATAAAATGAGCTAGATATTTATTTGGGGGAAAACTTGCTGCTGCTACTGGACCAGCCACCAGCCATGACAAACCCCAAATCCAAGCTATTGTTGTGATATACTCCTGCAAATTTAAGGTGCAATCACGAAACAGCCAGGAGGCTTTTAATTCTTCATATTCATTAAGTGGTTGTTGGTCTATGGGAACTGGGCAATTAGAAACCGAAGACCTAATCATGTTGGTTTACCCCCACCCTCATCAGGTTCTGGAAGGGAAATACGTTCTGCATGAATCCAGAACGCTTCTAAATTATAGAACTCCCGTTCTTTTGGCATCATGATGTGAACGATCACGTCGCCATAGTCTTGTAGCACCCAACTCCCTTCGGACTTTCCTTCTATTCGTAAAGGACGACGATGCCACTCATTCTCTACTTTTGCTTCAATTGCTTCAGCGATCGCCCTGATTTGCGCTTTAGAATAGCCAGTCATCATTACAAAGTAATCTGCAAGGTAAGATACGTCAGCTACCTTTAGCACTAGAATTTCGCCTGCTTTGCGGTCTGATGCAGCTTCGGCTATGGTTATAGCTAAATTTCCACTCACCTCGGTTTCAGCCTCTGGGCTTTTGAGCGCACTCTTAATCACTGAGACAGATTTTAATGGGAAATTTCCTTGGAAAAAATCAGACATTCAACCTCAGGTGCTTTATCCCTTTTGTTACAGTTTTTTACAGTTACTGACAAACAACAATTGAACCGTAACTGTATACATGGGTTTTTTTGCATACTAACAAAAAAATAGGTGTCTATGGCGTTGAATTGTAATACGAATTAACAACGCTTTGAAACGGATAGTTAAATATAGCGCTTCTAAGTTAAGGAAAAGGAGCTAGGAACTAGGGGCTAGCAAGGGAGCAGAAGGGCAGGGAGAAAGATTAAATATTAAGTACAACTACAACAAATTCAAGGCATTTTATTAATTCACCTCTGCGCCCTGCACCCTGCCCCTCTGCTTCTTATGCCCCATGCCCTAATTTATTCAACATCTTTAATACGGGTTTTCCGTTCCAGAATCTCCTTCAACACTAATGTAACTACTGCTAGCATTGCCAAGAGTACAGCCGCAGAAAAGGCGGCTTCAGTTTCATATTGTTTGTAAGCATCCTCTACGAACAGTGGTAAACTCTGGGTTTTGCCAGCAATATTACCTGCTACTACTGAAACTGCCCCAAATTCACCCATTGCTCTGGCGTTAGTCAAAATTAAGCCATAAAGCAAGCCCCAGCGGATACTGGGTAAAGTGACGCGCCAAAATATTTGCCAATCGTTAGCACCTAGGGTTCTAGCCGCTTCTTCTTGATCTTTGCCAAATTCTTCTAAAACTGGAATCACTTCTCGCGCGACAAAGGGCATACTGACAAATGCTGTAGCCAGTACCATACCCGGAAAGGCAAAGATCACCTCGATGTCGTATGCTTGCAGCCAAGGGCCAAACCATCCTTGCCTACCGTAGAGCAATACCAGCATTAATCCTGCAACTACGGGTGAAATAGAAAAAGGTAAATCAATAATACTCAGAACTACTGCGCGTCCAGGAAATTTATGACGAGCGATCGCCCAAGCTGCACATAAGCCAAATACTGTATTTAAAGGCACAGCAATCAATGCTAGTAACAGTGTCAACCAAGCTGCATGAAGAAAAGCGGGGCGGCTGAGGTTGGAAAAAAACGGGCCAATTCCTCTGCTGAAAGCTTGAAAAAAAACATTGAGTGCAGGTATATATTGAACCAGAACTAAATAAGCGATCGCTATACCAATTAAAACTGTGGGAACCCAGCTTTTTTGCTGTTTTGGGCTGGCTTTACCTGTATTAGATCCAGATGAATGAAATTTTGGCTCATTGACTGTCATATCTTCTAGCCCATGCTTGTAAGAAATTAATAGCGAGAAGTAACACTAACGAAATTGTCAGTAGAACTATGCCGATTACAGTTGCACCAGAGTAGTCATACTGCTCTAAGCGTTGAAAAATTAATACAGGTGCGATCAAATCTTGAAAAGGTGTATTAGAAGAGATAATTACAGTTGAGCCATATTCACCCACTGCACGAGAAAAGCCCAAAGCCACACCAGTCAAAATTGTGGGAAATAAAGGCGGCAAAATCACCTTCCAAAAGGTCTGCCATTGGGAAGCACCCAAACTCCAAGCTGCTTCTTCTATTTCATGTTCCATTTCTTGCAGCACGGGTTGTACAGTTCTCACCACAAAAGGTAGTGAAATAAATATCATTGCCACCCCTACCCCCAAACGAGTAAAAGATACTTTAATTCCCAGTGGCTCTAATAACGAACCAATCCAGCCGTTATTACTGTAAACTGTTGCCAATGTTAACCCTGCAACTGAAGTTGGTAGCGCGAAAGGTAAATCTACGGTGGCATCAATCAAGCGTTTCAGTGGAAAGTCGTAGCGAACTAAAACCCAAGCAATTAGAGTCCCAAAAATACCGTTGAGAAAGGCAGCACCCAACGATGTTAAAAAAGTGACATTGTATGTTGCCAGAGCAATATCACTGGTGGCAATTTCCCAAAACCTTGCCGGGGGTTCTGTACTGGCTTTCAAGAACATAGCAGCAATAGGAAGAAATAACATTACTGTCAGATATCCCCAGGTAATTCGCCACGTCCAAGGAATCCGCCGTAATTGATTGAGAAAAGTCTTCCAGGCAGGAGTTTTATTGTTAACTTCTACAGGAGATGATAAAGTCACGTCGCTTCGCTCCGATTTAAAATTCAAAATTAATGCCCAAATTTAGGAGCCAGTCGTGTGAGAATACTGCACTCTGGCTCACCATTTACTGTTGACTGATTACCGTTGCTTTTGAGCTTGAATTTGGTCAAAAAGAGCGCCATCAGCGAAGAATTTATTTTGAACTGCATCCCATCCACCGTAGTTTTGAACGGTGCTTAAGGTTTTAACTTTGGGATATTTATCGGCAACTTCTTTTGTTTGGATTACTGTCTCATTTACTGGGCGGAATCCCCACTTGACAAATTCTTGTTGTGCTTCTGGAGTGTAGAGGTATTTCACAAAAGCTTCAGCAACTTCGCGTGTACCATGCTTATCAACATTCTTATCTACTACTGCGATTGGGTTATCGATAGAGATGTTGACATCAGGAATAACATAATCAATTTTCTGGCCTTTTTGTTGAGCAAAGATAATTTCGTTTTCATAGTTAATCAAGACATCCCCTTGACCCTGTTTGAAAAACGCATCAGTTGCTTCACGAGCATCTTTTGTTAAAAGAGGTACATTGTTATAGATTTTAGTGACAAATTCGGTAGCTTTAGCCTCATTACCTCCAGTTTTAATCACGGAGTTCCAGAGAGCTAAGAAATTCCAACGAGCAATGCCTGATGTTTTGGGGTCGGCGGTAATCAGTTTTACTTGATCTTTTTCTAAGTCTGCCCAGGTTTTTACACCTTTGGGATTTCCTGGTCGTGTAACTATTGCTGCAACCGACTTGGAAACGATGCCATCGTTAGGTACTTCTTTCTGCCATCCTGGCTGAATCAGTCCAGCTTTTTCAATTTTTTGGGTGTCTAATGCTAGTGCCAAGTGAACAACGTCTGCTTCCAAGCCATCAATGACAGCACGAGTTTGAGAACCAGAACCACCATAGCTTGGGTTAAAGGTGACGGTTTGGTTGTGTTCTTGCTTCCACTTTTCTACAAACTTGGGAATTATGGCTTCGTGGGCTGCTTTGGTAACGGCAAAAGAAACTAAGGTTAATTCCACATTCTGCTTGTTAGCCGACACAGGACTAGCTCCTGGGGTTTGGGCGGCAGAATTAGAATTACTCACATTCCCACCAGAGCAAGCAGCTAAGGCTACACTCAAGGCGGTTCCTATTAAAAATAGTGATACGAAGCCTTGAAGCGAATTTACGCTGAATCGCTTTGCTTGTAATCTTCTCAGTAAGCGTTGCCACAAAGCCATACTTTTCCTCCTCTAAATCCACGGTTAGTTGATGGGAATACAGTGATATGTATTTATATTACTGGATAGTTGCAAGTATTTTAGTTACAAACACAAAACATCATATTCTCTATCGAGAATATGGGGATTTTAGCATTTATATCAGGTTGTAGCATTTCTTTTAGAGTCAAAACTGCTAGAGCAAGGCGCTAAATTTATAAGATCGTAGAACTAGATAGGTACAAAAAAACACCAATAGTTTTTATATCTCTGGGAGAAATAGGCGCTAACGAATGCGATCGCTCAACAACCTTATCAGCCTTTCTCGTGATATTATTTTTTGGAGTTTAGTTCTCGTAATGAGAACTAAATCAATTGCAGATAAATTATGATCAATGCACGTCATCAGCTACCGAAGTTTAAAAGAATACGCTGAAAACCACGCTGATTGCCGTAATTCTATTGATAATTGGTACAAAGTTGCCAGCAAGGCTAATTGGTCTAATTTGGTTGCTGTGCAATCAGTTTTTCCAAAAGCAGAAGCAGTTGGGAACTTTACTGTCTTTAATGTTAGGGGTAATAAATATCGTTTAATTGTGAGTATAGATTATGAAAAGCAATTGATTTATATCAAATATATACTTACCCACGCTGAATATGACAAGGAGGATTGTAAAAATGACCCTTACTTTTAATTCAGATAAATACAAGGAATTATTATTACAGTATCAGCCAAAACGAATTAGAAATGAGGAAGAAAATGTAAAAGCTTTAGCTATTGTAGAAGAATTGATGCATCTCCATAACCGCAGCCTTGAACAAAATGAACTTTATGAGTTACTAATTATTTTAATTGAAAAGTTTGAACAAGAATATTATTCACCAGGGAAATCCTCTGAGCCTCATTCTACACTGCTTTTTCTAATGAAACAAAGGGATATTAAACAATTAGATTTAGTGGGTATTATCGGTTCTAAAGGGGTTGTTTCAGAGGTGGTGAATGGCAAACGAAAAATAAGCAAAGCTCAAGCTAAGGCTTTGGGAGAATTTTTTCGAGTTGACCCCAGTCTATTTATATAAATCACAACTTTTATGGTCTTGATATATCAATTTAAATATAAAGACCACCCTAAACTGGTTGGCTGTTGATAAACTCGCTTGAGAGTATTTATATCTCTAGGAGAAATAGGTGGCGAATTGCGAACCTGGGAAAAATATAAAGCATCGGTTTTTAGTGGACTATGACCCCAAATTCCCAAAGCATGACCGAGTTCGTGGCGGGCGGCTGCTTGTAGATATGCATTGGTTTGACTAGGACTCAGCAAAATTATAAATCTGTGGCATAAAATTTGATTGCTGTTGGTATATAACTCGTAAGTGGTTAGTGCAGAACGGGCGCGGGTGATTTTGCTACCTGGGATAGTCTGTAAAGGTGGCGCTTTCCGCACAATTGTAATATCAGCAACCTCTGGCTGTTCGACTATTATTAAGGGCAAGTAAACATTCCATTCCTGTACAGCTTGTAAAACGCTGTTAATCCAACCTTGAGCTTGTTTATTATTAAATGCTTGTGGTGTTTCTACGTATACTCGAATAGGAAATTGCGACCAGACTAAATAACCAACTTTGGTAGTTGCGATTTGAGAAAAGTAATCACCATCGTTTGTGCTGTCTTGCCAATGCACTAATTTTGGTGGTAGAGGGTGAGGTTTTGGGGAAGCTAGGGACTTGTTGAGGTCTAGATTATGTTCTGGCTTATTAGTGAAAATAGCAATTGATTGGAAGTTAGTAAAAGCAATTAGCAGTCCTGTACTAATAATTAAGGTCAGAACTGCTAATAACTGTCGTATATTTAAATTTCTGCGGGTGTTAGGTTTTGGGTATCGAATTTTGTTCCCCATCTTCCTAATTTCCTATTCTTACTTAGGTAGCCAATCGGCACTCAAAACTACTGT